>CAURMQ010000012.1:0-20394 GCA_963525765.1 uncultured Campylobacter sp. | reverse complement strand
TAGTTAGCATCGAGCGCGCGACGCTGTGTCCGCCGAAGTGGGCGCAGTGATCCATCTTAAATTGCACGCCGCTATCGACGAGGAATTTAAACGCGTCCAAGCCGCGATCGGCTAGGGTGCTTAAAAGCTCAGGGTGGTTGATGCCAAGGCCCGCCTTTAAGCAGTCGTTCATAAATAGTTCTTTGCTGTCCTTGATGCCAGTTTTTTCTTGCACGGGGTTCATTGGCACGCTCATACCGCCGCCGTTGATGACGGAGTTTCCGCCGATGCGGCCCATCTTTTCGAGGATCAAGACTTTGTTGCCCTTTTCGGCTGCTTTTAAGCCCGCCGCAAGTCCCGCAAAACCGCTGCCGATGATGATGACATCCCACTCTTCGTCAAATTTGACATCCTTTGCGTCCACTGCGCTTGCTTGCGCATTTACCGCGCTAAGTGCAAGTGCGCCGGCGCCTACCATACCCATTTTCAGTATGTCGCGTCTCTCCATATTGCTCCTTTACTTTGAAATCCCTTAATCTTAAAGATTAATATTGTAATTTTATATTAAATCTTTATGTAAGTCAAATGTTATTTAGTATATAATTTAATAGCTAGAGGCTATAAAATTTCAACCGAAGGGGCAAAAAATGAGCCTGCGACATATGGAATTTGCGGTAAAAATTTCGGAGCTTAAAAGCTTTACAAAAGCTGCAAGCGAGCTTGGAATCGCCCAGCCGTCGCTTTCTAAGAGCATTATGCTTTTAGAAAAAGAGCTTGGGATCGAAATTTTTGATAGGAAAAATGGCCTTGAGCTTACATACGCGGGCGAAATTTACATCGCCAGAGCGAAAAATATGCTTAGGCTCAATAAGGAGCTAAATAACGAAATACGCGGGCTTTCGTCGATTAAGACGGGCAAGCTCGTAATCGGCGCGACCTCGACCAGCTTTAAATTTATCGAAAAGATCATCGCGATGTTTTACAGCAGGTTTTCCAAAGCCGATATTAGGATCGTGCACGCTCACTCCGAGCCTGCACTAATCGAGATGCTAAAAAGCGGCGAGCTTGACATCGTCTATGCCGCGCACTTTGGCGAGCTTTCTGCGGAGGGGCTTGAGTGCGAGTTTATAAAAAAGCGCAGGCTGCTTCTAAGCGTCTGCTCCTCTCATCCTGCCGTTTCGCGAGCTAGTATAAATTCTACCGAGAAATACCCCAAGATCGCGCTTAGCGAGTTCAAATCCGATAAATTTGCAATCAGCAGTAAAATTTTAAAAAGCGAATCGAACTTCAAAAAGATATTTGAAAACGCCGGCTTTACGCCTCAAATTTTCTGCGACACCTCCTATCTGTACGTGGCTAACGCGATGGTCGCGGCGGGGCTTTGTGTGAGCTTCAGCTTCGCGCGGTACATTTTTGAGACGCAAAAGGACTACATAACGCTCTTTGACGTCGCGGATGAGCCGCTTTTGGACGTGTCGTTTTCAGTCGTGTATAAAAAGCCCTCCAAGCTCGCAAAGGAATTTATAAAAATGATCAAGGCGAGCAAAGAGGGCGAGTAGGGCGATTAAATTTTAAAATTTAAGCGCTGAATTCGGCTCTCATGAAGCGACGAAATTTTGCTTTAATTTTCTAAATAGTTTAAATTTAATGTCGTTTTGCCGCCAAAACTTGCGCCAAGATCGCCGCTAGCGCGATATTGAGGCTGACGCAGAGCCCAAACAGCGCCACGGCCTTGGTTGAACTAAAAGCGAGCGTAAAAAAGGAGATTATGCTAGTTAAAGACGCGAGCGTAATGCCGAAAATTTTATCGCTAAGCGCCATTTTATCGTTGTTTGCAAAGATCATATAATCTATCCCCACAGCGCCTGATAGGATCAGTGCAAAGATCGCAAAAATATTTACGCTCACGCCGAATGCGCTAAGTAGGGCGAGCACGGCTAAATTTGACGCAAAGACGGAGATGACGATCAGCCACGCCGTCCGCGCGCCGAAAAACGCCCACAATAGCGCGAGCGCAAGGGCGTATGCGGCGCATTTTAGATACAGAGCGTTGATTTTGATCTGCGAAAATGCCTCGCTTATGGCGCTTCGCATGTTTAGATGCAGCGCGCCCATCTGCGCGGCAAGCTCGCTTACGGCTGCTTTATCGTGCACGCCGCGCAAAAAAGCGATATGCGGATCTATGCTCGGCATCGCGGCAAAAAGAACGGAGCTTCTAGCTTGCTCGTAGCTTAAAATGGGTGCATCCGCGATCTTGGCAAAGTTCGCGTCCACGAGCTCGCGGCTGAGTCCAAGACGCAAAAATGCGCTTCTATCGTAGTTTGCAAAGGCTTGCTTGATAAAGTTTTGCGTAGCGGGATCCAAAATCGGCGCGCCGGTGTATGAGTCCGCAAGACCGCGCGCCACGACCTCTTTGGCTACCGCGCCAGCATCGTTGCCCACGATCAGATCGAAGCTGGAGCCTCCGATGCTTGCGAGCTTGGCGCTCATCGCGATCAGGTTTTTATCCAAGCTCGCGTATTCGCTGACGTCGTCCTTAAACTCCATCTTAAAATATAAAAACGCAAGCAGCGCCGCGCAAACTATAACGAGCGCTTTTAGGTTTAGGTTTATCTTGCAAAGAGCCTTCGCGTAGAGCTCAAGAGCTTTTGCAAAGATCGGGGCGGGGCGAAATTCCGCCCCGGCAAGTAGTAGTGGCAGGGCGAAGTAGCTAAAGCAAAACGCCCCCGCAAGTGCGGCTATGGCAAAGATCGCGATCTCTTTGAGCAGAAAAAACGGGCTGAATAAAAATACGAAGTAGCCTCCGGCCGTGATGAAAAACCCTAGAAGCAGGATGTTTCGCATGCTTTTTATCGAGCGAGCTTCGATGCGGCGCGAGATGTTTGCGCCGAGCCAGTGCACCGCGTAATCCAGCATCAGCCCGATTAGGCTCGTCGAAACCACGGCGCTTAGGATGTGGATCGAGCCGCGGATCGCCATCGTAGCCGCTACGCCGCAGGCAAGCCCGAAAAGTGCGGGCAGCAGCAGGCAGAAGATCCGTACGCGCGAAAATGCCGCCAGCAGCAGCGCCGCACACAGGCTAAGCGAAACGGCGCCCGCAACGGAGCTTTCGCGCACGCCCGCGCTTTTACCCAAAGCGCTAAAAAGGGCGGTGCCGGAGATTAAAATTTCGCTCTTTTGCGCCTCGCGCACTAGCGCGCTAAGCGCGTCGTCGTTTGCTTTCGGAGCTAATTTAGCCGTAGCGAGGTAGTGCGGCGCGCCGTCAATGATCGCGATGAAGCGGTTTTGCGCAGGATCGAGCTTGATAGCGCCGCGAGCGCCGAGGCGCGAGTGAAGACTAAGCGAGAAAAAGTCCTGCGAGAGGCTAAGCGGGCGAAATTTTGAATAAAGCTCACGTGCGCTGCGCTCAAAAAAGGCCTGCGGATCGCTTTTTAAAAGCTCCACGCTCGCATCATCGAGCATCGCGGGCGCAAAGCGCGCAAGCTCGCTCTGATACACGCTCGCGTCCTTTACCTCGTAAATTATGCTCTCAAAAAGCCCGCTTTTTTGCATATCCGCAATGAATGCGTCAAAGCTCGCCCTCTCCGCGCTTGCGACGATTATTTGCCTCGCGATCTCGCGGTTGAAATCTTCGACGCTCTGTTTCTGCTCGCCGGAAATTTCAATGCCGCTTAGCTCGTAAAAATCGGAATTTACGCGGTTTAAATTTAACGCTATAAAGGCGCAAAGCGCGATAAATGCCGCGCCGAATGCCGCTAGAATCGCGCTCTTACTCATCTAAGCTCACGACGCCAGAAAATACGTTTTCGCTCACGTCGCCATTGGCGCTACTGATCCGCAGCACTCTGACGTAGGCGCCGCCCTCGATCACGATATTTTTAAAGATATTTTGCAGCATCCCTTTTGGGCTTAGCTCGGCGCGCCACGCATCTTTGCTGCCGCTTAGCGCGATCGAGAAATTTTTGCTAAGTCGCGCTACGTCCAGGCGCGAGATCGCCAAAAAGGTGTCCTTATCAAAAAACGAATCGGCGCTTTTGACCCATGCCGCGCCGCTACGCTCAAAAACGCCGTCCGCGCCGATTTTTAACTCGCTTCGCACCGGCTTTAGCGTCGTCCAAAACAGCTCGCCACCCTTGATCCTAAACTCGCCGCTGCTTCGCACGGGCTCGGCAAAGCCCTCGATGCTGAGCGTTTCGCTAAATTTGCCGCCGATATTGTCGGTCTTAAGCGCCAGATCGCTTACTTCAAGCGCGCTCGCAAGTCCCAAAATCGCTAAAAATAAAGCTAAAATTTTCATCGTAGTCCTTTAAATTTCATGCTCGCTAAATTTCACTGCTCGCTATCGCCGGTTAAAATTTCATTTGCCGCGGCATTTTGAGAGCGGTCTTGCTCGGGCACAGCTTTGCTTGCCGATGAAATTCTATCTGCCGCCGAAATTTTACCCGCGGAATTTTTCTCTGCTAAAATTTTATCCGCGCACTCCCTTAGCTGCGGCGGTATCTCATACAGCGTCCTTTTAGAATCAAGCTCCACCGCGGCTTGCGACGTGGTAGCTTTGGCCAATAGCGCGCCGGATGGGCTTTTGATGCGGTAGGAGAATTTTATAATCGTGTCGCACTCGAGCAGCTCGATGCTCACCGCAACCTCGTCGTCAAAAAGTATCGGCGCGATAAATTTAAACTCCATTTTGATAATGGGATATATAAATCCATCATCTTTCATCTGCATATATGTGTAGCCCGCGTCGCGCCAAAACTCGCATCTAGCGTCCTCGCAGAGCTTTACGTAGTTGCCGTGCCACATCACGCCCATCGGATCGGCGTCGTAAAATCTGGCGCGAAATTTATACTCTTTCATTCCTCTCTCCGCTATGAAATTTTTCGTCTTGCGCGGCGGATTTTGCGGCGGCTAAATTCGAATTATCTAAATTTAGCGCAGCATCCGAGTCCGTCGTACTTTTTAAATTTGACGCGGCATTTGAACTCGTCGCATCATTTAAATCCGCTGCGCCATTTAAATTTGAAGCAGCGTTTGAATCCGTCTCGCCGAAATTTTGCGCGCGGTCGCGCTTCGCAGCGCTCGCGTTTTTCCCTTGCGCCCAAAAATCAAAGAAATTATACCATTGAGAAGGAAATTCTTTGGCATAAAGCTCGAGCTGGCGTACGTAGCATTTAAGCGGCGGCGCGACCGATCGCACCTTATCGCGGCTTTTTAGTGGCGCAGGTAGCGGCTGCAGCCGCAGCTCGTGGCCGCTGCGCCCCTCGTAGCACCATAGGCTAAATAGCGGCGCGTCCAAAATTTTGGCGAGCAGATAGCCGCCGATCGGGAAGTTCGCGCTGCGTCCTAAAAAATCCTCGCTTTGAAATTTATCTGAGCCCACCGGCATGCGATCGCCCATTATCGCGATGTGCTCGCCGTTTTGCAGCAGTTCTTTGATTTGCAGCATCTCGCCGATACCAAGCTCGCCGACATATAGAATTTTCACGCCGCCGCCCATTTTTTCGATAAATTTCATAAAATTTTCGCTGTGTTTGCGAAAGATCAGCACGTTGATTTTTATCCCCGCCGTGCTTGCCGAAAGGGCGCGCGCGATCTCGGTGTTGCCGAAGTGCGAAGTGATTAAAATTCTGCCCGTTCCGTCGCTTAGAAGCTCTTTCATACCGCTTTGTACGCGAATTTGATCCAGCGCGATCTTGCCGTTCCAAACCGCGATTTTTTCGCACAAGCTGAGGGAAAATTTATAAAAATTCGCGTAAATTTCGCGCACTTTTGGCTCGCGATCAAGCGCGCGCCGCAAAAACTCCCTGATCGCGCGTCGTTCGTTTTTAAGCAGCGCAAAATAGATCGCCGAGATGCAAAGCGCGGTGCCTCGTATGCAAAAATCGGGCGTGTAAAGCGTGACGAAGCGGGCTAAATTTAAAAGCGCCGCGCCCGCTTTTTCGTTGTTTTCGCTCCAGTGTTTAGCCTGTGTACCGCTGCTGGTCGTTTCGCGCTCGCTTTTTGCTACGGGCTTTTGCGCGGTGTTGGTATCCTCTCGCTCTCTCTCGTCGCGGCTGCTTTCCGTCGTGCCTGAATCGAGATCTTTTACGGCATAAGGGCTTTCTTCTGCAGCGACGGGAGTGCTCTTTACACCTTTTTGCACGGAAGGCCCGCTATCTGCGCTCTTAGCCTTCGGCTCTCGTGCGGCGGCGAGATCATTTTGCGCCCCCATATCGCGGCTATCTTCTACGGCGCCTCGATCGTGCTTTTTCGCCGCACCGATCATGTTGCGCGGCCTTATCGCGTCATTATGCCCGCCATCGTCGCCAAAAAGCGAGCTAAAGCGGCGAAGCGCCCTTTTTGCGAGCCAAAGCGGAAGTCCGCAAAATAGCCTCGCGTGCATCAGCGAAATTCCAAAATTATCCCGAAGCGGCGCGAAGTGGCTCACTCCGCCTGCTTCGTAGCGCACCGCCAGATCGAGCCATTTTATCTCTAGCCCAGCCCGCGCGGCTAGGATTAAAATTTCGGCATCAAAGCCCATCCTGCGGCTTTTCGTGCGGGACAGAAGCGGCACGATCCCCTCTAGCGGGTAGATTCTGAAGCCGCACATCGCGTCTTTTATGCGGTGCGAGAGAGTATTTATCACGCACCAAAAATTCATTATCTTGCGTCCGTGCAGGCGGGATTTGGGCGCACTTTCGTCATACGCGGGCGCAGCGCAGATCAGCGCGGCGGGATGTTTTGCCGCAAGTGCCAAAAACTCCTCGCATCTGCCTACGTCGTGCTGAAAGTCCGCATCGATCTGAAAGGCATGCGTAAATCCAAGCTCCTTCGCCCACGCCAGTCCGTCGCACACGGCAGCGCCTTTGCCGCCGTTTTGCGCGCGGGTGTAAATTTGAGCCGCAAGCCCCTTTAGCGCACCTTTGCTCGCTTCGTCGCTACCGTCGTCCACGATCAGCACGGGCGCGATGGGCGCCAGGGCGTTTACGAGCTCGGCGATGCGCGCGGGGTGGTTGAAGTAGGGCAGCAAAAACGCGGGCTTAAAGGCAAATTCTTCCACTGGCGCAGACCTTATCGTTTGAAATTTCAAAGCGGAGCTTGCCGCTTGCTTCGGTGATTTTGATCGAAATTTCATCGCCCGGACGGATGAAATTCGTAAATTTTAAATTTTCTATCTTTTGCGTGCCGTCTAGTTCGTAGCCCAGGGCTTTTGCGCAGATTAATACGAAGCGAAGCTGCATAAACGCGGGCACTAGCGGAAATCGCGCAAAGTGTCCGTCGAAATAAAAGTCGCTAGCGCGCACCTTAGCGCGAAACTCATTCTCCGCGCTTTGCTCGAAAACCGGCACCTCGTAGCGCTGCAGGGCGATTAAAAAATCCTTTTTGCTTAACTTTCCCTGCTCGTTAAAAGGCAGCCTGCTTGCGATTTTGAAGTAGCGTAAAATCGCGCCGAATTCGGGCTTTAAAAAGGCCTTTAACTCGTCCGTGACGCCCTTTTTACCGCCTGCGCGAAACGCCTGCTCGCCGCGCTCGCTAAGTTTGATAAGAGCTACGGCGCGGTCGCGCTGCGGGTGCAGATCGATCCTGCATTCGCCGATAAATTCGTGCGAGCGGAGCTTAGCTTCGAGCAGATCGAGGCTCACGCGGTTTTCGTTGATCTTTACGGTGCGATCGCCGCGCCCCAAAAGCGTGATCTCGTCTGCGCGCACATAGCCGAAATCGCGGCTTTCAAAGCGCTCGCACCAAGGCGAGCTGATCGTAAACTCGCCCGTTTGCGAAAAATTGTCGGCGGGCTGCTTTGCCCTAAATTTATCGCAAAGCCCCTCTGCCTGCGCAAATTTATCATCGTATTTCGTCGCAGTGCTCGGTGCGGAGCTGTTTTCTGTATCGGTCGCGGTTTTATCGCTAACGTCTGCATTAAATTTAGACGCCTGCTTGCCCGAGCGGTTTGCGTCTTGCCCGTCCGCATTTTGCTCGCCCACACGGTTCGTTTTAGGCTTTGCCGTAGAATTTTCGCCGCAAGAGCTTGCCGCAAGATCGAAGGGCTTGTTCTCGCGTTTTGCCGCGCCGCTATCAATATCCGTGCGGATATGCACGCTAACGAGAGCGAATTTTTTAAGTCCTGCGCCCTCGTTGCAGGCGATCACGCCCGTTTCGCTGGAGCCGTAAATATCGACGATGCGGGCATTGCTAAGCGCTGCCAACCTATCTCGGATCGCAGGACTTAGCGGCGCACCCGCGCTAAAAATGGTGCCCAAAGGCGCTATATTTGCGGCGTCTGCGTGCTCGCACAGCGCGCCTAGCACCGTGGGCGAGCTGATCAGCACGGCGCCCGCAAGATCGGCTGCGAGGATGATTTCAGGGTAGTTTAGGCCGCCTTTTTGCGTGCGCGAACCGCAAAGCAGCGGCACGAAGATGCTAAATGTGAGCCCGAACATATTTTGGTGCGAGACGCCCGATAAAAATCGATCGCTTGCGCAAAGGCCAAATCTTTCTACCAAAAATTCCGCCTCTAAAACCATATCGCGCAGGCTTTTTTCGATATTTTTCGCCTCGCCCGTCGAGCCCGAAGTTTTGATATAAAATTTTTGATCCGCGCGCAGCAGATGCAAAGAGACAGCCTCTTGTTCGCACGGCGCGTGATTTTGCGGCGCGTTTTTAGATGAAATTTTAGGCACAGATTTTTCGGTATCGTGCGGTGAAATGTTTTCTAAATCATTAGGGCTGCGTTCATTTGGGCTTTGCGCTGCGGCGAGATTTGGAATTTTCACGTCGCCGCCGAGATGAAATTCGCCGCTAAATTTGGGCTCTCGCAGCAGTACGGGCGCAAAACCCGCAAGCAGCGTGCCGAAAAAAAACGCAATGAACTCCGCCGCATCTTCGCCGTAAATTTCGATCATCGACGCGTTTTTTTGCTCTTGCGTCTGCGCCGCTTGCAAGGCGCGCGCGGCATCTGAGCCGCCGCTAGAATTTTCCGCGTCATTGAAATTTGCGCTGCCGCCAGAATTTTCCGCATCTTTTAAATTTACATTTGCCGCGCTGCTTTGGAGTTTATCCGCGCCTTTTAAGTTTGCCGCTTCGCTCTGCTTGCATCCAGTTTTTGCCAAATCGCGCGCAAGAGCCGCCGCGGCAAGGATTTCGCGCTCGTAAGGCTTCAAAGAATTAATCAAATTTTTTAACATAAAATTTCCTAAAAATCATCTCGCCGCCGATCAGCGCGCCGATGAGGACGTATGAGATCGCGCCGCAGTAAACGCTCCAATAAATTTTATCTCGCGGTAGCAGCAGCGCCGCGCTAAGTAGGCCGTTTAGCACGAAAAATCCGAGCCAAACTTCGGTCAGCTTGCGCGTGTAGGCGCGGCCGTGCTCGTTGAGACCTGGCTGCTTCAAAAGCGCTAAGCGCGTGATCGCGGGCGTCGATCTTAGGCTGAGCGCGAAAAGCGCCGCGAGCGAGAAATTTATTATGAGCGGATACAGATACGCAAGCGCTCCGCCGCCAAATACGGCGCACAGCGCAAAAAATGCCGCGCTCGCGCCCTTAATAGCGTGATCTTTACTTTCAAAAACAGCTCGCGCTCCCCATAGCGCGCTCATCGCTACAAGCAAGCAGACCCGCGCGCCGCCGTGCAAAAAATAGAGACCGAAAGGGTAAAACACGCTTAAAATTATGGTAGCTGTTTTTAAAAATATCGTTCGTCGCAATCTTTGTAATCCTTAAATTTAGCCGCGAGGGCTTGGTTTTTACCGCGGCAATTTTGTTTTACCACGGCAGGCTAGGCTTTGCTGCGGTAGTTTTGGTTTTTGTTACGGCGGCTAGGCTCTTGCCGCGGGCGCGATCGACACGATTATTACCGCGCTTCGATACTTTAAATTTAGCCTTGACGTTCAAATTTTAGGCGCCATGCTTTTAAAATTTAAATTTAGCCTTGCTCGCCGCATTTAAATTTCAGCAGTGCCGCTTTTAAATTTAGCTACGCCTTAATTTAACTCGCAGCGCCGCACTCGCGATCAAATCCGCCAAATTAAATTTAGCCGAAATTTTAAAATTTTGAAATTTTATTAAAACAGCGGTTGCAAAAGAAACAACGCCTTTAAAATTTCAAAATTTCATTTAAGCTCGCAAATTAAAATTTTAAATTTTAGCCCGCAAAGCGCTTTTTCATGCTAGTTAAAAGCAGCAAATAAGCGGGCTTTGTGCCGCATTGTTTAATCGTCAAGCCCGCAAAAGCAGCTCACTGCGCGCCTTTAATTAATATTCGCCGCGCCATATCCAAACCGCCGCGCGCCGTCAAATAAACGACGCCTATGTTATCCGCTCGCCCGCCGCCTCTGTGTCGCCGTAAACTACCGAACCGCTGCACCCGCGACCTTGCCGCGCCGCACGGCTAAATTTAACTCTCGCCGTCCGTAGTCTCCCCGCTCGTGCCTTGATCAAGCTTCGCCGCTACGGCATCCACGATGTCGCCAAGGGTTTGGATGTTTTTAAAATCATCGGGCATCAGCTTATAGCCCGTGTTTTTCTTGACGTAATCGACCAGATCGATCGCGTCGATGCTGTCGATCTGCAGATCCTCGTAAATTTTAGCCTCAGGCACGACCTTGCTCTCGTCGATCTCGAAGAGCTCCACGAGCGCCTTTTTTAAAATTTCAAAAATTTCATCTTTACTCATTTTTACTCCTATTTTCGGCGATGTATTGCGCCAAAGACGCAACGGATGAGAAAATTTGCTTTAAATTTTGGGTTTTTGAGTTAAGCACGATGCCGTATTTTTTCTGCACCAAAAGCCCTAGCTCCAGCGCATCGACCGAATCGAGCCCGAGCCCGTCGCCAAAAAGCGGTTCATCGTCATTTATATCGCCGGGTGCTACGTCTTCGAGGTTTAGCCCCGAAATGATCAGCTCCTTAAGTTCCAAAATTTCTTCGTTCACAGATTCTCCTTTTCATATAGATTTGATATTTTTTCGTAGAGTTTGCGCACGCGAATCGGGTTTGGGCGATCCGGCTCAAAGCCCGTTAGATCCAGCGCGCACAGCTCGTAGAGGTCGTATTTCATCCGAACCTCGGGCGTATCGTACCATACTTGTCCTTTTTTTAGGCTTTTAGGATCCATTTTTATCGCGACGCAATTCATATTTTTTGCGAAATTTATCGCGATGTAAAACGCCGCTTTGTGCATGGCGATGCGATCTGCGGTGCGCGTGCCCTCGGGGAAGATGATTAAGCTTTCTCCTCGCTCAAGGGCGCTGCGACACGCATCTATCATCGCTTCCGAGCCGGTGTTTGGGATGTAGCCTGCGGCTGCGATGGCGGCGGAGAGGAAGGGGTTTTTGCACAGACTTTCCTTGACTACGCAGTTTGCGCGCCGCACGTGAGCCAAAAAGATCACTACGTCAAGCAGGCTAGGGTGGTTTGCGATGATGAGAGTGCCGCTAGGCGGGAGCTTGCAGCGCCAGCTTACGCCGATGCTGCCGTAAAGTCGCGCGAGTAGCAAAAATATGCGCCACGAGATCATTATAAAATCGCGCACGAAATTTCGCACGGCGCCTATGCGGTTTAGCCTCAGTAGCGCTACCGGGAGGAAGAGCAGGTTGCCTATCATACATAGCGCGCCGAAGCTTGCGAAGCACAGCGCGATGCCGATCTGCTTGATTTTGCGCCTTAACGGATCTACTTGCTTCATCGCGCGGCGCCTCTTTCGTCGGAGATTTTACGGCAGATTTTGTTGGAAATTTTACGGCTATCGGCGAGGGTTTTGTTGTTCTCGGCAGGGATTTGATGGCTCATCATGCGCGAGATCTCGATAAAATTTCTACGGCTTGCCGCTCGCCGCATCGCATTGAAATTTTCGCGGTTCTCTGCGCGCAATATTTCGGCTTGCGGCATGTGCCGAAATAATAAAACTTTCATGGTTTGAGCAGAGGCGATCTCGGCGCCGTGCATGTGTCGAAGCAATAGAATTTTTGCAGCGCGCGGTAAACTGTGATCTTGTAGAATTCTTGCCGTTCGCGGCATGTGCTGCCTCGGTGAAATTTCCGCCGCTTGCCGCATGTTTCGTCGCGCGTATTGCTGCGATGAAATTTCTATGTTTTGCTGCACATATCGCTGCAGTGCAATTTCCGCGGTTTGCCGCGCGCACCATCGTGACGAAATTTCTGCGAAGTGCCATATGCGCTGCTTTGGCACTATTGTATAACGCGCCGTCTGATTAAATTTATAGCTCGCGGCGTCGTTAAATTTAAAATTCATCGCAATCGCCTTGTCGTGCGCATCTTGCCTGAGCGGTTACTCGGTTAATCGCGCGGTTAAATTTAAACTCGTAGCCCAAGCTTTGCTCTACTGAAATTATGAAATTTGCAGCCCGCTGCGCGTAGCATTTCGGCTCGCTGCATCTGTCTTTATAGCGGAATTTTACGGTGTCTTCCAGGCGCTGCTGCGGTAAAATTTTTATAGCCTGCAGCTCGCACTGCTTAGGCGGATTTTTTTGGGTTCGTTGCGTATGCCTCGGCAGCGTATTTTCGCAGTGCGCCTCATTGCAACGCGATTTGGGGGCGTATGGCGCGCGCCCTTTCGGCGTGCTTTTAAGATGCGCCGTTTGGCCGAGCTCGTGTTTGATAGCGCGGTTAAATTTAAAACCTTCACCATATCTGAGCCTGACGGAGCGGCTAAATTTAAAGCTCGTCGCTCGGGCTTTTGAGGCTCCGTGTAGCCTGAGATTTTGATCAAATTTGCTCGTCTCGTCGCGCTTTCTCATGCGATGAAATTTTACTATTTTAACGCTCACGATTTTACCTTAAAAAAGCTGCGATTTTGGCGGGATCTTTGATGCGCCAAAGATAATCCAAAACCCCGTCGCTGCTGCGCCATTCGCGCTTGCCGGAGAGGATTTTAGCCAAAAATTCCACCGCGGTATCTAGCGGGATCTCGCCACCTTTTTTAAAGCTTCGTAAAATTTCATTCTCGGCTCGCGGTTTTGGATTTTGTACCTCTATGCTCTGCGCCGTCGCATCTGCAACGTGCGGCGAAATTTCGATCTGTACGTCATCTCCGCGTCGAAGCACCAGAAGTAGGGCGCAGGCAAAGTCGCAGCGCTTCAGATAGTCGTTATTCGCCTCCTCAAAATAGCAGAGCAGAGCGATTTTATCGTTATCTGATTTGCATTCGTCCTTTTTGCCATTTTCGTTTGCGTCCTGCGCGGAGCCAGAATTTTCCGCGTTTTCTTTCAGCCTTGCAGTGGCGATTATTGCGCCGTTTTCGAGCGCGCAGGCTGCGGAGATCGTCGAAATTTCGGCGTGATTTTGCGTAAAAATAGCATTTTGCGCCGCGATCGCGTTAAGTACGCTGACGCAAAAGCTCGAAGGCGAGACGCTTTCGCTCATTGAGCCGAGCAGGCTAAAACAGCGGTTGATTTCTCCCAAGCGCGAGCAAAAAACAAGCAGCATCTCTTCGTGCTGTGTCGCGGAGCTTTGCATCGCATGATCGCAGGTTTCCGAGCTTTCGTTTGTTTTGGAATTTTGCCTCGCGAAATTTAAGGAATTTTCATTTGCCGAATCTAAATTTTGCGGCATAAAATTTAAAGAATTTTCATTTACGAAATCCTGCGGCGGCGGGTTTTGTGCGGCGGTGCGGCTTTTGCTTGCATCTAAATTTTGAGGTACGAGATTTAAGGAGTTTTCCTCAGCTAAGCTTTGCGGCGCATTTTGCGAAATTTCGCCTAAAAGCGAGATGCAAAGTTTCGCCCCGAGCCCCAAGCGGCGGCGCTGCAACGGCGGAATGTGCTCAAGAGCCGGTTTTTTCCTTAAAGCTTCTAGCGCTAAAATTTCATCTTTTAAGCGGGCGTGAGCAGAAATTTCTAAATTTTCTCCAGAGCTGTTGTGTAAGGCCTCGTCTTCGCGCGCGGCGAAATTTTTATAAAGTCCCGTCGTTTCTTCGGAGCCGCAATCAAAACCGCGCAAGGGGTTAAATTTAGATGCATCCGCTTTGTAATTTAATCCTCGCTGCGAGCCGAGCTTAGTAGAATTTTCATCAAGACCTTCTGCGGCAAGGTTACGACCCGCGCTTTCGCTATTTTCGCACGCTGCAAAATTTGCGGGATTTATAGAATTCTGCTCGCAGCCTGGAATATCTGTAAAATCTTGCGTAGAATTTAACGCGAAATCATACGTAAAATTTTGATTTGCATCGCAAGCGAGATCGGAATCTCCGCCTAAGTTTACTTCGGAAATTCCGTCCGAGCAAGCGGCGAAATTTTTACAAAACTCCGCCGGCTCGCCCGAAATTATCGCGCTTGCGTACGCTACGCCGAAGCTTAGTTTATTTTGCAATGTAGCCTCTTAGCGTGACGCCGTTCATTATCGAGCCTACGCCGCATTCAAACTCTTTGTCGCTCACGAAAACGTTTTTGTAATAGTAGCTCGTGATGTTTACGACCTTGTTGCCGCCCTCTTTTTTGGCTCGGTCTTGAAAGCTAAGCAGTGCCGATAAAAACGCACGGTTGCATGCGGCTTGATCGGTCTTGTTAATGCTATTTGTTTTTTTGTTCGAGCTTAGCTGCTGCGTGATCTTTCTGCCTGCGGATTTGTTGCCGAAGTAGAATTTTATGTTCGGATCAAGCTTAGCTTTAGCGTCGGGCTCTGCGAGTGCCGCGGCGATAGGGAAGCGCATGATGTCGTTTTTGGCATAAGCCGAATTAGCGACGAAAAGCGCCGCAACTGCGAAAAATAGAATTTTTTTCATTTTCTCTCCTTTAATCGATAAATTTTTTAAAAATCAAAGAGGTGTTCACGCCGCCGAAAGCGAAGTTGTTATTCATGACGTAATCCGTCTCTATCTCCTGCGGCTGTGTGAGGTATCTAAGCGGCGCGCACTGCGGATCGATAGCTTGTAAATTTAGATTCGGATAGAATAGCCCCTCGTTCATCATCATCACCGAGATGAAGCTCTCTAACGCCCCGCACGCGCCCAAAGTATGGCCAAAATATCCCTTATAAGAGCTCACGGGCGTTTGCGAGCCGAAAATTTCATGCGTTGCCGTAGATTCTGCGACGTCGCCCTGCTTGGTCGCCGTAGCGTGGGCGTTTACGTGCCCGATGAGATCCGGCGAGATAGCGGCATCTTTGAGCGCTAGCTGCATCGCCGCACGCATAGTCTCGCTCTGTGGGCGGGTGATATGCGTGCCGTCGCAGGTCGTGCCGAAGCCCACTATCTCGGCGTAAATTTTAGCGCCGCGCGCAAGTGCGCTTCCGAGGCTTTCTAGCACGAACATGGCGCCGCCTTCGCCCAAAACCAGCCCATCACGCGCTATATCAAAAGGCGCAGGGCTGAGAGTAGGGGTGTCGTTTTTGCAGCTTGTCGCGTAGAGCTTATCAAATACGAATGCCTGGCTTGGGTGCAGCTCGTCCGCGCCGCCTGCTAGCATCATATCCGCAAGGCCGAATTTTATCGCTTCGTAGGAGTAGCCGATCGCTTGAGATGCGCTCGTGCACGCAGAGCTCGTGGGGATGAGCCTACCTTTTAGCCCGTAGTAGATCGCGATATTTGCAGCGACGGTGTGAGGCATCATCTTGACGTATGAGTTGGCGTTGAAGGTGCTATCCTTGCCATGCAAAATATCTATGACCTCGCCAGTAGCCTTTGCATCGCCGCTACAGCTACCCGCCGCGACGCCCATACGACCGTCTTTTATGCGCTCGTCTTTCAAAAGACCCGCATCCGCCAGGGCTTCACCCGCGGCATCTACGCCAAACATCGCTACCTTGCCCATCGAACGGGTATCTTTGCGATTCCAGTGCGCAGGCGGCGCGTAGTTTGGTATCGGCGCGCCTAGCCTAGTGTTTAGCTCCTCGCCGAAAATATCCCATTCGCTCATATAAACTACGGCGCTTTTTTGCTGCGCCAAATTTTGTTTGATGCTCGCCCAGTCTCGCCCGAATGCACAGACGTTGCCAAAACCCGTAATGACTACTCTATTTAACATAATCCACCGTCTATTTTAATAACCTCTTTTGTGATGTATGCGGAATTTTCGCTTAGCAAAAACTCCACCAAATGCGCTACCTCGCTCGGCTCGCCGATGCGGCCTAGCGGAATCGCGCTTAAAATTTGCTCGCTTGCGGCTTCGTTTATACTCTCGCTCATCGCCGTTTTGATTAGCCCGGGAGCCACGACGTTTACCGTGATCTTGCGGCTTGCAAGCTCTATCGCCAGCGATTTTGCCGCGGCGATTAGGCCTCCTTTGCTAGCAGCGTAGTTGCTCTGGCCGCGGTTGCCGGCGATTCCGCTAACCGAGCTCATCACGACGATACGTCCGCCCTTTTTGGCACGGATCATCGGCATCAGCGCGGGCTTTAGGACGTTATAAAACCCGCCTAAATTCGTATCTATCACGCTTTGCCAATCCTCGCGCTCGAACCATACGAAAGAGTTATCCCGTGTGATGCCAGCGTTTAGCACGATGCCCCAGTACGCGCCGTTTGCCTCTATGTCTGCTTCGATCTGCTCCTGCGCCGCAGCGGTATCTGCGACGTTAAATTTTAAAATTTGAACCTCCGCTGCGCCTACGTCCAAGCAGCGCTTCGCTACGTCATTAAGCTTTGCTTCGTTGCGCCCGTTTAGCGCCAAGCCGTAGCCTTTTTGCGCTAAATTTAACGCACACGCCTCGCCGATACCGCCGCTTGCTCCGGTGATTAAAATTCTCTTAGCCATTTATACTCTTTATCATTTCGTCGCTCGCGCGCATTACGCTAAGTGTGGCGCTTGCGATATGTTCGCCGCCGCAGCGGATCTCGCAGTCGAAGATATATAGCCCCTCACCGTCGCTTACGCTCTGCCTCGCCGTCGTAATTACGCGCTCGCCTACTTTCAGGCTTGCGCGCGAAATATCCAGGTTTCGCACGCCCAGCAAAAACCCGAGCCTCGCCTCGCCGCCGTTTCGGTGACCCGAATAGGCGCCGATGCACTGCGCCATGATCTCCATGTACGCGTAGCTGCCGAGCTTCCCGTTTTCGGTAAACGGCGAGTCCTCTTTAACGCTAAACGCACAGCTCGCATATCCGTCGCTAATCTCTAAAATTTCATCTGCGAAGACCATATATCCGCTCTGCGGTAGGATACTAGAGGCTCTCATACGCGTCCTATTATGGTTACGGCGTTATCTCCGCCGAAAGCAAAATTTAGATTCATCGCGGTAACTACGCGCGCTTTTTTGGCTTCGCATGCGAGATTAAATTTAGACAGCGCAGCCGGAATTTCACTCGTTTGCGAAGCTTGATCCGCGGCGTATTTTAAAATTTTATCGCCTGCGTCTTGCAAAGCTTTAGACGCAGTCAAAATTTCATCCGCGCCGCTTTTTAAAATTTCACCCTGCGCGTTTTGCAGAATTTCACCGCCCGAGCTGCATAAAATTTGATCGCTTGCGTTATTTAAAATTTCATCGTTTCGCTCGCCGTACCGCGCCTGCGCGCTATGAAAAATTTCAGCCTCCGAGCCGCGCCAAATTTTATCGTTTGTAAAATTTGGCGGGATCACGCCCTGTCTGATCGCCTCGTAGCATACGGCAAGCTCGATCGCCCCCGCAGCGCCCAGAGTGTGTCCGATCGCCCATTTGGACGAGCTTGCTGGCGCTAAGGGTAGGGCGGCGCTCATAGCCAAGGCCTCCATCGCGTCATTGGCCGCAGTGCCCGTGCCGTGCAGGTTTACGTAGTCGACGCTTTGCAGCTGCGCCGATTTTAGCGCGGTTTTGATCGCCGCGATCTGCATGCGTGCGCTAGGATCGGGCTTGGTGATGTGGTAGGCGTCGGAGTTTGCGGCGTGAGCCAAAAACGCGACGTCGCTTATGCGCTCGCGCGAGAGCACGAATGCGCAGGCTCCTTCGCCTAGATTTGTGCCTGATCGTGCCTCTGAAAACGGCTTTAGCGGCTGCTCGCTTAAAATTTCAAGCGCGCTAAAGCCCTGCAGCGTGAGCTCGTCGAGTGCGTCGGCGCCGCCGAAAACGACCGCGTCGCAAAGTCCGCAAGAAATGAGGCGCGAAGCTTCGATCAGAGCTTTGTTTCCGCTGGTGCACGCACTCGAAACTCCGATCGCGACGGATTTTAGCCCGAAGCGTTCGCGGATAAAATTTGCGGGGTTTGCGTGGGAGTTGCGCTCGAAGCAGAAGTTTTTAAATTTATCGTTCGCGTTTTTTGAAATTTTGGCGAAATTTTTGTCGTTTGGAGTAGAAATTTCGCTGCACGGCGCGGAACCTTCGCCGTCTTGCGAGATAAAATTTCCCGTGCCCTTGTCGCAGGCGAAAAATTCCGCATAGTTTTCTTGCACGCCGGTGTTGGTGGTCGCAAATACCACGCCTATGCGGTGCGCGCCGAATTTTTGCACGGCTTGCTCGATCTGTCCTTGCACGCCGAGGCAGGCGTAAAGCGCCAGGGCGTTCGTGCGCGTGGCGTAGGCGCGATCTTTGATCCTCGGTAGCGGCGTATCCACGCGCCCAAAGATGAAATTTTTACCGCAGACGCTAAGCTTTTGCAGCGCGGATCTTTTTTCGCACAGCGCGCCAAAAAGCTCTGCGGCGCTGTTTGCGCCCGCACAGATGAGCCCCGGACTACTTAGATACTGCGTCATATCGGCGCCCCTTTGCGTTTATGGCGAAATTTGCTTTATCCGCATTCTCAAGCAGGGCTAAAAATACTAGCTCGCTCTGTGAATCGGGCGGCAGGAAGCCGTCGTTGCGAAATTTAGCCTCGCCGCCTTTGATCGATAAAATTTTACGTGCGATCGGCGCGCCTAGCATATCGAGCCAGACGAGCTTGTAGCGGCTCTCCTCGCTGCTTGCGGGCGAAATTTTGGAGATCAGGGCTCTGCTTTTCACGCCGTTAGGATCAGTTAGGATGAACTGCTTTTGGCTAAATTCCGCTATCCGCTCGGGCGCTTTGCGCGCGCATCCGCCTATAAAAAACGCGGCGCAAAGCAGAACGAAAGCCGTTTTAGAAATAGCGTAAAAACGATAAACAGGTCTCAAAAATTCTCCCTAAAAACTAGCGAAATCAAAATCTCGCCCTCCAAAATATAGCTCTTGTAGGGCCACGCCCTGCCGCGCTCATCAAGCGCTAGAGCTTCTCCCTCCGCGCCGCGCGCCAGCCCCACGCGAGCAAGCGCGTAAAAACCTAGGCTTCGCGCCTTAATCAGCGCCTCTTTGATCGTGTAAATTTTATAAAAAACGAGCGCCTTTTCGCCTTCGTCTGCCGCCGCTAAAAGTTCGTGCTCAAAGGCGTTGAAACAAAACTCGCTAGCCGCGGCAAAATCCCGCGGTTTTAAAATTTCAAGATCGAGCCCGAATTTTTGCCTCGCAAAACCCACGGCGACGATCGTTTTGCCACCCGCGCTTTTGTGTGAGATGCAAAATTTGCCACGTTTTTTGAAGCGCGCTTTAAGCGCCCGCGAAACGCGAAACTCGCGCAGATGGCCTCGCGCTCGCGCCAGCTTCTTATCGCGCCTGCTCAAAAGACGTCTCGGGGCGCACAGATCCTTGTCGGTGATTAAAATTTTTATCTCGCTCATAAAGCTTTGATTTTACTAAAATAGTCTTTATAAAAATATAAAATAGCGCGGCGGCGTTGAAATTTCGTTTAAAATTTATTTGATACGCTCGCGCTCAAAAGCGCACTAAAACATAAAATTTATTGCGTTTGCACCAAGGCTTCGGGCGCGGTAAAATTTTAAAATTTATCGCGCTTGCGATCTGCGCCGCACGCTTTTTGGTTCGACATATTCTGCTTTGCAGCGTCGGCTGTGTTCGTTACGCTCGTCTTGTTCGTCGTATTTTGCGTGACCGTCATGTTTGGTTAAATTTTTAGAGTGGCTGTATCAAGAGGCAGGCAGCGCAAGGATTGAAAGCCTCGGCGTAAAATTTTAAAATTTCACGATGAAATTTTAAAAGCTCTGCCGCAGGCGGCGTTTGTGCTAGAGCTCTTGCGATGAAATCCGGATGCGCCGCGCGATGAGCTTTAAAATTCCGAAGCGAAATTTAAAATCGCGAGCAGTGCGCGGCGCAGCAGGCATCGTAACATAACAGCGCAAAATTAGCCGCATTTGAATAAAACGGCATAAAATTTAAGCGCTCCTGAATACGGCAGCTTGAAATTTAAATACCCTTAAATTAAAGCGACACGAAATTTAATCGTGCTAACTGCCGCAACCGCATTAAATCCCGAGCCGTTCCGCGCTGTGCCGAGCAGAATGCTTTAAGATCTGTGCCGCATCACGCTATTTGTATCAAATTCTGTGCCGCGTCGCACTAAATTTGCGTTAAATTCCGAGCCGCATTAAATTTACGTCAAAATTCCGCCGTCGCGAGGACGGCATTTGGTTTTATTTTTTGATCATACGCTTATACGGGCCGAAGCGGTGATCGTTCTCGTCAAATCCGTCGTTGTAGGGCCCCACGTCCA
>CAURMQ010000011.1:0-20711 GCA_963525765.1 uncultured Campylobacter sp. | reverse complement strand
CTTTATTTTATACGTGATGATCCCCTCGGCGCTTTTCATCGCCGCAGTCGCGCTATATCTGATAAATTTCGTCCCGATCTTTCTGAAAAATCCTTTCAGCGCGGATCCGGATTGATAATCATCAAAGCGGGCTTGCTAAATTTTAGCTACAATCGATCAAATTTCATTTCAAGGAGAGCTTATGCAACACATCAAAAATATCGACGCCGCTAAGGCCGTAGAGCTTGCTTCGCTAGTCGAAGTATCCCCTCATAAGGTGATTTCGCGCACCCTCGCGCAAAATCCTGCGCTGAATATGACGCTTTTCGCCTTCGACGGCGGCGAGGAGATCAGCTCGCACAAATCCGACGGCGACGCGTTCGTTTACGTGCTTGAGGGGGAAGGCGATTTCACGATCGACGGGCAGAAGCACCGCGTAAAAGCGGGGCAAAGCATCGTCATGCCTGCGGGCTTGCCGCACGCAATCTTCGCTCCGGTGCCGTTTAAGTGGTTTTTAGTGGTAGTTTTTTAGCCTCTAAGCTTAAGGGCGGGTCAAATTTTAAAATTTAGCCCGCCCGCCGCTTCATAAAATTTTATCCGAAATTCCATTTGCAGGGTCCTTTCTATCTATTTCAGACCGTTCCCGCTCGCCCTTGCAAAATTTTAAAATTTAGAAATATTTAAATTTTACTTTTACCGCGCCCAAAAATTTCGTCTGTTCTGCAAACCGTGCGGGAGCTGAAAATAACGCATCGAGTTTGCGCGCCGAGCTCATAGATCGAGAGTTAAATTTAAAGGCCGTGTCCGGAGCGAAATACACGCCAGACCGGCCTAAATTTTAAAATTTAACTCTCGCTCGGGACCAGCTCCTTGATGATGAGCTCGGGCGTGATCGTGCCGCGGAAGTTGTTTTTGCTAATCGTAAAGATCGCGTCCACTCGCTCGCCCGCGCGCGGCAAAAAGTCGTAGTTGAAAAACAGCGCCTCGACGCTGCCGCCGTTTTTATCAAGCGCCATTTTGATATGCTTGCCCTCCTTGCCGATCTCTCTGATATTGCGGGCGCGGGCGCCTTTGATGCAAAAGAGCGGGCGCGGATTTTTCTGCCCGTAGGGCTCGTAAAATTCTAAAATTTCAAGCAGCTCGAAGTCTATCTGCGACGCGTCCAGCTCGCCCAACAGATCGTCTTGCGCGCTAAAATCGCTCAGATCCTTGGGCGTAATGCGCTCATTTACGCGCCGCTTAAACTCCTGAAGTAGCGCAGGATCGATCCCCACACCCGCAGCGCCCTTGTGCCCGCCGAAGGTCGTTAAAATTTCGCTTTGCGAGGAGATCAGCTCTAAAATGTCAAATTTACCGATGCTGCGCGCGCTTCCTTTGGCTCGCGAGTCGCTTACGCTAAAGACGATCGCGGGCTTTTTGTAGGTCTTGCTTAGGCGGCTTGCGACGATGCCGATGATGCCTTCGTGCCACTGCGGACCCCACACGACGATGACGTTGTCGCTCGGATCGACGCTTTTTACGATCTCGTCGTAGAGGCTTTTCTCCTCCTCTTTGCGCGAGTTGTTGATGGAATTTATCGTCTCTAGGTAGTGGTTTGCCTCTCTGATATTTTTGGCGCATAAAAAGTTATACGACATCGTCGCATCATCCATCCGCCCCGTGCAGTTGATTAGCGGCGCGATCGTGTAGCTGATATCGTCAAATTCGAAATGCTTTTTAAAATAATGCTCTTTAATCGCCTTGAAGCAGGCGCGGTTTGAGTTATTTAGCCGCTTGATACCGAAGCGCAAAAGCGCGCGGTTCATGTCGCGCAGCTCCATCATATCGGCGATTATGGCGATGATGAGGATATCCATCGAGCTTGCCATATCGTAGTTCACGCCGAGGGTTTCTTTTAGCGCGCCTACGAGATACCACGCTACCTGCGCGCCGCAAATTTCGATATTTGGGAAGGTGCAGTCAGGCTGCTTCGGATTGATTATCGCATAAGCTCTTGGCAGCACGGGCGGGGGCATGTGATGATCGGTGATGATGAGATCGATCCCCTTTTGGGCGCAAATTTCGGCGGCTTCCGTCGCGGAGGTGCCGTTATCTACGGTGATGATGAGATCTACATCCTCAAGCTCGCCTATGATCTCGCTGTTTAGCCCGTATCCGTCGGTGAAGCGGTTCGGGATCTTAATGACGTACTCCGCGCCTATTTGATTGAAAAAATCGCTCATTATGACGGTGCTTACGATACCGTCGACATCATAATCGCCGACTACGGCTATGCGCTGGTTTTCTTCGATGGCAGTTTTTATGCGCAAAGCCGCCTTATAGGTATCTTTCAGATCGCAGGGTAAGGGAATTTCAGAAATTTTAGTATGCCGATCGTTCGCAAATCTCGATTTTAGAATTTCCCTTATCTCATTTTTACCTAGCATTTTTTATAGATGCTTCGATAAAGCCCAAAATAGCGGGATTTGGGCGCACTAAACGGCTGGTAAATTCTGGGTGAAACTGCACGCCCAGAAAAAACGGATGGTTTTTTAGCTCGACCGCTTCGATAAGCCCGTCGCTCTCGCCGCAGACGATAAGACCGTGCTTTTCAAACTCGGCGCGGTACTTCGGATTGGCTTCGTAGCGGTGGCGGTGGCGCTCGCGGATGGTCTTTTGCTCGCCGTAAATTTTACCCAAAAGCGAGCCTTTTTTGACGTCGCAGTCATAGCCGCCCAGCCGCATAGTGCCGCCCATAGGGGATTTATGCGTGCGGATCTGCTTTTTGCCGCTTGCGTCGATAAAGCTGTCGATGAGGTAGATCACCGGATCTTCGGTCTGAGGGTCAAATTCCGAGGAGTTGGCATTTTTCAGTTTTAAGACATTGCGCGCAAACTCCACCATCGCAAGCTGCATCCCCAAGCAGATGCCCAAAAACGGCACCTTATGCATCCGCGCGTAGTTTATGGCTAAAATTTTACCCTCTATCCCGCGCGAGCCGAAACCGCCCGCGACTAAAATTCCATTTACGTCGCGGAAAATTTCATCCACATTGCTCGCTTCAATTTTTTCACTATCTACCCACTTTAAGTTTATCCGCGTATCAAGCGTAGCGCCCGCGTGGATGATCCCCTCGGTGAGGGATTTGTAGCTTTCTTTTAGATCGATATATTTGCCGACGAAGGCGATCGTGGTTTCGTTCGTAGGCACGATGACGCGCTTAACGAGGCTGTCCCAGTTACTCATATCGACTTCGAGCTTGTTTAAGCTTAGAGTCTCTGCGATCGGCGTTAAAATATCCTGCTTCAAAAACGCAAGCGGGATCTGATAGATGCTCGCGCTATCGGGGCTTTCAATGACGCAGTTTTTATCCACTCCGCAGCTTAGCGCGATCTTATCTTTAAGCGCGCGATTTAGCGGCATTTCGGAGCGGCAGATTATCATATCGGGGCTGATACCGATGCGGCGCAGCTCGCCTACGCTGTGCTGCGTGGGTTTGGTCTTAAGCTCGCCCGCTACCTTGATGAAAGGCACGAGCGTGAGGTGGATATTCATCGTATTTACCCTACCCAGCTCCACTCTCATCGCGCGGATCGCCTCTAAAAACGGCAGCCCCTCGATGTCGCCCACGGTGCCTCCGATCTCGACGATCAGCACGTCGTTGCCCTCGCCCGCCTTTTTTATGCGGCGCACGATCTCGCCTACGATGTGAGGGATAACCTGGATCGTTTTGCCCAGATAATCGCCCCTGCGCTCCTTTTCGATGACGGAGCTGTAAACTTTGCCCGTGGTGAAGTTGTTATCTTGGCTTAAATTTTCATCCAAGAACCGCTCATAATGCCCAAGATCCAGATCGGTCTCCGCGCCGTCGTCGGTGACGAAAACCTCTCCGTGCTCCAGCGGGCTCATGGTGCCTGGATCGACGTTGATATAAGGATCCGCCTTTAGGATGCGCACTTTAAGCCCCGCGTGCTTTAAAAGCGTCGCGATCGACGCCGCCGCAATGCCCTTACCCAGCGAGCTCAGCACTCCGCCGGTGACGAAAATATATTTCGTTTGTTTTGCCATAAGTTTTCCTAAATTTTGATATTAATGCCGCGATTATAACTTCTTTTAGGTTAAAGCACACTAAGCTAGAATTTGAAAATTTTAGAAATTTACGGCACAATACGACCCAAATAAATTTTAAATTTAAAGGAGAGATGATGAAAAAGATCATCGCGGCTTTAGTGGTCATCGTAGCGCTTATAGTGGGCGTTTTTGTGACGACAAAGGATGCTAAAACGGGCGTAGCTAAAAGTGTAAACGATAGCATAACCAAAACGGTTGACGGTGCGGTCGGCAAGAGTGCCAGCGCGGCGATTGAGCAGCAGATTGCGGAATTTATCGCTAGAAACGAAATTTTTGAGACTAAAAGCGCTAAATTTTATCCCGGCGATAGCAACTCAAGCGGCTTTATCGAAGGCGTAGTAAAAAAAGAGAAACTGCAAAAAAGCCTTGCTGAAGGCTTTAGCAAGCTAAAGGAAAAAGCAGGCGCGCAAGATAGCAACGATACGGACGAGCCGGATCCTGCTAAAATTTTCCCAGAAGATTTTGCTTTCCGCTACGACTACACTATCAAGCATAGCGTAAAAAATGCTGCGGATGGATTTGAGGGCGACGGAATTTTAACGATTAAGACACCATATTACGCAGAACCTTGCAAGAAGCTGTTTAAGACTGACGCGCCGCTTAGCACGCATCTAAACTACGGACCTACAGAGGTTAAATTTAGCGCAAAGCTAGCCGATATAAATGTGCTAGAAGATGGCGGAATGGGACGTCTTGCGGGTCTTAGCCTAAACGGCACGAGCGATATGAGCGGAAAAACGATAAAAGCCTTGGGCTTTAAAATCGGTGAAATTTTTATAGACGACGGCAAGGATTCGGGTCTTGATATGAAGGATCTTATCTATGAGGCAAACTTTAAAAACGGTATCCAAGATCTAGACGATAATATAACCAAGCTCTTTTTGAATGACATAGATTTTGCAGGCAGCACAAAAGAGCTCGTCGTAACTGTAGATAAGCAGCGCTTCGTCGTAGTTACGGATATGAGCACGGAAGGTAGCTACCGCGTAAAAGATGGAATTTTAAATTTCAACGAAAGCGATAAAGCCCAAAGCCTAAAAATCGCCGACGTGCTAGTGCGAAACATCCATTTAGGCGTCGATACCAGCTTTAGCGCCGCACTTTTCGAAAAATATCTGTCTGTTATCTCAAATCCGCAAGAAGGCGAAAAATTAGCGGAAAATAAAGAGCTTTTTATGAAGCTGCTAAAAGATGATATGAAAATCAACGTGAATGATTTTTCGTTTGAAAATAGCCTCGGTAAGAAATTTGCTTTTAACGCAAGCGCGCTATTAGGCGGCTACATCGACGAGACGCAGCTTTTTAAGCGCATGAGCTTAGACGGTAAAGCTACGATAAATACGACCATCACGGACTTCCTATCGCCTTATGACAGCTTGCGCGATTTTGCGCCGATGGCGGAAGTTTACGGCTCGCAGTTTCTTAAGCCTGATGGAGATGGAGTTAAGATGGAGTTTAGCTTCGATAAGGCAAGCAACTCTATGATCTTAAACGGAAAGCCTATCCCGCTACCGCACAACTAAATTCTTAAGCTTTGCGGGCGGATTTTAAGCCTGCCCGCAAAGATTTTTGTTTTCCTGCTTTTTCGGCGCAGAATTTCGCAAAGCTTTGCGTAAATTTTTACCTGCAAAATTTCGTGGCGGCGCCATAAAATTTCGCTCAAATTTTACCGCATCGTTTCTCCATGCCTTGCTAAATTTTAAAACTTACAAGCCAAAATCTCATACTTACAATGACAGATAGACTTAAGCAATTTTGGCTATAATGCGCGCTTTTGCAGCGCAGCTAGCGTAAATTTAAAAGACGGCGGATTATGAGCGGCATTTATTACGCCGCCTCTTTTGACGACGTATTTTATATTGGGAAACTAACGCTAAATTTGCATTTTTAAATTTCAAGGAACGATATGAAAGTAATCAAACGCAACGGCAGAACCGAGGAACTTGACGTAAGCAAGATCAAAAAATACACGAGCGAGGCAGTGGAGGGGCTGGAAAACGTAAGCCTTAGCGAGCTTGAGGTGGACGCAAAGATCCAGTTTCGCGATATGATCACCACTGAAGAGATCCAACAAACCCTCATCAAAACCGCAGTCGAGAAGATCGACGTGGACCGCCCGAACTGGACCTTCGTCGCCGCGCGGTTATTTTTATACGATCTGTACCACAAAGTAACGGGCTTTAGCGGCTACAACAGCCTGGGGGATTACTTCGCTCGCGGCGAGGCGGCGGGCCGCATAATGCTCGGCTTAAAGGAAAAATACGATCTTGAGGATCTAAATTCTTATTTGCAGCCGCAGCGCGATTTGCAGTTTAATTACCTCGGCATCAAGACGCTTTACGATCGCTACCTCATCAAGGATAAAAGCGGCGCGCCGATCGAGCTTCCGCAGCAGATGTTTATGGCGATCGCGATGTTCCTCGCGCAAAACGAGCTTGACTGCCAGAGCTGGGCGAAAAAATTTTACGATCTCATATCTAAATTTGAAGTCATGCTGGCTACTCCGACGCTCTCAAACGCCCGCACGACGCGACATCAGCTAAGCAGCTGCTACGTGGGCTCCACGCCCGATAATATCGAAGGAATTTTCGATAGCTACAAGGAGATGGCGCTTCTGAGCAAATTCGGCGGCGGTATCGGCTGGGACTGGTGCAAGGTGCGCGCGATGGGCGGCAGCATCGACGGGCATAAAAACGCCGCGGGCGGCATCATACCGTTTTTAAAGATTACCAACGACATCGCAGTCGCCGTCGATCAGCTGGGCACGCGCAAGGGCGCTATCGCCGTGTATATCGAGCCGTGGCATATGGACGTGAGCGACTTCCTCGATCTGCGCAAAAACTCGGGCGAGGAGAGGCGCCGCGCGCATGAAATTTTCCCCGCGCTGTGGATAAACGATCTGTTTATGAAAAGGCTTCAAAACGGCGGCAAGTGGACGCTCTTTGATCCCGCCGAAGTAATCGATCTAAGCGATCTTTATGGCGCGGAATTTGAAGCGCGCTACGAGCAGTACGAGGCCGATGATAAAATTTCAAAATCTACGATCCTGGCAAAGGAGCTTTGGAAGAAAATTTTAACGAGCTATTTTGAGACCGGAATGCCCTTTTTATGCTTCAAAGATAACGCCAACCGAATCAATCCAAACGCGCATCAAGGCTTAATTAGGAGCTCAAATTTATGCACCGAAATTTTTCAAAACACGGCGCCGAACTACTACAAAATCAAAGTCGTTTTTGCTGACGGCAGCGAGAGGCTGTTTGAGGAAAACGAAGAGGTAAGAACCGACGCGGGCATCGTAAAAAAGGCGAAAAAGATCACCGCGCTAGACACGCTGGGCGGTAAAGAAATTTTTATCGTAGAAAAGGGCTGCGACGAGGGCGCGACGGCGGTTTGCAATCTCGCAAGCGTAAATTTAAGCAAAATCAATAGCCGCGAGGAGATAGCTCGCGTGATGCCGATCGCCGTGCGAATGCTCGACAACGTCATCGATCTAAATTTTTACCCGCACGCCAAGGTCAAACACACCAATCTAAAAACGCGCGCGATAGGGCTCGGCGTAATGGGCGAAGCGCAGATGCTGGCCGAGCGCGGCGTGAAGTGGGGCAGCTACGAGCACTTCGAGCTGATCGATAGGATAATGGAAAACGTGAGCTTTAACGCAATCAAGGCAAGTTCAAATTTAGCCGTAGAAAAGGGCAGGTACCCTGATTTTGCGGGATCGAAGTGGAGCGAAGGAATTTTTCCGATCGATTTGGCGAACGAAAACGCCAAAGCGCTCGTTAAGCGCGGCGGGCTTTTTGAGCAGAGCAGCTGCGACTGGGGCGGACTGCGCGAGAAAGTAAAGCGCGACGGCATGCGAAACGGCTACCTGATGGCGATCGCGCCGACATCGAGCATCAGCATACTCGTAGGCACCACGCAGACGATCGAGCCGGTATATAAGCGCAAATGGTTCGAGCACAACCTAAGCGGCATGATCCCGGTCGTCGTGCCGAATTTAAGCCCGAAAACGTGGCAGGCGTACGTGCCTGCGTACGAGCTCGATCAGCGCCTGCTCGTAAAGGCGGGCGCCATCCGCCAAAAATGGATCGATCAAGGCCAGAGCCTAAATATCTTCATGAGCCTAGATAAGGCAAGTGGCGGCTATCTGAGCGAAATTTACACGCTTGCGTGGCAGCTGGGGCTAAAATCGACCTACTACCTGCGCTCCGAAAGCCCCGATAGCGAGAAGCTAAACAACGTCGCGGACCGCTCAATCGAGTGCGAAGGGTGTCAGTAAAAATTTATTCGCCGCGCTAGAAAATTTACGCTCGCAATTAGATAGCGAAAACGGCGTGAAAGAGTATTTTAGAAAGTAAATTTGACGGGTGAATTTAAGCGCAGATCTTGCCGTTAAATTTAAGCAAAACGGCTTGACTTCAGGCTTTAAATTTAAAGCCGAATTTAACTCCGCGTCGCGTCAAAGTAAATTTATCAAAAAGGCAAAATATGAAAATAGCCGTAAACGGTGCAAGCGGATTTATCGGCGGAGAACTTTGTAGATTTTTTAGAGCACAGGGGCACGAGGTCGTAGCTATCCCGCGAGCCGCTTATGCCGACAAAGACGCGCTTAAAAATCTCATCGGCGGCTGCGACGCGGTTATAAATTTAGCTGGTGCTTCTATCGCCGCAAGGTGGAGCGAGGACTATAAAAAGCGTCTTTGCGCAAGCAGGATAGAGACGACTCGCGCGCTAGTCGGCGCTATAAACGAGCTAGAAAATCCGCCCTTTTTCATCAGCGCTTCGGCTATCGGCATCTACGAAAACGATCTTAGCCACGACGAGAGCTCGGTCAAATTTGACCGCGGATTTTTGGGTGAGCTGGCATGCGAGTGGGAGGGCGAGGCCGCCAAAGCGCGGACGCAAACGGCGATATTTCGCTTAGGCGTGGTGCTGGGGCGAGGCGGCGCGCTGGCTAAGATGCTGCCGGCATTCAGGCTCGGTCTTGGCGGCAAGATCGGTAGCGGCGAGCAGGCGTTTTGCTGGATTCACATCGCTGATTTGCTAGAGGCGTTTAAATTTACATTGCAAAACCGCCAAAGCGGCGTTTTTAATCTCGTTTCGCCGCAACCTAGCACCAACGGCGAATTTACTCAAATTTTAGGCAAGGCTTTAGGGCGACCGACGTTTTTTAAAGTGCCTAAATTCGCGTTAAATTTGATGCTGGGCGAGGGATCCGTCGTGCTGCTTGAGGGGGCGAAAGTTTATCCCAAAGCCTTAATGGAGAGCGGATTTGGCTTTAAATTTAGCGATCTAAAAACCGCGCTTGAGGATGTTTTGGGATAACGTTTTAAAGTAAAACAAATTACCTAAAGGACTTTTCAATGGCAAACCGAACACTACATACAATCCTGGCGTAGTGATAAATTCCGGAAATTTACCGCAAGAGTTCGAGTCAACTTGTGTTTAAATTTAATGTTTGGCGGCGGCATTCTATCGTTTTTATAAAGTCATGCCGCATCGTCGTTCAAAATACACACAAGTTTACCCTCTATGCCCTCAAAAGTTCGGTCGAGAAAGCGCTTTTATCTATCCCTCGTCCAATGAAGACCAAAAAATTATCGCAGCGTTTGCGGTCGCTAAAAGGCGTTATCTCAAATTTGCCGTTTACGAACTGCACGACGTATTGCGCTTCATCATCTTTAAAGCTCGCAAGTCCCTTGATGCGGTAAAAATTTTCCGGTATATCGCTCATAAATTTGATGAAATTTTGCCTATCGATACCCTCAGGAAGGTCTTTTTTAAACGAGACTATCCCCTCGTCTTCGTGCGTAGCATGCATTTTGCCCTCGAGCAGGACGGACGCCATATAGGAAGTATCGCTCTGGCGGTAGAGCAGGTAGTTTGGATTTAGCTCGGCGCCCACCGTCTCGAATATCTCGGCGCAGCGGTTGTTTTGAATCAAAGCTTGCCGTATCCGCTCCTTCTGCTCGGGCGAGATCAGATCGATTTTATTGAGCACTATGACGTCGGCGGCCTTGATCTGCTCGAGCATTATTTTTGATCTGCCCCGCTCTTTTAAAAAATTCGCTCCATCCACGATGGTGACGATGGCGCATAGATTGACCGCGTCTTTGATCTCGTTTAGCTCGCTTAAGATATTGAAAGGATTGGCGACGCCAGTGGTTTCAAGCACGATGCTGTCGGGTTTTTTGGGCTTAAGCTGCGAGATCGCGAGCTTGATCTGCCCCGCCATGGAGCAGCAAACGCACCCCTCGTCAATCTCTACGAGCGCGTATTTGGCGTCCAGCAGCGCGCCGTCGAGGCCGATTTTGCCGATCTCGTTTTGGATGATGCCGGTAAATCTATTTTGCGCCGTCTCGTGCTCGATGAAATTTTGGATAAATTTCGTCTTGCCCGAGCCCAGATAACCGGTAATGATGAAAAAATTCGGCCGCTCGCCGCCTTGCATAAAAATTTGCTTTTTATCCTCTTTAGCTAAGCGCAGCAAAAATTTAGACAAAGGCGCCGAGCCTGGCAGCTTCTTAAAGGATTTATCGTTAAATTTAAAGCACGCGTCGTCCGCATCCTTGCCGTAGATTAAATTTACAAAAATTTCGCCGCAGAGCGGATCTGCTTTGCTTTTTAGGTTGCGATTTTTATCATAGATCACGGCGCGAGCCGCTTTTTTGTAAATCTCAAAGCTCTCGTAGCGAGGCTCGTAAATTTTACAAAGCGCGATATGCAAAAAGTTCATAAACGCAAGCGATACCCTAAAGCTGGGGAAATTTTTATCGAGCCCCTCTTTTGCGATGATCTGCTTCCCCTCTATGCGCACACCGTCCTTTGCGTACGACCTATCTCTGAGCTTCGTTTTAAAAGATAGCGCCATGCCCTGCTCTTGCGGCTTTAAGTAGATCGTAGCGACGCAGAAATTATTTAAAAGCTCCTCGTGCGCGGAGAAATTTCGCACCTTTGCCAAAAAATCCGGCTCCCCGGCTAAAACGGCTTCAAAAAGAGAGACGTTACCGAGCAGTTCGTCGTTTGCGGATGGGAAATAATAAAGCTCAAATACGCCCGCATCCTCTTTCACCTCCCGCAAAACGATGCCGTAAATTCCGCTGTAAAAGCCAAATTTGATGCTCCAGCATTCGTTAAAATAGTTCCCCTTATACATCCCCTGATACCTGCTTGAGGATTTTACGTCGCTATCGTAAAGAGACTTAATCAATACGCATCTCATAAGCGATCTGTAATCCTCAAACGAGTATTTAAATTTCAAAGGGAAAATATCTTGAAATTCCATGCTTCTATCCAAATTTAACCTTGTCGCCGTTGCCCAGATAATCGGACGTTTTGGTTCTAAATCTAGCCGTGCCTTTTACGATCGGATAGCCCTCGCGGACGAATTTTTGCACGGTCAGCAGGCCCGTGCAGTGGTTGCACGCCATGACTTGGTAGTTCCATCTTTTCAGCCCGATAACTAGATCGTCGTATTTTGGATCCCAGTCGTCAAACGGCGAGATATGAAGTCCGCCGTAAAGCCCGTAGAGCTGATCGTTATCGTACTTGAGCTCCTTGTGCGCGGAATCAGAAAAGGTAATGATGCCCTGATGGCAGCAGCCCGTGATACTCACTAGGCCTTTGTCTTTGACGTTTACGAATATCGACTGTTCGCCAAAAACTCTCGTAATGATAGGGCAGTCGTAGCAAAACGTACACATTCCGGGCTCGATCTCGTTTCTGCCCTTTTTAAACACTACAAGCTCGCCTTTATGGCCTGAATCTTTGATATATTGTCTGCCCTCGGGGTAAAAGCCTTCGTGAATGATGATTCTGATGTCGGGCTTATACTTTAAAACGACAGGTAGCGCCCAAAAGTGATCGTAGTGCTCGTGCGACATTATGAGGGTGTCTATCTCGCCGTTTTGCAGCATCTTATCGATCCCCTCCCGCTTAAAACACTCGTGCATCCATTTGTAGGACCAGCCGCAATCAAGCAGATATTTTTTCTTTTCGCCGTTTAGCCGCTCTATCTCTATCAAAGCGGAGTAGCCGCCCGCGTTATCGGGATTTACGGAAAGTTTTTTGGTTGCCTCCCACGCCTCATCGATCTTATCGGGTAGAAGATGCTTGATTTGCGAAATTCCCTCTTCGTAGCTACCTTTAGCAAGCCCTTTGCCGTTACCGAACGGAGGCCAGTTAAATAGATATTGATTGACTAGCAGTCCGCCTGCGCCTTTAATATCTCCCATCAGCATCGAGTTGTCAAACCAGCTCGTTTCGGAGATATTAGTAACCTCGACGCTTTTAATCGCGCCGAAATCGGTCATCTTTCGCACTTCATCCGGAAGAAAAAATTCTCTCGCAGGAGAGTATGAAAACACTCCCATCGATGCGAGTGCGCCGAGTCCTATTCCCGCCGCACTGCCTTTTATAAAATCTCTTCTAGCTTCATTCATCTCATATCCTTTATTTAAAAATTGTAAGCATATTGCCCACGGCAGGCGCTAGATAAACTACGGCGAGATAGATGATCACGCCTATGATAAAGCCTACCACCAAGCCTTTAATGGAATTTTTATTTCCAAAATCATCTTCCTCGCCTGCTTCCTCCGCCTCTTCTTTCTTGCCGGCAAGCCTCCAGCCCGGCCAGCCATCCATAAACCAGTAATTTATCAGCATTACATTGATAAACCAGATCATCGGAATCATCGGGAATTGTTGCGGATGCGAAAAGCCCTTTTGGGTGCCTAGTAAAAAGTGAGAGACCTGATAATAGACGTAGTATAGAACGATAGCCGCTACCATGCTTATGATCGTTCTAAGAAGGATATTGACGGGCTTTGAAAATTTATTGACTGCGTTATTGCAGTAAAATTTAATAAATAGCACCGGCACGAGCCAAAATATAGCTATCTCGCCTACGTGCAGCCATCTCCAATCTGGCGCGAAGAGCCTTCTATCACCTCTAATATGCACGCCCCAGATGAGCTCTTGCAAATAGTAAAAGAAGAACGAAAAGCAAAACGCCATCGCTATAATGCCAAAAAACGATGCCGTCCTTCTAAGCCAGTTCGTCTTAATAAGGCTAAAAGGATACCTCTCCCAGATAGTTTCGTACACCCACACCATAACGGTACAGCACATAATCCATGCGATATTGAAATTTCCGTGCACGGTATCGGCGAAATTATGCCACCAAGGCGGAGTGATGGATGTGTATTTTTGCCACGGATCGAATAAAATTCCCATTTGCGAGTGGAAAAATACGAAATATACGATCATACTTAGCAAAAAGGTCCAGATAAAAACTGTAAAGCCTTTAACGGGCTGCTTTAGCTTCTGCCACGGCGAATTATCCGCAGCCACCACCCAAGAGGGGCTGAGCCACGACGCGATAGCGGCAAACATCAAAATAGCCTGTGCCGAGTACTCAAGCGCGTAAAAATCGGTTATGCCAAGCTCTGCAAGCCTTCGCGGACTAAAATACGATATGGCAAGCTCGCCTAAAATAAATTCGAAGAATATCTTTAAGAATACGAAGAAGGTAAAAAACACCATCACTGTAAAGATAATGCCCTTTTTCGCTGGCCCCGCCGTATAGAGCCACTCTCTTTTAAAAGGCCAAAAATCAAAAATATACGCTATCCAGATGATAACTACAAGTAGCCACCTGCACCACATATATCCCACGTAAGGGGTATACATCCTCATCAGTCCCCTAGGATCTTGAAAGATCCACCACGATGCGTAAAACACTACAAACAAAAACAGAGTGTTTACAAGCACCGATGTGAGCGGAGAATACCTTCTAACAAGCTTCCGCTCCTCCAGATAAATTTTGTCTTCAGGTTCGCTCATCGCTTCCTCCTTACATAAAATTTAATCTTTATTAAATTATATAAAAAGAGTGCAGCTCATTTGTAGCGTAAATTTGGATTAAATTTTAAATTGTCTCAGAAAAGCTTCATTTCGGAAGTTTGATTATGAAATTTGAGCCGCCTTTTAGGCTCTCTACGACGAGCGAGCCCTTGCAGTGATCTTCGATGATGATCTTTGACATATATAGCCCGATGCCGGTGCCGTTTTTGCTAGCTTTGGTAGAAAAATACAGATCGAAAATTTTATCCGCGATCTCCTTTCTGATGCCGCCTGCATTGTCTTTTACGCTTAAGCAAAGATAAGATTTTTCGATGTAGGTTGAAATTTCGATAACGCCGTCGTCGATATTTCTTTCCAAAAAGGCGTCCTGCGCGTTTTTTATGATGTTTAAAATAACCTGCGAAACTTCGTTTTTATATGTGAGCAGAGTCTGGTTGTAGCCGTATTTCGCGTAAATTTTAATCTTTTGGTTTTGTAGTATCGCTTTTGCGATATTTATCGCCATATTGCAAAGCTCCTCCAGGCTCGTAACTTCCTTGATTTTGGCGGGCTTAAAGAAATTTCTAAATTCATCGATCGTTTCGGATAGGTGCTTGGAATACTGCTCGATCTTGCCGAGCTCCTCCAAAAGAGCCGTTTTGTCAAATTCATCCGCCATCAAGCAGCTAGTGCTTAGATACGAAGCCGTAGCCGAGATAGCGGACAGCGGCTGCCTCCATTGATGCGCTATCATATTTAAAATTTCGCCCATCTGAGCGAGCCTTGATTGATACTGCAGCTGCTCGTCTTGGCGCCTTATGAGCTTTAACTGCTCCTCGATCTCGTGGTTGAGAGTTAAATTTAGCCGCTTGACCTTCAGCCTGCTTTGTTTTAATTTCTTCTCTGCCATCACTCTTTTGGTGATATCTACCACTATCCAAAGCACCTCGTCGTTTCCCGATATGGAGTCGCCCGAAATTCTAATCCACAGTCCTTTGCCGCTTTTGTGCCTTAGCTCGTAGTTTAGCTGTAGAGCCTCATTTTTCCTTACTTTATTAAAGGCGATGTCTGCGAAATGCAGGTATTTCTCCTCGCTTAGATGTATGGTTTGCGCGGATTTGCCGATGATCTCGTCGTATTCGTAGCCGAAAATTTTACAAAAGGTCTCGTTGCACTCCATAATATTTCTTTTCTTATCCACGATGAAGATGCCGACGCCGGAATTTGAAAATATTGTCTCAAATCTCTGATGATTTTTCTTGATGTCTACTATCGCCATTTTATTCTGTATCCTTGCGAGTAGATGTTTTCTATCAGCTTATAGCCGATTTTTCGGTGAAATCTGGATATGATATTTCTTACCCGTTTGTCGTCATATCCGCCATAGTCCTCGAACAGCTCGTTTTCTATCTCAAGGCCGCTTGCGATCCGCCCGCTAGAGCTTAAAAGCAGTTGCAACAAAGAGGTTTCGTTTTTGGTTAGTTTGATAATTTCGCCCGCTTTGGATAAGCTCGAGCTCTGCTTATCCCACACGAAATCGCCGCTTAGATAAATAAACTTTGCGGGTTTGGTTTCGATGCTCTGCGTGATTTTTTCAAGCACGCTTAGTAGATCCTCGGTCGTAAAAGGCTTTAGAATATAGCCGTCCACGCCGATAGATATGGCTTTGGTGAAGAATTTAGACTCGTCGTAGGCTGAGAAGATGACAGTTTTTACCGAAGGATCGATCTGTTTGATTTGCTCTAACATCTCAAGCCCGTTTATGCCCGGCATATTGATATCGGTAAAAACAATGTCAATTTTGCCCGCTTTAAATTTATCGATGCCCTCCTGCGCGTCACCGCAGTCGGTAACCTGATGGAAAAACAGCCTTAAAATTTTCGCGGTCTGCCGCCTTACCTCATTATCATCCTCGACATATAGGGCGCGCATGCTGCGAGTTTGAGCTTGTATTTCGTTCATATCCATAATGCAGCCCCTCCTTTTTAAATTTATCCCTTATCCTAAATTCTATTTCGCGCGCTGCAAGCCTGTTTTAAATCTACAAAACCGAGTGTTTTTATTCCACCTGCCCGAGCTTTTTAAGATAAGCAAAAATTTTAGCGATCTCGATCATTTTATTTAGGCTTTCGAGTAGCTTTGCGCTTTGCGAGCTCGGCGCGGATTTAAAAATTTCGCTATTTTCAACGCCGATTACGAGGCTGTTTTCGCCCAGATAAAGCTCGGTTTTGCCGAATAAATTTACGGTGATCGTTTGCATATTTTCTAAAATTTTTTTGTTCTGCAAAAAAGCGGCGGCGGCGGGGTTGTTGAGATAAACGTCAAATGATGCGCTTAAATGGGGGCTATCTTTTAGCAGCTTGAGATTCGATGCGCCGAAGATAAACTCTCCGCGCGGTACGACTAAAATTTTGCTATCGAAAGTCTCGCTAAAATCAAATTTTGCAAAAAGCCCGTCGAAGATCGCGGTATCGTCCTTTTTTTTAAGATGCAAAATTTTATCCAGCTCAAAGACCCGATCCTCTCTGTTTTTATCGAAGTCGCGGCTTAGACAGATATCGCCTATTTTTATGCCAAATTCGGGCGTCTTGCCCACTATCGCATGCTTGCAAGTGCAAAGATTTGCCTCTTTGCGGAGCGGATTTTTGTAAATTTCATCAAGTAAAAACGCGCCGAAAGGCTGAAAGGTAAGACGCAGCTCCTTTGCAATCCAAAGCAGAAATTCGTTTTTAAAAGCCTCTTCGCTGAGCGATTCAAATTTATGCGAAATGCGCACAGCTAGGTATTTGTAGGCAGGATAAGCAAGAGCTAGCAGTACCAATAAAAACAGAAATGAGAAATCTCCGAAATCCTTGCGCATAGCAATAAACAGCGCCAGTACTACTGCCGCCACGCCGCCACGCGCCTTCCAAAGCGCCACATTGCGTGCTCCATCTAGTTTTTGCTTTTTTAATTCGTAAGAAACAAGGCTCATCGCTATCCCCGTGAGTGAAATTTGACGCTCATTATAGCGAAAAATGGGATTAAATCAAGCCATATGATAAGCGCATTGCTATTTATAAGGCGGGTTTTTTATAATAGCTCAAAAGCATAGAAATCGCCGTCTTTTTCCTTACACTTAACGATATCTCCGCATTTGAATTCTAAAATTTCATCCAGTTCGGATTCAAATTTCGTCGTATCGGTAATTTTAAAAATATATTGCGCGATTTGAGCAGCCTTTACCAGGCGCCATACATTAATATCTTCATTCAAAATTTTTATAAAAATTTCTTTACCGGTCGCGCTCATCATATTAAATCTTTCTGCCCGGTTATCTAAAATTCTTTCTGCCTAGCCACAATTTAAGATATTTTAATACGGGTCTTAAATAATCACTAGTAGCGTTGGCTTTAAAGGTGCTTACGTCCGATTCTATCAAATACCAGCTATATCCGTCATCCTTTAAAATATTCATTTTGCGATGTTTGGCCTCAGTGTTTGCGTCCGATATCTCTATATCCAGCACTTTATTTGCAATATTCATCTGTACCGATAGGTTAGGGCTTAGATCATATATGAAGCGGTTAAGATCCTTGATGATATGGGTATTATATACGTCATCGATCATCTCGGCTCTTCTCTTCCTAAAAATTTCCTCCTCTATCGGATCTCCGTCAATAAGCTTTCCATAATGATCCGCGTCTGCTATGAGCTCTTCGTAAGATGCGGTAAAACATCCAAAAAATCCCCTATGCATCCCAAATTTCCAATTTGTAGGCACCGTCTCATCGATTACTTGAAAATATTTGCTATTAAATCGATTGTAATCTATATCATCTAAAAACGGTAATATGCAATAATAAACCTGTCCCTCTTCATATTGGATACCATGAACAAAATAGGTTCTGTTTAATCCCAGATACTCATACCTATCTTCTTTTATACATTTTACAATCATTTAAAATCATCCTTAAATTTGAAATCATCTACGGCCTCTATGATAGGCGGTTCTTTTTTATCGCCTATTATACTATTTCTAACAAGTTCTGTAAAAAATTCTTTGTTTTTGGATTTGTTGATTGCCTCTTTTATAGCATTAAAGGATAATTTTAAATTATTTAAATTGCCGTCTATAATGCAAAAGCCGTTTTTTTCACACAATGATATTATGCCCCTTAATACGGCTTCATACTCGGATCTAAAATCGATACGAAACGTAACGGACTCTATTATATTATTAGCATCAAAAAATACCTCTAAGCGATTGCCGTTTTCGCTTCCATATAGATCTATTTCGTTAGACCAAGATTTTTCGGGCTTTAATAGGCGCGAAATTTCAGAAAATATCTCTTTTTTGATCTTTGCCTTTTTCCAATACTTATCGTCTTCAAAGAGCTTTATATCGCCATATTGCCGGTCGTATTGCAGATCGTATGTATCGCTTTTAGGTAGAATAAAAAACTCACATTGCCAAATTGCCATATCTTCCTTCCTCAAATATTTTCATTATAAAATTTTAAAAGTAATACACATAGCAGCCTCGATCATCGTATATATCAAATAAAATCGAAAATTTCTCTTTATTGTTTGCGGCTAATTGAACTCTGATATTCAAAGATGGCTCTTTTGCCAGCTCAAAATTAAAATGGCGCAGCAGTATGGACCTCAAAAAATTTGGATCAAGCATCTTTTCTTTTATAAAGATAACGCCCGCTCTGGCGCCGTTTTTATAGGGTCTAGCTTTTGTGTATCGCCCCTTCATATTTTTAAGAAGATACTCCTCTATTTTCTCATCTCTTTCCCAAAAAAGAATTTTATAAACTACGCTATCTAAGTGGCTTGCTTTTGAAATTAAAAACATAACTAGCCTTATTTTAGCCTCGACATCGATATTTTCAAAATCTATTCTTGATCTGGCTACGCCTCTTTTATTTCTTCTTATTTTCCTGAATTCTACGTCAAAATTACTTGGATTTATAATGCTTTTTATCATTGCTGTCGCCTTTTAAAAACCTTTTGTTGCATGATTTAAAATTCCCATCTACTTTTTCCATTTAAATTTTAATTTCTTTCGCTTTATTTTTATAAAATTTTCCAACTGCTTATCGGTAAAATTTAAAATCTCTTTTCGATTTTGTAAATTTACATAAGTGTGCCTTATATCGCAATTACCGACAAAGGCGGCTTCCCAGTTCTTAATTAGCCAACTCGAGCTTATCGCATATTCCCGTCCTTTATTCGAGCGCATTTTATCGCTATAGCCAATAGGCGCAAACATACCGGAATAAAACCCCTCCAGATAGGGTAGTCTCGGGCATCCTTCCGTATCGGTTGCGACGATAAATTTTATCTTTCGATCATATGGACGAAAAGCCTTGTGACACTCTATAATATCTCCATTTTTTAGATCGTCTTTGAATTCTAAAAATTTATAAGTAAATTTTGCAGGAATTTTATCATTTATCCTTTTGTATTCGGTCACAGAGCTATCGTAATAAGAAAATATGCTTATATTTCTGGATGGCTCGGTATCACATATAAAATCTAAATTTTCCAATACCCACTTTTTAGAAATCAAACCATTATTATTTTTCACATTTGCTTCCGGCGGCAATATTATGAATTTGCCCAATTTATCGCCGTTTATACGCAGCAAGTTATTCCAGTTACAAAATAAAAACCGTCTTTGACCGATTTGCAGTATATCGCCCTCCGCGAAAATTTCTCTAAAATTATTAATCGAAAATTTCCTTCTACCTCTTACGGGTATTATCTTTTTATAATTTCTTTTCATGGTCTTTCTTCTGTTTTATTATTAAATCGCCGCATACTTGCTAAATCCCTAGATGCAAAATATACAAATTGTTTTTAACCGCCGAATCGATTAGTTCCAATAGACTGTCTAGTTGCTCAATAACCGAGGATTTATTTAACACACAATTTTTATCAAAAACAATTTGCCCATCCGCGCTCAAGAAAAGCGATCTCCAAGAGCATATTATATCTCTAAATTTAGCTTTATCTTCTATCCAGCTATAGCCATAGTAATTTAGACCTTTTTTCAAATTTATCTCATCGTTCCATGTGGTTTGTACCCACTCAAGAGAGTATAAAATATGAAGTATTAGATCATCGCTAATTACTACGCAATGCTCTTTAGAGAAGATATTTTCTTTTGTCTTTTTGAGTAAAAATTCATGTTTAGGCATACAGCTCCTTATTTTTTTAAAATATGACTTTAATAAAGCTCAACCCAGCTATTCGCCAAATTTCATCCAAGAGACGGCGTATTCTTGTGTTTCATCTCTAAAATATTTGCTAATTATATTATATTCGTCTTCTTTTGCAATATTTATAATTGTTTCAACAAAGCCGGTGCAAAACGCCGTGCCGATGTATTCGTCTTCGCTTGCCGCCCCCTTTTCTACAAAATTAAAAATTTCATTTCTCGTATTTTCGTCCAAATCATTAAAAATTTTAATCGTAGTTTCTGCAAAAGATGCAAGCAGCCACAATAAGCTAGGTATGTACTCCATATCGAAAGGAAATATCTGCTCTTGATAGGTGCTAAAATACGCCCTGTTTTTCTCTATAAAGAAATAGATATATTCCTCGTATTTACCCAAATCGGTCTCTATTAAGCGCATTTTCCAATCCTTATAATTTTTTTACCCCTATAAAATTCCATTATAATACTTCCCCCAAAATTTTATCGCATCTTTTATCTCTTTTTCAAAATGTTTGAATGGTATATAAATTTCTTCTTGTTCGTAGGGCTTTAACTTTTTATATTTCTT
>CAURMQ010000010.1:0-22140 GCA_963525765.1 uncultured Campylobacter sp. | reverse complement strand
GATTATGCCCACGGATTGCGTACGCGACGCAAAATACAGCGGTGCGAGGCGTGCCAAACAGTGCGGATGAAACGAGACTATTTTCATCCGCCACTTTTTAAAATAAAATTTCGCGACTAAAAAAGCGATTTTGCCTTTGTAAATTTTAAAATTTTGCTAAAAATTCTTCGTATTTTTCTGCACTTTTTGCGATATATTCGCTATCTGGATGAAATGAAAATCCATAGCCGAAGTGGCACGGCAGCAGTTTAGCACCCGTAAAATTCATCGCGCATTTAAAAGGCGTGATAACTTCTTCTATGCCAAATCCGATCGTGCCGTCTTTTTTATAGTTGTTTCGCTCGTCGCCGATAGTGATCGCTAGGGCGAATTCTTTGCCTTTCAGCTTGTCACCGGTGCTGCCGTAAGCCCAGCCGTAGGCGAATACATCGTCGAACCATTGCTTTAAAAGCGGCGGATAGCTGTACCAATAAAGTGGAAACTGAATGATAATTTTATCGTGGCTTAAAAGTGACTCCTGCTCGCGCGCTACGTTTATTTCGCCGTTCGGATAAGCAGCGTAAATTTCGTGAATATCAAATTTATCCGCTTGCTTTTTGGCTACCTCGCGCCACGCCTTGTTTGCGTGTGAGCTTGCCATATCGGGATGAGCGATGATGATGAGATTTTTCATATTTTATCCTTGTTTTAAATTTCTTACATTATATGTTTTTTGGCTGAAATTTTGATTTATCATCTAGCATAATATGGGTATGAAATTTCAAATGAAATTTTACTCTCACTCAAACATTACTAGCAGGCTTATAGTTTTTTGCGCATGCGATTAGAAGTTAAATTTATAAGCAAATATGGCAGACCCCAAAATCGATAGAATTTTATCTATTAAATTGTATTAAAAATTTTAAATAGTATGAAAAATGCGCCGAAAAAATTCGGCGCAAATGAAAGGAATACTAATCTTAGATTAGCGCAGGAGCTACTAAAAATCCTAGAGCGACTGAAAGCGCAACCATAATGGTTCCCGGAAGGAAGAATGAGTGGTTAAATACAAATTTACCGACTCTAGTCGTTCCGGTATCGTCCATAGCGATAGCGCCGAGCGTCGTAGGATAGGTAGGGAGCACGAATAAGCCCGAAACGGCTGCGAAAGATGCAACCAAGATCCAAATTTGACCGGAATTTTCAGGGCTAGTCATTCCAAGCGCGGCGGCAACGGCAGGCATCATAACCTTTGTAGTCGCAGCCTGCGAGTATAGTAAGCAGCTTAGGAAATATAGCGCGACGGCTAGTACGAAAGGATACTGCGTAACGACGTTTTTAGCTACCTCTTTGATGCTGTCGATGTGACCGTTTACGAAAGTAGTACCGAGCCATGCGATACCGATGACGCAGATGCACGCATTCATACCGCTTTGGAAAGTGCTGGTAGAGAGTAGTTTGCCCGTATCGATCTTGCACAAAACAGCGATAAGAAAGCCGATAGTTAGCATAAAGCTAATGATCGCGCTATCTCTTGAAAGGATCGGTTTTTCTACCAAGCCTACGCTCTTTGAGATCGCAAGCGCATAGCAAACGACGATTAAAACGCCGATAGCAAATATCGCAACCGATCTTTTCGCATAAGGTTTCGGCTCTTTATACTCCTCGGCTTTGATCTCGGCTACAAGACCTTTTGAAAGTCTCTCTTTGTAAACAGGGTCTTTTGAAAGATCGAGATCGTAGAATTTATTTACGATGAAAGCCGTGATGATCATAGCTACGAAGGTAGTAGAGATGCAGATAAACAAAAGCTTAGGATAGCTAACGCCTAGCTTCTCGCACAGACCGCTCATAGCGACGAACGCCGCCGAAATAGGGCTCGCAGTGATCGCTACCTGAGACGAAACGACCGAAAGCGCAAGAGGAGCGGAAGGCTTGATATTCTGCGTCTTTGCGACCTCTACGATAACCGGGATCATAGAAAACGCAGTATGTCCGGTGCCCGCAAGTATCGTAAGTAGATAGGTAACGATAGGCGCTAGGAAGTTGATCTGCTTAGGATTTTTCCTTAAAATTTTAGATGCTACCTGAACTAAATAATCAAGTCCGCCTGCGACTTGCAGCGCCGTAATCGCGGAGATTACCGATGCGATAATTAGGATAACGTCAATCGGGATATCCTTCATATCGACCTTCATACCCAAAATGGCTAGGACGACAACGCCCAAACCGCCTGCATAACCGACGCCCATGCCGCCTAGCTTAACGCCTAGGTAGATGCCGCCGAGCAACACGATAAATTGCAATATCACCATAAAGTCCATTGCAAAACTCCTTATAAAGTAATTTTTTTTTAACGGCGCGCAGAATTCTAAAGATTTCAGCAGGTAAAATCCGAATTATCTTTATAATTCAGTGGTCGGAATTCTATGCGGAATTTTATCCTAAAATTTCGCAAGTGGAATTTTACTCCACGGAAGCTAAATCTAACTTGATGAAATTCTGCATCTACGGAATTCTGCACGATAAATCTTATCTATTTAGAATTCTACTTTGCGGAATTTCGCCTATTAAATTAACCGACGAAATTCCGCGCCGCACCTAGTTTGAAACTATTTTTTGCTCATATGTGGGTTGAGCATAGATTTAGGCTCTAGGATCTTATCGATCTCCTCTTTTTTCAAATATCCGCGCTCTAAGCAGATTTCGCCGACGGATTTGCCTGTTTGCAACGCCTCTTTTGCGATACTTGCAGATTTTTCGTAGCCAATGTAAGGATTAAACGCTGTAACGATACCGACGGAATTTAGCACCGATTTTAGGCAAGCTTCAGGGTTTGCCTTTAGATGTTTGATAGCTTTTTCAGCTAGTGTATTCATCGCATTTTCCAAAAGCACGATCGAATTAAATAGCGCATATGCGATGCCAGGCTCAAACGCATTAAGCTCGAATTCTCCGCGCTCGGAGCAAAGCATAATAGTCACGTCGTTGCCGATTACCTCGTAGCAAGCCTCGCCTACGACCTCGGCGATGACTGGGTTTACTTTGCCCGGCATGATGGAGCTGCCCGGTTGCATTTTAGGGAGCTCGATTTCGCCTAGACCGCATCTAGGACCGGAGTTCATAAGACGTAGGTCGTTTGCGATTTTACTTAGGCGGACGGCTGCTGTTTTTAGCGCGCCACTAACGTGAACGAAGTCTGCGGTGTCTTGTGTAGCGGCGATGAAATCCTCTGCAGCTTTAAATTTAACGCCGGTGATTTCACCCAGTTTTTTCTCGACTACGTTTTTGTAATCAGGATGGCAGTTGATACCTGTGCCGATCGCCGTAGCGCCCATATTTAGGTAAGTCATCGACTCTCTAGCAGCTTTGATAAGTGCGATATCGGTTTTGATGTAGGTAGCAAAAGCGTTGAAAGTGTTTCCAAGAGTAGTAGGAACGGCATCCTCAAGCTCCGTCCTTCCCATTTTGATGACATCTTTGTATTCTTTGGCTTTGACTTCAAGCTCTTTTTTCAAATTTTCCATAGCTTTTAGTAGATCGGTTAGCTTGGCGTAAGCGGCGACTTTGATCGAGCTAGGATAGGTATCGTTGGTGCTTTGACCCAAATTTGTGTGGTCGTTTGGATGGAGGTATTGGTATTCGCCCTTTTTATGTCCCATGCTCTCCAAAGCTATGTTTGTAATGACCTCGTTGGTATTCATATTCGTCGAAGTTCCGGCGCCGCCTTGGATCATATCGACTACGAATTGATCTCTGAACTCTCCTGCGATGAGCCTGTCGCAAGCTTTTGCAATCGCATCGGCTTTTTGTGCGTCTAGGACTCCGACCTCTTTATTGGCTAGTGCAGCTGCTTTTTTGATTTGTGCAAATGCCTTGATAAAAAATGGATAGTCTTTGAGCGCTCGTCCGCTTAGATGGAAGTTCTCTAGTGCCCTAAATGTCTGCACACCGTAGTAAAAATCGTCGGAAATTTCTAATTCACCGATGAAATCGTGTTCTTTTCTGGTCTTTGCCATAATAAGTCCTTTCGTTGAAATTGTTAATGGAATTTTAAAGTTTTTAGTATTAAAAGTAGCTTAAAACGTAACGAAAAATTAAAATTTAGAAATTAGTGCGATTGTTTAAGGCTTTAAATAGAATTTTACTTAAAAAATATTTTGGAATTCGCTACTAAGGCATAATTGCACTTTAATAGAAATATCGTATCGCACGCGGATTATGAAAGTGGAATTATAAAAATTCTTGTTTAGCTTAAATTATAATTTGAAAAATTTGAAGTTAAAGGCGGCAAAATGGAATTTTTTATTGTATTTGTATTTACTAGAGTGGAGCTATTTTTTGCGTTTTATAAAATAAATATATAGGAGCGAGATTATAATGACGACGGCGAACAGAGCAATCGTAATTAGATGCAGATCTTGCTTGATTAGTTCCTCGTTTTCGCCGATGAAATATCCCAAGCTCATAAGTATTAATGTCCAAATCGCAGCTCCAAGCCCAGTAAATAGCACGAAGCGCGCGACATTCATCTTTGCAAGGCCCGCAGGAAGGCTGATGTATTGACGAATGCCTGGGATTAGGCGGCAGTTAAACGTTGAAATTTCGCCATGACGGTTAAAAAACGCTTCGAATTTTGCAAATTTCTCCTCGGTGATGCCTACGTATTTGCCGTATTTAGCGATAATCTTACGTCCAAAAAAGTAGCATAGATAGTAATTAAACAGCGCGCCGGTAATGCTACCACCAAGCCCACAAACAAATGCTATAACAAAGCTCATCTGCGATTTTGAGGCCAGATAGCCCGCAGGGATCATCACGACTTCACTTGGGAAAGGAAAGAAGCTGCTTTCTAAAAACATCATCACAAAAACGCCAAGGTATCCCCAGCCCGCGACAAATTCTACGATAAAATTTACGATATTAGAAAGCATTTGAATTCCTTGATTTAATGTGTAAAAACCAGCTGCGCTTAAAATTCCGCAAAATTTAACATCGGCAGAGCGAATAAGTTTAGAATTTAACAATCCGGCGATACAAGAGTGATCTTAAAATTTCACAAAATTTAGCGCATATAAAACAAAGGCGCGGGCTAAAATTTATCCCTGCAAGTTGCCACCGTAGCGAACTTGCATATAAATTTAATAGCCTCGCGCCTTAAAATTAAAACTATTTTGCGTATTCGATGTTTAGTTTCCCGAATAGCTCATTAGCCTTGTCATCGATTTTTTTGTTTACTTTGCTTGGAAGTAATTGGTTTTTAATGAGATCTTTTACCTTTTCAAACGGCATAGTCTCAGCCTTTTTGCTGCTTTCTTTGTAGATTACATGATATCCGAATTGCGTCTTTACCGGCGTTTTGCTCATCTCACCATCTTTTAGCGCAAAAGCCGCTTTTTCAAACTCCGGCACCATCATACCTTTACCGAAAGAGCCCAAATCGCCACCGTTTTCTTTAGCACTTGGATCGATTGAAATTTCTTTAGCTAGCTTATTAAATTCCTCTTTTAAATTCTCTTTTTTGACTTTTGATAATTTCGCAATCGCGTTTTTAGCAGCCTTTTCGTCTGCTACTAAGATATGGCTTACAGTAACGGAATCTGGTTGCATGAAATTCTGTTTATTTTCATCATAAATTTTTTTAGCTTCCTCGTCGCTGATGCTTACGTCTTTAGCCTGTTCGCGTTGCCATAGATTAAATGCGATGCCATCTTTAGCAAGCTCTAGCTGATGCTTATATTCGTCGCTGTTTTCAATACCTGATTTTTTCGCCTCTGCGATTAGAAGTTTGTATTTGATTAGATCATCGATTAGTTTTTTCTTCTCATCGGCGGTCGGTTCCTGCCCGCCGTGCTGCATACCTTGAGCCAAAAACGGTGCAACATCCTCATCCGTAATAGTGATATTTGCGTCTTTTGCAGTAGCCAAAACGCCTGCATTAAGCGAAGATATAGCCATAGCGGCAACAAAGCTGAAAGATAAAATTCTTTTCATTATTTTTCCTTTATTCGGTAAATTTCGCGCAATTATAAAAAAAGATAGTAAACAAAATAGCGAATGCCAGCAAATTCGGCGCGAATCGTGCGCCGAATTTTTAAAAGAGCGAGAGTTAAAACGACGGGATGATTGCGCCTTTATATTGCGTCTCAATAAATTTTTTCACTTTCTCGCTTTGGATCGCTTTATCTAGCGCCTTGATTTTAGGGCTGTTTTCGTTGCCTTCTTTAACGCTAATAACATTTGTATAAGGGTTGCTCTCAGCCTTTTCTAAAAATAGCGAATCTTTGATCGGGTTTAAATTTGCGTTAAAGGCAAAATTTGAGTTGATAACCGCAATATCGACATCGCCCAGGGTGCGTGGAAGCGCGGCGCCTTCAAGCTCTAAAATTTCTAAATTTTTAGGATTTTTAGTGACATCTAGCGGCGTGCGGAGCTTGGCGTTTTGATCTACTTCGATAAGCCCCGCGGCTACGAGCAGATCAAGAGCGCGGCTTTCGTTGGTCGGATCGTTCGGCACGGCAACTTTGGCGCCGTTTTTAAGATCTTTTAAATTTTTAATCTTATGGCTGTAGATGCCCATCGGCTCTAAATGCACGCCCACGGTCGCTTTTAACTTTGTGCCTTTATTAGCGTTAAATTCCTCCATATACGGCACATGTTGGAAAAATCCGGCATCCACGTCGCCGCTATCAGTAGCGAGGTTTGGGGTTACGTAGTCGTTGAAAACCTTGATTTCAAGATCGTAGCCTTGGGCTTTTAGATCGGGTTTGATCTGCTCTAAAATTTCGGCATGCGGTATCGGAGTAGCGGCGACTACGATTTTTTCGGCAAGAGCGAAACTGACGACGCTGGCGCTAAGAAGCGAAGCGAGAAGAAATTTCTTCATATTTAATCCTTTTGGTTAAAATTTCGCGGTATTATAGCAGGTAGAATTTTTAATGTCAAGTGTTTTTATATGATTTTTTAAAATTTTATCTAAAATATTCTAAAATTCGATATTTCTATATATATTTAAATACTACATTTTATTGTATAATGCAGAATTGGCACGCTTTAATGAGCGCTTTACATAAATTCCGCTAAAATCGCAAAATTTAAAATTTTAAAAAAAGGCTGAAAATGGCAGATTTTTACGACGCGAAAGCCGTAGAGGAGAGCTTTTATAAAATTTGGGAGCAGCGCGGTTATTTCGAGATCGACGGAAATAAAGATATCCAGCAAAAAGGCAAAAACTTTTGCATTATGATGCCCCCTCCAAACGTCACCGGAGTGCTTCATATCGGGCATTCGCTCACTTTTACCTTGCAAGATATTATGACGCGATACAAGCGAATGGACGGCTACCGTACGTTGTGGCAGCCTGGACTCGATCACGCTGGCATTGCGACGCAAAACGTCGTCGAGCGCGAGCTTTTGGCGCAAGGGATCAAAAAAGAAGAGATAGGGCGCGAGGAGTTTTTAAAGCACGTTTGGCACTGGAAGGAGCAAAGCGGCGGGCAGATCGTAAAGCAGATGAAGCGTCTTGGCGTCACGCCTGCGTGGAGCAGACAGCGCTTTACGATGGATGAGGGGCTTAAAAACGCCGTTCGCAAAGCCTTCGTAAATCTATACGACGCGGGGCTCATCGTGCGCGGAAACTATATGGTAAACTGGTGCACGCACGACGGCGCGCTAAGCGACGTGGAGGTTGAGCACAAGGAAAACAAGGGCAAGCTCTATCATTTGCGTTATTACTTCGCGGACGAGCAAAATTCAAACTCTTGCAAAGATTCGAGCGAGACGAGCCGCAACTACATTGTTGTCGCGACGACGCGCCCCGAGACCTACTTCGGCGATACCGCCGTCATGGTAAATCCCGCGGACGAACGCTATAAAAATTTGATCGGCAAAAAAGTCGTGCTGCCGCTAATCGGCCGCGAGATCGAGATCATCGCCGACGAATACGTCGATATGAGCTTTGGAACGGGCGCCGTGAAGGTCACGCCCGCGCACGATACCAACGACTACGAAGTCGGCAAGCGCCACGAGCTGTGCTTTATCACCGTTTTTGACGAAAAAGGAGTTTTAAACGAGCAGTGCGGTAAATTCAAAGGCTTAGAGCGACTTGCCGCGCGCGATCAGATCGTAGCAGAGCTTGATAGGCTGGGCTTTATCGAAAAAATCGAGGATTACGAAAATCAAGTCGGCTATTGCTACCGCTGCAAAAACGTCGTCGAGCCGTACATCTCGCAGCAGTGGTTCGTGCGCGCAGATATCGCAAAAGAAGCAATTACCAAAGTAAATTCCGGTGAGGCGGAATTTTTCCCGAAGCATTGGATCAATAGCTTCAACGCCTGGATGCGCGAGCTAAAGGACTGGTGTATCAGCCGCCAACTGTGGTGGGGGCATAGAATTCCCGTGTTTTACTGCGACTGCGGCCATCAGTGGGCGGATGAGCGCGAGAGCCCCGATGTCTGTCCAAAATGCGGCGGTAAAAATTTTACTCAAGATCCCGACGTGCTCGATACGTGGTTTTCAAGCGGTCTTTGGCCGATCAGCACGCTTGGCTGGGGCAACGGCGAGGCGCTGAAAAACGAGAAGTGGTTTGAGGAGGATTTGAACGAATTTTATCCAAACACCATGCTGATTACGGGCTTTGACATTTTGTTTTTCTGGGTCGCGCGTATGATGTTTCAGTGCCAAAACGCCATGGGCGAGCTGCCGTTTCGCGACATCTACCTGCACGCCTTGGTTAAGGATAAAGACGGCAAAAAGATGAGCAAATCGAGCAAAAACGTAGTCGATCCGCTGCTAAAAATCGATGAATTTAGCGCCGATATTTTGCGCTTTACGCTTACAATTTTGTGCGTGCAGGGGCGCGATCTGCGCCTTAGCGACGACAAGCTTTTGATATATCGAAATTTTACAAATAAGCTCTATAACGCGAGCAAATTTTTGCTTTTAAACGCCTCTAAATTTGACGATTTGGACGCGGCACGGATCAAAACGAGCCTCGGCAAATATATGCTTTCGCGCTTTAACTGCTGCGTGAGCGCGGTGCGGGAAAATTTAGATGAATACCGCTTCAACGACGCTGCGACCGAGCTTTATAAGTTTTTTTGGGACGAGTTTTGCGATTGGGGCATCGAGCTTAGCAAGGCGGACAAGGCTGCGATCGGCGAGCTGGGGATGATTTTTAAAGAGGCGATGAAGCTGCTTAGCCCGTTTATGCCGTTTCTAAGCGAGTATCTGTATCAGGAGCTAAGCGGCACGAAGCTGCAAGACGCGCGCTCCATCATGGTGATGCGATACCCACATCCTGGCGAGCGTGACGAGCGGATCGAAGAGCTATTTTCGCTTCTTATCGAAGCGATCGTTAGCATTCGCCGCGCAAAGGCGACGATCGAGCTCGGCAATGCGCGCGTAGCAAAAGCCTACGTCAAATCCGCAGTCGATCTAAGCGCCGCTGCGGACTACATCAAAACGCTTGCCAAGGTAGATGAAGTGGAATTTACGCAGCAAAATATCGCAAATTCCGCGCGCGACGTAAGCGAGAGACTAGAAACTTTCGTGCCGCTTGAGGGGGTCGATCTTAGCGGCGTGATTTCGCGCCTTAACGCGCAAAAAGCCAAGCTGCAAAAAGAGATCGAAAAGCTCTCTGCAATGCTTGGCAATGAAAAATTTATCTCCTCCGCGCCCGCTGACGTCGTCGCCGCAAATCGCGAAGGGCTGCAAAGCGCGCAGGAAAAATTTGCCAAAGTATGTGACGAGCTAAAGGCGTTTGGCGAGTAGTCCGCTCGTTTGAGTCTAAATTTAAATCAAGGAGAAAAATATGTCAAAAGGTAGTATCGGTGGATTTACGTTAGGCACGGTCATAGCCGTCGCACTATCATGGGGAGTCAATAAAAGCATAATGTGGGCGATAATTCATGGATTTTTAAGTTGGTTATACGTGATTTATTATTTCCTACTGAGGTAAAATTTCATCGGCGGCGCGCCGTTTTACACGCTAAATTTTAAAATTTTAAGGATAAAAAATGAGCGAAAAAATCAAAATAGCGATTTTTGGATATGGAAATTTAGGTCGCGGCGTAGAGCTTGCCGCGCGAAATAGCAAGGATTTAGAGCTTTCGGCCGTTTTTAGCCGCAGAAATCCAAGCGAAGTAAAGACATGCGGCGCTCCGGTATTTAGCGCGGATGAAATTTTATCACATAAGGGCAAATTTGACGTTTTGGTGCTTTGCGGCGGTAGCGCGACGGATCTGCCGACTCAGACGCCAGAATTTGCAAAAGAATTTAATGTAGTTGATAGCTTTGATACGCACGCGAAAATCCCAGAGCACTTCGCCGCCGTGGACGCCGCCGCCAAAGCGGGCGAAAATGTAGGCATCATCGCCGTAGGCTGGGATCCGGGGCTGTTTTCACTAAATAGACTATTTGGCGAAAGCGTGCTAGAAAACGGTAGCAGTTATACGTTTTGGGGTAAAGGCGTGAGTCAAGGCCACTCCGACGCTATCCGCAGGATCGAGGGCGTCGTGGATGCGCGCCAATACACCGTGCCCATAGAAAGCGCCTTAAAGCGAGTTCGTGCGGGCGAAAACCCGAGTCTTAGCACGCGCGAAAAACACCTGCGCGAGTGCTACGTCGTAGCCGAAGAGGGTGCCGATAAAGCGCGCATAGAAAAAGAGATAAAAATGATGCCGAATTATTTTGCCGACTACGACACGAGCGTGCATTTCATAGATCTTGCGACGCTTAAAAAAGAGCACGGCGGCATCCCTCACGGAGGATTTGTTTTGCGAAGCGGAGCGACGGGCGAGCGCGGCGAAAACAAGCATCTGATCGAGTTTTCGCTAAAGCTTGACTCAAATCCCGAATTCACAGCTAGCGTACTCGTAGCCTACGCACGCGCGGCGTATCGTCTGGCGCAAAAAGGCGAGCGCGGCGCATTTAGCGTATTTGACATCGCTCCGGCGCTTCTTTCGCCAAAGAGCGCAGACGAGCTAAGGCGCGAAATTTTATAAATTTTAGTAGCGCTTCGGCGGAATTACGAACGAGGAAATTTGAGTGATAAAAATAGAAAATTTAAAGAAATTTTACGGCAAAACCTGCGTGATCGACGATGTGAGCCTGGAAGTAAAGCAGGGCGAAATTTTTGCCATCGTCGGTCGCAGCGGCGCGGGTAAAAGCACTCTGCTGCGCTGCATAAACGGCCTTGAGGACTATCAAGAAGGAAGCCTCAAAGTAGAGGGCAGGGAGGTAAGAGAGCTAAGCGCCGCGCAGATCCGCGAGCTGCGCAAAAATATCGGTATGATTTTTCAGCACTTCGCGCTTATGAGCCGCCGCACCGTCGCGCAAAACGTTGCCACGCCGCTTGCGTTTTGGGGCCATCCTGAAGATCGCACGAAGCGCCGCGTCGCCGAGCTTTTGGAGCTCGTGGGGCTTGCGGATAAAGCAAATGCCTATCCTAGCGAGCTTAGCGGCGGACAGAAGCAGCGCGTAGCGATTGCGCGCGCGCTTGCATTAAGCCCTAAAATTTTGCTTTCCGATGAAGCGACTTCGGCGCTTGATCCCAATACCACCGCTCAAATTTTATCGCTTCTGCGCCGCATTAATCGCGAGCTAGGCATTACGATCGTGCTCGTCACGCATGAGATGGAGGTCGTAAAAGGCATCGCGCAGCGAGCGATCCTGCTTAAGGGCGGGCGCGTGAGCAACTCAGGTGATATCGTCTCGCTGTTTTTGCACCCGGATGAGAATATGAAGGAGTTTTTGGGCGAGGAGGAGGTGCTGCCCGCAAGCGGCGTGAATATTAGGCTCTTTTTCCCGCCCGCGGTTGCATTTGACAGCGTGATCACGCACATGGCACGCGCTTTGGAGATAAATTTTAACATCGTTTGGGGCAAGCTCGAGCGGCTTGATAAAAACGTCGTCGGAAGCCTCGTGATCAACGTGGAGCCCGCACACGTCGCGCGCGTGGAGGAGTTTATCAAAAACGCGGGCGTGATCTACGAGATCGTAAGCGAGGACGAGATCAAAAGTTGCGCCGAGATCTAGGTGCGATTTCGCGCCCTGTGCGCTTGCGCCGTACTAAATTTAAGGGCTTACGCGGCATGGCGAATTTAAAAGCTCACGTGAGGCCGCGGACTCAAAGGCTGGCTCGGCGTTTTTGATTTGACGTGCGCGTCGTGGCATTATAAAATTTAATTAGTTTCGCCGGCGGTTTAAATTTTTATCTCGCCGCAGTAAAGCAAGCTCGGCGATGCGCTGTTGGCGTGCGCTCTGGCTAGCTTTGATTCGCGTTTAGAATTCGACTAGCCATAGCGAGGCGATTTAAATTTCAGAGATCGCGACCGACCGAGCGCATTTAAGCCGCGCCGCGTTTGAAATTACAGGCGTTTAAATTTAAATTTGAATTTTTTCGGAATTTCACACTTACTTCACTTTTGCGGAAGTATAATTCCGCTAATTTCTTTTAAGGAGTACGTAATGAAAAAACTTACTTTGTTTGCGCTTAGTGCGCTATTTGCTGGCACTTTTGCCGTAGCTGCCGATATGGGCATGAAAGATGAGATGAAGGACGCCAATACATCAATGCATAATAGTGCGAAAGAGATGAAAGGCGATATGAAGGATATGCACAAGGATGCTATGAAAGAGGGCAAACATATGAAGGATGAGATGAAAGGCGAAATGAAAAAAGAGATGAAAAAAGAGATGTAGTGAGTAAAATTTTACTCGTAGAGGACGATGAGACGCTTTGCGATCTCATCGGTGAATATCTAAAAGACGCGGGCTTTGACGTATGCGTTTGCAGCGACGCTCAAAGCGCCGCGGATCTTGCTTATGAGCAAAAATTTGATCTTTTTATATTTGACGTAAAGATCCCCAAAGGCGACGGATTCTCACTTTTAAAAGAGCTGCGCAAGAGCGGCGATCGCACCCCCGCGATATTTGCCACCTCGCTAAATACACTTGATGACCTTGAGGTCGGTTTTAAAAGCGGCTGCGACGACTATCTCAAAAAACCGTATGAACTAAAAGAGCTGCTTCTACGTGTTAATTCGCTCATAAAGCGAAACTTCAGCCACAATTTTGATGATTTTGTAACTATTGACGACGAGTTTAAATTTTATTTTGCAAGCAAAGAGCTACGCAGATCGGGCGTGCCCGTCGCGCTTTCAAACAAAGAGCGTGAGCTGCTGGCGCTTTTTTTGCAAAATAAAAACAGGCTTTTAAGCAAGGATGAAATTTTCTCCGCCATCTACGCTTTTGATGAAACTCCTAGTGAAGAGGCGCTGCGAACTTATATCAAAAATCTACGCCGCGTCCTAGGCGAAGAGCACATCATAAATCGCCGCAACGCAGGGTATCTGTATGTCTGAAAAGACCGCTTTAACGCTTAAAATTCTATCTTTATATCTCATTTCAAGCGCGTTGTTTTTAGGATATTTTTTCAAGATAAATTACAGGATGAACGAAGCTGCGCTGCTTTCGCACAGGATAAAAGAGCTAAAAGAGATCAAAATGATGATCTATATGAAAGCAAGTATGGATGGGCTGGAATCGCTAGCGGACTTCGAGCGCGAAAAGGGCGTGAGCGCGTGTATATTTAAGCCAAACTCTGATGAAATTTACGGCTGCGGTGGTGAGCTCGGAGCGCTTGACAAAGCAAAGCTAAAGGCGGAATTTATAAGTGGCGGAAGGCTAGGAATTTATGAGAATCTGCAAAATATGGAGGAGCGAAATGCCTTTTCCAAGGCTAAAATCATCCTGCTTGGAAGTAGCGTGCAGGGCGAAATTTTAACGCTTCGTATCAAAACCGTAGCGATGATGACAGCGCTTTTGGGCGTGATATTAGCCGTGGCGTTTTATCTGGTGCGGCTAGGCACAAAGCCGCTTTACGATAAGATTGACACGCTAAATCGCTTTATCAAGGATAGCACCCACGAGATCAATACTCCACTTAGCATCATCTCCATGAGCGTTGAGACGATGCGGCACGCAGAGCTTGGAGAATACAATGCCAAGCGCGTCGCTAATATCGATCTTGCCGCCAAAACGCTTTCGCGCATCTACGAGGATCTCGTGTTTTTGACCTTCGGTATGAATAAGGAGGGCGAGATTAGCTCGATCGATCTAAAGAGCCTCGTCGCTTCGCGCTGCGAATACTTCGCGCCGTTTATCCAAAAACGCAGACTAAGCCTTAAAACCGATCTTGCGGATGCGAGCATGAGCGCGAACGTCTATGAAATTTCGCGCCTGATCGACAATCTGCTAAGCAACGCCGTAAAATACGCCGATGCAGGCGGCTACGTGGATGTGCGGCTAAGGCACGGCGAGCTAGCGATCTCAAATAGCGGCGAAGGGATCGATAAAAAAAAAGGCGACGAAATTTTCAGGCGCTTTGCGCGCTTTAACTCAAGCGAGGGCGGCTTTGGAATCGGGCTTAGCATCGTAAGCGAGGTCTGCAAAAAATACTCCTTTTCTATCTCCTACGACAGCGTGCCGGGCGAGATAACGACCTTTCGCCTTACGTGGCGCGAATAAAATTTTAAAATTTAGTGAAATTTTAAAATTTAAAAGCGGCCGTTTGCGGTTTAAATTTAATCGTCGCTTGCTCGCTTAAATTCCGCGCAAAAAAAGAGTCTAATTGTCGGAGCGTTTAAATTTAATCGCCCGCCCGCTTTGCGCTCGTAAAATGACCCTAAAAGTTATTTGGTGCGGAATTTTATTCGTCCGCGATTTTATAAAATTTAGCTTTTATTTCTCGATAGATATATCCAGTGGACTATATTGCTGAATAAAATCGGAACAGACATACCAAAAAACATTGAGCCGCCTCCAAAAAACGATAGCCAACCAAACAGGCTTTCTCTGTTCATAAAAGTAGGAAATATCCGACCGCTGCCCACTCTGTGTGGGATGCCTTTTATGGCAAAATCGGCGTAGAAATAATTATTTATAAGCCAATAGATAAAAGGTGTGCCGATAAGCATAATTAGCTGCGTCTTGACGGCAGGGAGCTCTTTTTCGTATAAGAATACGGCGATCGGATAATACACGCAGCTTAGCACAAAAGCCATTAAAATAGGTACCCACAATGCTGCGACGTAAAATCCCGCAAGCTGCGTATGCAGGCTGATTTTGCCGATTGCGGCGATATTTGGAAAAAACCGCTTCATAAATTTAACGAAGTCTGCGCACGCCGCGCTTGTGTCTAAAATGTCTTCGGGCAGCACAAATACACTAAGCGCCGTGATCGCAAACAGCACAAAAACCGCCACGTAAAGTCGCCCGAAAAATTTAGTAAATTTCGTATCGGGATACGGCGCCTCTTGCTCTTGCGTGCCTTGATGATTCGGCAGATCGCTCATCGCTCGCTCCTTTAATAAAATTTGCGCCTCAAAACCCGACTCGCGCTAAATTTAAAATTTTATGCCTTATCGTTCGGTAAAATTTCACGACGAGGACTTGCTTTGGAATTTCGCGGTCAAATTTGAAACCAAATTTATTAAATTTAACCGAGCAAAGCTTTGTTTAAAAACAAAGCTTTGCCACCTCTAACGTGCAAGTGGGGATAGTGGGGGGGGTTGGGGGCGGAAGGGGCGACGCTTCGTAAGTAGAACCCCTTCCGCCCCCGAGGAAGAATTTAAGCTTTATCGAGAAAAGCGCAAACTCGTATGCAGTGTAGCAATTTCTTGTATCGTCTTAGCCAGAAAGCCACTAAATAAAGAAAGCCCTTTCATTTCACGCAAGCTCGCAGCCAAAACCTAAAATTTAATTGCCTAACAAAAAAGGCAAGTTGGTATCGTTGCTCGCAAAATAACCGCGGAATCCCGCTAGATAAAATTTAAAATTCCGAGTATTTCTGATAGTCGATCTGCGCGGAGTTTTTGTTGATCGTATCGACCGTAGCTTCGGCGATCGCCAGCTCCTCGTTGGTAGGAATCACGAGCGTTTTGATTTTGCTATCCGCCGCGCTTAAATTTCTAATCGAGCCGGTATTTTTTGCGTTTTTTGTCGCATCGATTTCGATGCCGATATGAGCGAGCTTCTCGCAGACATTTTGTCTAAAATGCGGTGCATTCTCGCCGATACCGCCGGTAAAGATCAAAGCGTCCACGCGCCCAAGCACGGCGTAATACGCTCCGATCATCTTAACTACGCTGTAAACGAGCATCTCAAATGCGAGTTTCGCGCGCGGCTCGCCATCCTCCATCTTTTCATATACTTTTCGCAGATCGCTTGCGCCGCAGATGCCCAAAAGTCCGCTTTTTTTGTTCATTATAACGTCCATATCCTGCGCGTTGTAGCCCGCGACACGCTCGATGTATGGGATGATCGCAGGATCGATCGAGCCGCATCTGGTGCCCATGATGATGCCTTCAAGCGGCGTTAGCCCCATCGAGGTATCGATACACTTGCCGTTTTCTATGGCGCTTACGCTCGAGCCGTTGCCAAGATGTAGCGTAATGGCGTTGAAGTTTTCGTATTTTTTACGCAAAAATTTCGCTCCCATCGTCGAGACAAACCAATGCGACGTGCCGTGCGCGCCGTAGCGACGAACTTTATATTTTTCGTAGAATTCATACGGCAGCGCGTACATATACGCATAAGGCGGGATGCTTTGATGAAAGATCGTATCGAAAACCGCGACGTTTGGAATTTTAGGAGCGATCTTTAGGCAGGATTTGATGCCCGCTAAATTTGCGGGATTGTGTAGCGGCGCAAGCGGCGCAAGCTCGGCGATTTTAGCCATTACGTCCTCATCTATGAGTGCAGGAGCATCGAAATAATCCGCGCCCTGAACGATGCGGTGTCCGATGCCGCCTACTTGAGTTAGATCTTTGATTACTCCGCTTTGTTTTAAAAGATCAATCGCGATTGCGATCGCGGTTTCGTGATTTGGAATTTGCTCGTTTTCAACCTTTATGCTTCGTCCGTTGGCGCAATTGATGCTTCCGCTTGCGTGCGTCGAGCCGATCTCCTCGATGAGCCCGCTTGCGATGCAGGCGTGATTTAGCATATCGTGGAATTTAAATTTAACCGAGCTCGAGCCGGAATTTATGACTAGGATATCCATTAATTCTCTCCTGCTTGAATGGCGCTGATAAGTATCGTGTTTACGATATCGGCGACCTTGCAGCCGCGGCTTAGATCGTTTACCGGCTTTTTTAAGCCCTGTAAAATCGGTCCGATCGCCACGGCGCCTGCGGTGCGCTGCACGGCCTTATAACAGATATTTCCGCAGTTAAGATCGGGGAAGATAAATACGTTCGCGCGCCCTGCGACTGCGGAGCCGGGCATTTTTTTCTTGGCGACCGCTACATCAACCGCTGCGTCGAATTGCAGCGGCCCGTCGATTAAAAGCTCTGGCGCCTTTTCGCGCGCTTTTTGCGTTGCAGTTTTTATGAATTCCACGCTTTCACCGCTGCCGCTATCGCCGCTGGAGTAGCTTAGCATCGCCACGCGCGGCTCAAACCCGAACGCCTTTGCGGTCGCGGCGCTTGAAATCGCGATACCTGCCAGATACTCTGCGCTCGGGCTCGGCGCTACGGCGCAGTCGGCAAAAAGCAGAGCCTGCGTATCCAGGCACATTATAAACGCGCCGCTAACGGTCGCGATGCCCGGCTTGGTCTTGATGATCTGAAGCGCGGGGCGGATCGTCTCCGCAGTAGTCGTGCCGGCACCGCTTACCATCGCGTCTGCCAGCCCTTCATACACGAGCATCGTGCCGAAGTAGGTGCGATCGCGCACTAAATCGCGCGCTTGTGCCTCGCTCATACCCTTTGCCTTGCGAAGCTCATAAAGATCGCGCGCAAATTTTTCTAAGCTCGCATCCGTCTGCGGATCTAAAATTTTAACGCCGCTTAGATCGAGACCTAGCTTGCTTGCGCTTTTTTGCACTTCGTCTTGCTGCCCTAAAAGGATCAAATTTGCAGCGCCGCTTTGTTTTATAATCGCGGCTGCGCGCAGAATTCTCTCGTCGTCGCTTTCTGGAAGCACGACTGTTTTAACGTTCGCGCGAGCCTTGGCGTAGAGCTTGCTTTCAAATTTCAACGGGGTTAGAATTTCACAGCGCGTGGAGTTTGCGGCGTCCGTGAAGTAGCTTTTGTCGGCAATGACTTTATCAAGCTCTATCGCGCCGCTTTGGCAAGCAGAATTTTCGTCGTGAAATTTTGCGCCCTTTTCGCAGGCAGAATTTTTGCCGCAAAGCTCCGATTTTTTAGAATTTGCGCCATCTTGTGCAGGTCTTAGCGCGGAAAATGAAATTTTATCCTCATATACGCTGGCAAAGCTTATCGCTTTTGCTGCGGTGATCAAGCGTGCGCCGATGCGCGCGGCAACTTCATTAGGATAAAATCCGCAAACGGGGATATTTAGATCCTTTGCGATTTGTAAATTTAGCTCGCGCAGATCGGCTCCCGCTACGCCGCGAACCAGCACAAAATTACACTGCTCTAAAATTTGTGCAAAGCGCTCTATCGCCGTCTTTCGCACGCGCTCATCCTGCCCGTTTGCAAGCGCTTTTTCAAGCTCGCTCCTGCTAAAAAGGGCATTGTCGCCAGCGATGCAAAGTTGCAAAACGTTGTGAAAGCCCATGGATAAAATTTTATCTAGTTTTTTTAGCTCGGATTGGTAAGCGGCGGGTTCGTCGCATAGGAGCAAAATTCCGTTCATCGGTTGATCCTTTGAAATAAGATAGGCAATTGTAGCAAAATTTTGCTTGCGTGTTAATCAAAGATTTATCGTGAGGGTTTAGAATTTGATAACTTCCAACAAAGGAGCACACATGAAAAATTTAGTGATTTTGGCTCTTTTAGTGAGCCTCGCCGCGGCTAAAATCAACATAAACGAAGCTAGTCGCTACGAGCTGATGACGATCGGCGGGCTTGATGCGGGTAGGGCGGATATGCTTATGCAATACCGCCAAAAGCGCGAAATTTCAAGTGCAGATGAGCTAAAGGGTATCAACGGCTTTGCAAGTTACGATACCGCTAAACTGCAGAAGAGCTTTGAAATATCGCCTAGAGCTAACGTGCAGCAGCCGGTGCAGCCTGATCGCGATATAATCGTGGTCGAAAAGACCCGCACCCGCACGGTTTACGGAGGCTCTACTTACAAACGCGTTGAAAATTACGGCAATGGCATCACGATCACAGAAACCGGCACTTTGCCTCCGCCTCCTCCGCCAGGATATGGCAGGCACGGCGGCATGATGCCGCCTCCTCCCCCACCTCCTGGCGGCATGCCACCACCTCCGCACGGAGGTATAAAACCACCTCCTCCGCCACCGCCACCTCCGCGCGATGATTATTCTCGCAGGAGAAGTTCTAATAGTATGAGCGATAGCGAAATCGGCGGAAGCTCGCGCCGTAACATGCCGGTGCCTATGCATATGGGAACGATCCGCTCGAAAAGATCCAGTAACGTCACAAGCTTCGGCGACTGCGATCCGCAAAGCGGTAACTGCGCTAGCGTGGGCGTAGGCGTGCAGGTAGATAGAGGGTTTTAAAATTTAATTTTATGCGGGCGGGATTTTAGAATTTTATAATCGAGATTCCGCCCGCCCTAAATTTACAGCTAAATTTTAAAATTTTGGTAGTGTAGAATTTAAAATTTACACAGGAGTTGCTCTGCGCTACGATAAAATTTCAAAGAATTTTATAAATTTAATCGAGCCTCGCGTGGTAAAATTTCAATCTAAAATTCTATGTTAAAACTGATGCGCCGCGTTTGGTCAAAACAAATCCGCACTTTAAAATTTTAAATCCGAACATCCCGTCCGTTTTAAATTTATGGCTAAATTTTAAATTTGCCTTTTCTACTCTTTCTAAATTCTGAAATTTTGCCCCGTCTTACCGCTATTAAATTTGAAATTCGACCCGATTTAACGCCTTAAATTCGTGAAATTTAATTTACAAAATAATATAATCACAAAATTATTCCAACGAAACAGGATGGGCGTATGAAAGAAATTAGCGGATCGCAGATGATCGTGGAGGCGTTGCGGCAGGAAGGGGTCGAGGTAGTTTTCGGCTACCCGGGCGGCGCAGCGCTAAACATTTATGATGAAATTTACAAACAAAAATACTTCAGACATATTTTGGTGCGCCACGAGCAGGCCGCGGCGATGGCTGCGGACGGATATGCGCGCGCTAGCGGCAAGGTCGGCGTGGCCGTCGTCACAAGTGGTCCTGGATTTACGAACGCGCTTACGGGGCTTGCTACGGCGTATAGCGACAGCATCCCGATCGTGCTTATTAGCGGGCAGGTTGCGACCTCGCTAATCGGTACCGACGCCTTTCAAGAGATCGATGCGATCGGAATTTCGCGCCCTTGCGTCAAGCACAACTATCTAGTTAAAACGATTGAAGAGCTGCCTAGAATTTTAAAAGAAGCCTTTTATATCGCTCGCAGCGGCAGACCTGGACCCGTGCACGTCGATATTCCCAAAGACGTAACGGCGAAGCTTGGCATTTTTGAATATCCTAGCGAAATTAAGATGCAAACTTACAAGCCGAACTATAAGGGCAATTCTAAACAGATCAAAAAAGCCGTCGAGCTAATCGCAAACTCCAAAAAGCCTATCCTCTACATCGGAGGCGGAGTTATTAGCGCGGACGCAAGCGAGCTGGTACGCGAGCTTAGCGAATTTACGCAGATCCCGGTCGTTGAAACCCTTATGGCGCTAGGAGCCGTGCGAAGCGACGATAAGCTAAATTTAGGTATGGTCGGAATGCACGGCAGCTATGCCGCAAATATGGCGCTTAGCGAGTCTGATCTGATAATTTGCTTGGGCGCGAGATTTGACGATCGCGTCACGGGCAAGCTTAGCGAATTTGGCAAAAACGCGAAAATCATCCACGTCGATATCGATCCTAGCTCGATCTCAAAGATCATAAACGCGGATTATCCGATCGTGGGCGATGTGAAATCGGTGCTAGAGGAGATGCTGCCGCGCATTAAAAGCGAGGTTAGCCCTGCAAATTTCGAGCAGTGGCGCGAGCTCATCCGCAAATACGATGAAATTCACCCGCTTAAATTTAACGACAGCGATGAAATTTTAAAGCCGCAGTGGGTTATCCAAAGTACCGCAAAAATCGCGGGCGAGGGCGCTATCATCGCTACGGACGTGGGGCAGCATCAGATGTGGGTCGCGCAGTTTTATCCGTTTTGCAAGCCGCGCACTCTGCTAAGTAGCGGTGGACAGGGCACGATGGGATACGGCCTTCCTGCGGCATTGGGCGCGAAGGCTTATGCGGGAGATAGACCGGTTATAAATTTTAGCGGCGACGGCTCGATTTTGATGAATATCCAAGAGCTGATGACGGCGAGCGCGAGCGGCTTAAACGTCGTAAATATCGTATTAAACAACAATTTCTTAGGTATGGTGCGGCAGTGGCAGAGCCTATTTTACGGGCAGCGTTTCTCATCGACCGATCTTAGCTCGCAGCCTGATTTTGTAAAGATTGTCGAGGGCTTCGGCGGCGTGGGCTTTAGCGTTAGCACCAAAGCGGAATTTGAAGATGCGCTGAAGCAGGCTCTTGCGAGCAAAAAGGTAAGCGTCATCGAGGCTAAGATCGATCGCTTCGAAAACGTCTGGCCGATGGTGCCTGCAGGTGGCGCGCTTTATAATATGATTTTTGAGCAGGAGTCGCAAAGATGAATAGCATAAGAAGAGTAATTTCGGTCGTCGTTACCGATGAGCACGGCGTTTTGTCGCGGATCTCGGGGCTTTTTGCGGGGCGCGGCTATAATATCGACAGCCTTACCGTTGCACCGATCCCAAATACCGGCCTATCGCGCCTTAGCATCGTCACTTCGGGCGACGAGCGCGTCATAGAGCAGATCACTAAGCAGCTTCATAAGCTGATCCCCGTCTACAAGGTCATTGAGGATGCAAAATTCGTCGAAAAGGAGATGGTTTTGGTAAAGATCGCGCTGGGCGAAAATTTAGCGGGGCTTGACGCCGTTTTAAAAGCCTACAACGGCAGCATCGCAAACAGCGACGACAGCAAGATCGTCATTATGGCGTGCGACGATGCAGACCGCATCGACGGCTTTTTAAAGACGATAAAAAAATACAATCCGATCGACATCGTCCGCAGCGGCAGCGTCGCGCTGGATATGTAAGCGGCGATAAAATTTAATCAAAGGAGCGCAAATGAAATTATC
>CAURMQ010000009.1:0-23012 GCA_963525765.1 uncultured Campylobacter sp. | reverse complement strand
TACCACACCTGCACCATATCTAGCGATAATATTTTATCAAGCGTGCTTGCTTAAAAGCCTCTGGCGCGGATCTTTTTCTCTTAGAAATGACAAAAGTATCTTAAAATGCCATCTCTGCACTTTTGCAGATAAAATTCTCCCTTCCTTTCAAAGCGAGCTTTGTCATTTCAGTAAGCTTAGACGCTACGCCATTTCTTTGATCTTAGACGGCAGAATCGTGCTTTTAAATTTAAAATTCCGCAATCTGCACAATCTTCGCGCCACACTGACAAGCAAAGATTTAGCCTTTATATTTGAATTTTGCGCCTTAGTTGAGCGCAAAATTCCGCGCGGAGTTTTGATGCAAATTCCGCGCGAAGCCTAGATTAGAATTTTACGCAGAGCCATCCCGCGTTGTCTAAAATTTTTTGCAAAATTCCGTGCCGCAAAATGCACTTAAAATTTTAAATTTGCTATTGCGCGGAATTTCTTAGCGTAAATTCCAGACCTTGAAATTTTGCTCTTGTTCGACAGCATAAAATTTTAAAATTAAATTCTGCAACCGCCATGCCTTAAAATTTTATTTGCAAAACATACTTTTTAAATTTTAAAATTTTAAATCTAAACCCGCAAAATTCCGTATTTTGCGTTTTGAAATTCTATTTAGCAAAATTTTATCTCGCGGATTTCTTGCTCTATAAATTTCTGCGCTAAATGAAATTTTACTCCGCATAGTTTGCGCTTCGTAAAATTCTAGCTCGCAAAATTTTGCTTAAAATTTCGCGCTTAACCCTTATTTTCAAATAACTCCGCGTGTTTGCTACGCAAAAACTCGACCACGGCGATCACCTCGTCCGCGCCGCTAGCGTCCGAGTTCGCAAGCACTGTGTCGATATTTTCGATATACAGTTGCGCCGCATCGGCGAGCCGATCGCGCTTCACGCCCGCATAAAGCAGCATTGCGTCAAGCAGGATGTTGATCTCGTAGATGAGGTCCTGCTCGGCGATTTTTTCGTCATTAGTTTTCATCTTCTTCCTTTGAAATTTGAGTTTTTTTCTCGATTAGACCTACGATTTGCGCCTTTACGGCTTCGTACGAGCTCGCGTCCTTAAAGCCCGCAAACATCCCGCCGCTCGCGTTTACGTGCCCGCCGCCGCCGAGGAGCAGCTTTGCCATTTCGCTAACGTCGATTTTGCCGTCGGCGCGGAAGCTGAGCGTTTTTTTGCTCGTTACGTCGATGAAAAAATCGACATCGGGGTTTTGCGTCAAAAAGTCGTTGCCGATGACGCTTACGTTGCCGATATTGTAGGTCAAAATGCCCTTTTTATCAAGATAGCTGATCTCGAAGCGCTGCTTTTGCACGCTTAGGCGATCGACTACGAAGTGCGAAACGAGATTGCTTAGCGTATCGTCGCGCTCGCTTTTAAAAAATTCCTTCTTTATGCCGTGCAACGCGCTATCTAGCGCTATGTGCGCGTTTGGCTCGTCTTGAAATTTAAAAATTTTTTCTAACAGGAAAAAGATATAATCCCTGCTCTCCCGCTCAAACATGATCTTATTGATCTCTTTTGCGCCCGAGACCATGCCGAGGCAGACCTTGCCGAGCTCAAACTCGCTCTGCTCCTTCAGCCAGATGTCCACGGCGTTTACGACGCGCACGAGCTTATCCAGCCGCGTCTCGCCGCCGAACATCGCGCTGAAAAAATCATAGGTGATCTTCGTGGCGCAACGCGACGAGTCCAGAAAATACCACGGGAATTTCTTCGCGCACTCAAGCCCGCTTTGATGATGATCCAGAAGGATCACGCGGGCGTTACGGCGAGCCAGTTCGCCGCTAAATTTCTCGCACTGCGCGGGCAGTAAATTTAGATCGGTGATTAAAACTAGGCTTTTTTCGTCTGCGTTTGCGGTAAGCCTTGCGTTGATACGAGCGAGGATGAGATCAAATTTTTCGTTTATCTCCTTGCCGTAGTTGGCGTTGAAAAATTCCACGTCCGTCAGGTAGTGCGCTGCGACGAACTGCGCGCCGTAGCCGTCTAGATCGGTGTGGCTTAGGTGATATATTTTCATTTGCGCTCTTTGCCGATGATATCTGCTAGCGTGATCGTATCCATATACTCATCGACTTTCTCTTGAAGCTCGCCAAACATTAGATTGACGCGGCACAGCGTACGACCGTTCGGGCAGGCGTCGATCCCCTCGGCGGTACAGTCAAATACCGTCGCCTTGCGTCTTTCGGCGCTTTTAATGATCTCGCTTAGCGTGATCTCATCTGCATTGCGCGCGAGCACAAAGCCGCCCTTGGCGCCTTTGAAGGAATTTAAAAGTCCCGCGCGAGCTAAATTTTGTAAAATTTTAGCCAAAAAGCTGCGTGAAATTCCAAGCTCGCTAGAGATCGAATCGACATCCATCGACTCCTCCTTGCCCGCGATGCAAATCATTGAAAGTAGGGCATATTCGCTTGCTTTTGTAAAAAGCATTTATTCTCTCCTTTGGTGTCAAAGCGTGCATTTTACACAAAGAAAGCAAAAATTTAGGTTAATTAAGTATAATCGCTTCCTATTTTACCGATCAGGAGGTCATCATGGCTTTAGACACGGCTCAAAAAGCACAGATAGTTGCGAAATTCGCTAGAAGAGAGAAAGATACAGGTTCTGCGGAGGTGCAAATCGCGCTTCTTACCGAAAGGATCACGCTTTTGACCTCTCATTTGCAAGCAAATCCGAAAGATTTTTCATCTCGCTTAGGACTGCTAAAGCTAGTAGGTCAGCGCAAAAGAATGACGAAATATCTTAAAAACAAAGACTACGCGGTTTACTCCAAGCTCGTTAGCGAGTTAAATTTAAGAGATAAATAAGCTCCTTTGCTCGTGGCGGCATCTGCTTGCCTGCTGCGGTTTTATACACGGCGTCCGCCAAACGGCGGGCGCTTTTTTTATGCCTGGAATTTCGGCTTCTATTTCGCTTACAAAATGTTTAAATTTATTTGGAATTTTTGAAGGTTGGCTAAATTCAGTACGGATGAGTAAATTTAATTTTAAAGGATTTTTGTGAGTTATTTCCACGGTATCGCGATTGATGTGAAAAAAGATCCCGAATTCCACACAGACAGCCCTGCGGATGCGAGTATTTCGAATGGTGCAGCTTGTGCGGTAGTATGGAAATTCCGGCTAAAAGGGCAGGGCGCGGATCTTTTTGAAATAGAAACGGACGATAGTTTTTATATTTTTGCAGGCGATGAAGTCGCCGGTTATGCTCCAGGCGGCGATGGTGACAAAGAGGCGGGCTGCTTGAAAAATATCTCAAAAGGCGTCGATACCTTAGGCGCCTATCGTTTGCCCGAGCCGATTTTACCAGGCGGGAGACTCGGAGTGGGTTATATTGCGACCGACATAATAGCTTGCGCCGTATTTTGTATCACCGGAAATTTCTTTATCGGCGGCTATATATGGGGACTTTTGGCTTTTGCATTGTTTGCGATTTGGAATGATTTTTTCTCACGCAGCGATTTTCAAAAAGCTATGAAAAAATACGAAGCGGATAAAGCTAAAAAGATCGAATATGATGAGTTTATAGCAGGTCTTGAAAGGCGTATCGCAAGCGAAAAGATCGACGAAAATACCGGGTTAATCACCAAAGTAGAATTGAATCAAATAATGTAAAATTCAGGAATTTTATTCTTTTTTTGAACGCGCCGCTGCGCTCGCGGCGTGTTTTAATCGATGAAAATAGCTTTAGCGCGGCAAAATTTGACATTGCAGGCGACGCATGCTCTGTTTTGTAGGTTTCACCCCAAATACTGGCGTTAAATTTAAAACTTGAATCGTTTAAGCAAAATGTGCATTGTAGCCGCTCGTTATTTAAACGCCGCAAAGCTCATAAAATTCGCCCATTTAAAGATACTTTCAACGCGCGCAAAGCCCGCGCCCAGCGCCAAAGCGCGGTTTTCCGCTTCGGTGTATGGCACGAGCACGTTTTCGAGTGCCTCGCGTTTTTGCGCGATCTCGTAGCGCGAGTAGCCCTGCGCGCGCTTGTAATCCTCGTAAATTTCGATCATCCGGCGCGCGAGCGCAGGCTCTTCGTAGACGATCTTTTCGCTAAAGATCAAAACCCCGCCCTCGCGCAATCCGTCGTAAATTTTACTCACGAGCGCGGCTCGGCGCGGCGGCCTGATGAACTGCAGAGTGTAGTTTAAAATCACGGCGTCGCAGTCTGCGAGGCTCGCATCCAGCATGTCCGATACGCTAAGCTCGAGCTCGGCGCCGAATGCTGCCGCCTTGGCGCGGGCGTTTTGTATCATCGCCTCCGAGCTATCGATGCCGCACAGCCGCAGATCGGGACGCAGCGCAAACAGCGCCAGCAGCGCGGTCGCAGTCGAGCAGCCAAGATCGATCACGCGCGCCTTTTGCGGCAGTATCCGCGCCAAAAGCTCGCTGCTAAGCCGCGTGCTGGCCTCATAAAACGGCACGCTGCGCCCGATCATATCATCAAAAACCGACGCGACGCTGGCGTCAAACTCAAACTGTTTTTTGATAGGCTCTTTAAAAATTTCGTCTTTCATCCGTTTCCTTTTAGTTTCGCTATTGACGCAGCACTCGATTTATACTTTCTACGCATGCTAAGCGCAGAATTCTCACGCCGTGCTTTCTTCACTTACGCGACACTCTATTTGCGACCGCTACGCATGGAATTATTGCGCTTAGTTTGCCCCGCGCGAAGCATACCTAAATTTTAAACGCAGCATGAGCACTTTTGATGCAAGCGAGCTGCATCCCAGTTTGCGCCCAACTTCTAGCCCAGAGACGCTCGATGCATGATTAAATTTCACGTCTTGCTTGATAGGCCCTAAAATTCCGCACCGCGCGAATATATCCTTAAAATTTTGCGCCGTATTTAGCGGGCTTAGAATTTCTCAACATTAAATTTTACGTCGCCAAATCTCACGCTACCAAAACAGCTCCTTTAAATTCTTTAATTACGAACTTAAACTAAAAGCATAGTCAAAGCTCCATTGGTAGAATTTCGCGCCCATTTTGCGATTTTATGCGCCGTAAAATGAGGCCGCTTGACAAAATCCAGCGTTTAGCTAGGCGCATAATTTAGCCGCTTGACTCTTGCTCGGCAGCTTAGCCCTGCTAAATTTTAAAGCTTTGCAGCGCAACTAAGATTTTTTATCACCCTCGATTCTCGGCGCAGCTTGCACTTGCCTCGTCTTACATAAACCCAAGCTCAAGGTGCGTTAAAGTCCTGCGGACGGGTACGTCGTTAAAATCTAACGACTTTTTAGCAGCTTGCGCGCCGCTTTTGTGTACACTTCCCATATGGCATCGCAGACGCAGGCGGTGCACCAAGTATTCTCAATGACAACGGGCACACGACTTTTATACGGGACGACGCAGACGGCTCATTTAATGCGTCGTAGATGCAAAACGCGGGCAGACGCATCAAATCAAGCGCACAGCCCGCAAATTTCATCTTTAAGCTTACAAGCCGTAGATTAAAATTTGCGGCTTTGTAGTACCGCCTCCGCCTCTGAAGTGTCTTTTAAAATCTGCTCTTTAAGCTGCGCTAGATCGTTAAATTTGCGATTTTCACGTAGGAACTTTATAAATTTCACGCAAGCAAATTTTGCGCCGCTGTTTTTGTCCGCAGCCTCTAAATTTTTATTTTCGGCGTCCAAGCTCTCGCTCGCCGCAAAATTCTGCGTAGAAATTTCGGTCGAATTACGCGCCGAAATTTCATCTGAATTTCGCGCAGAATGTGCAGTTTGCCCCCCGCAGCACGGCGCGCGATCTTGCGCGGAATTTAAACCTGCCTCAAAGCCCGCAAAGTCCCATAAAATGTGCGTTTCAAGCGCAAAAGCTCCGTCGGTGCTGAGCCTATGCCCCAAGAAGCTCAAGCTTGCAAATTCCTTGCTTCTAGTGCGCGCCAGGGTCGCATACACGCCGCTTTTTGGCATAAAATAGCCGCTCGCATCAAGATTTAGCGTCGCTACGAATTCCCGCGCCCCGCGCCCCTGACCGCGCACTACGCGTCCGCAGATCTCGTAATTTCGCCCTAAAAGCTCCGCCGCCTCTTCGCACCGACCGCGCGATAAAAGATCTTTGATCCTACTTGAATGCACGCCGCTGCCGCTTAAGCAAAATTCACCTACGACGCAGGTTTGCCCGCGAAATTCGCGCCTTAAAAATTCCACGCCCCACGCCCGATCACGCCCAAATCTAAAGTCCTCGCCTACGACAATTTTTTGTAAATTTATGAAATTCTGCCTTAAAAGTGCGATAAATTCGCCTCCGCTAAGGCTTTTGATAGCGCGTAGATCGCAATAAAAAATCTTTTTGTTCGTAAACGCCTGCCGCGACGCAAAAGGGGTTAGCTTCGTGCCACCACCTGCTAGGATTACGATTATCGCGCCGTGCTCACCTAAATTTTCAAATAATTTTTGATGTCCAAGGTGCATGCCATCGAAGTTACCGATCGCTACGGCGCACACGTCATCGCGGTTTGCGCTTTGTAGCGTTGCGAAAATCTCGCCTCGTGCGAACTGCTCGTTTAGGCGCACGCGCAGTACTTCCGCACAAGCAGGAAGCATGCCCTGGGCTTGCGCGTCTACGCCATTGCCGCAAGTGTCGCCATAAGCCGTTTCGTTACTGCAAGCGGTGTCTGCTTCATCTGCGCGGTGCGCATCGCCGGTTTTATTTTCGCTCAATTCTTGCCTTGGATGTTTGATATTTTGAGATGAATTTTCTCCATTGCTTGTGAAATTCTGTTCCGTAAAATTTTGCAAGTTAGAATCCTGTTCTACAAAATTTTGATCTTTAAAATTCCGTAGCGAAGCCTCTGTATGGTCTTTACATGATTTTTGATTAGCCATTATTGCTGCTTCGTCCAGATAATTTTTTTGGTGTCGTAACCGCTATGCTTCGCCTTTTTCAGATAGAGTATGCGGATCGGCTCGGGCAGGGTTTTGGTGCGCGAGAGGATGTAAAGCTCGCTCGTATCGGCGCCGAAGATCAGGGCGTAGCGATAGTCGCCGTCCACCTGCGCCACGCGGTAGAGGGAGTCGGAAATCAGACCTTTTTGATAGAGCAGACCTACGTTTTTATCGCCTGCAAACTCCAACACGTGCTGCTCGTTTTCGATTTTACCTGAGCTTGTTTTGGCGGTTTTTAAAAGATTGATCGTGGAGTTTTTATCGATAAAGCACTCGTACGCGGTGTTTTGCAGCTCGCCGCCGCCCTTCATACGGGCGATCTCATACCAGCCGCCGCTAAATTTAGCTATGTCGAAGTTTTTTACGATCGGCGCTTTCGGGCTCAGACTTTTGGCGCATGAGCCCAAAAATAGCGCGCAAAACGCCAAGATAATTAAGCTTTTAAATTTCATCGTTCGTCCTTTTTAGAAGATAGAAAAATTCCCTATTTCCCTCTTTGCCCGTGATCTTACAGGCGCCAGAGTGCAGTACGGCAAACCCTAGCTCGGCGCATAGCTGCTCAAATTTCGCCCGCGCGCCGCGCGCCGCCTTTTCGTCCTTGAGCACACCTTTTTTATTTCGCTTCGCCTCCGTGCCCACTTCAAATTGCGGCTTAAATAGCACGATGAGAGCGCTTTTTGCGAGGCTCGCGAGGCTTTTTAAGATCAAATTTAGCGAGATGAAGCTCACGTCGCAGGTGATGAGATCAAATTTTTTCTCGCTTATAAACTCCCTGATGTCGGTGTTTTCGCGCACGATCACGCGGGGATCGCGCCGCAAAATTTCGCTTAGCTGCGAGCTGCCGACGTCAAGTGCGGTCACGCTCTTTGCGCCACGCTGCAATAAAATCTGCACGAACCCGCCGGTGCTGCTGCCTACGTCCAAAACATCGACTCCCGCTAAATTTAAAATATCTTTTTGCGAGCGCTCTGCTTGCATAGGCTCCGCACTGCCTTTGCTGCGGCGCCTGTCTGCTTTATCGCCCGATTTTGAGGCTTTTGCCGCATTTGAAATCTCTGCCGTTTCGGCGTCTGCGTCCGTTTGCAAATGCTCTGCCGTCTCGGCACCCGCGCTCGTCTGTAAAAATTCCACCGTTTGATTGTCTGCACTGGTTTGCAAAAGCTCAGCAGCCTCGGCGCTAGTTTTTGCGGTACGGATCGCCTCGGTAGCCGCTTTCGCGCTCTTTGTCGTTGCGACGGCCGCGCTTGGAATTTCGGTCGTCTCGTTCGCGCCTAAAATTTTATCCGTAGCCGCAAAATCTGCACTTGAAATTTGCGTCGTTACTGCGCCCGCCTTTTGCATCGCTGCCGCTTTGCTATCCGCGCCATTTTCGGCGCTGCACAGCTTTAAAATTTTTGCCGCCGTGCTAGGCAAATTTGCGCCGCAGCTTGCTAAAAGCCCGTTTTCGGCGAGCTCGTCCAAAAAGCCCGCAAGCTTGAGCGCGCCTCTGCTTACGTAAATTTGATCGGTCGCGCTGATTTCGCCGCTCTGCTCGGGCGCGATCTGCGCAGAGGGTCTGTTTTGCACGGCGCCTCGCAGCAAAATTTTATCCTGTTTTATCAGCGCGGTGGCCTGATTTCTGCTGATTTTAAGCGTATTTGCGACGAGCAGATCAAATCTCATTTTGCTTTTTCTCCGCGCCGCGCGGCGGTGAAATTTTAAAACTCACGCAGTTTTTGCGCGAGCTTGAGCTGAAAATTTTATCGCGCATAGCAAAGTTGCGGGCAGCAGCGCCGCAAGGCTCAAATTTTAGCCCGCGCCGCGCCGCAAATTTAGCCATACTGCGCATTGTAAATTTCGGCTCGCCGTGCGTTGTAAATTTTATCTTGCCGCTAGCGAAAATTTTAAAATTTTTCCTATCGGCACAGTGTTTTAGCGCCGCAAAATTTGAGATATTCTTGCTTGCCCCCGCATCTATTGGCATCGTGCTAGCCGTCTTAGCACCGCGGCAGGCGGAGTCCGCACGCCTCGTAGAAACCGCCTCTCGGTTTGCCATTTTTGAATGCGCCTCAAAGCCTGACGATACCGCGCCGACCGCTCGATTTGCAGCTCTCGCTTCTGCCGTTAAATTTGACGTTCGTTCGCGTACCGCAAAATTTTTAAAATTTTCGCGGCTTGTAAAACACGCAAGCGCCGCAGGATGGAGATTGCTTTTGAAATTTAACTCCGCACCGCTTGCGCGCAACTCCGGCACTAAGTAGAAAACCTTCACTTGCCGCTCCCCGCGAGTGCTTCAGGCTCGCTCTTACCAGGTGGATTTACGCCGGGCGTTTGCAGCGAGCTCGCAAGCGCTTCAAACTCGCTCTCGTCAATCACCCGCACGCCAAGCGAGCGGGCTTTTTGCAGCTTGGAGCCCGCTTCTGCGCCTGCAAGCACGAAGTCGGTCTTGGCAGATACCGAGCCCTGCACCTTCGCGCCCATCGCCAAAAGCCTGGCCTTAAACTCGTCGCGCGGGCGGCTTAGAGTGCCCGTGATGACGACGCTGCGGCCCGTAAAGGCGCTTTTGGTGGTCTGTATCTCGGGCTTGCGCGGCGTGATGATTTTGCTTAAATTTAGAATTTTCTCACGATTTATCTTGCAAAACTCCGCTAGGCTCCTTGCCATCGCCTCTCCAAAGCCCTCCAGCTGCAGGATTTCATCCTCGCTCGCATCTAGCCAATCCTGCCCGAATGCCGCGGCGATCTTGCGCGCGGCCACCTCGCCGATGTGTTCGATCCCCAAAGAAGCGATGAAGCGCTCAAGCGGCGCGTTTTTGCTCGCGTTTATCGCACTCAAAAGGTTTGAAATTTTTTTATCCGCAAAGCCCTCAAGACCCGCCAAATCCTGCGCGCTGAGGGCGTAAATATCGTCGATCTTTGAAATTTTGCCGCTTTCAAAAAGCTGCGTGATCGTCGCGTCGCTTAGCCCTTCGATATTCATGCATTTTTTGGAGCAGAAATAGATCAGCGAGCCTATCACACGCGCCTTACAATCGAGGTTTTGACACTTTATGAGCGCGCCTTCGTCAAGTAGCTTCTCGCCACAAACCGGGCAGCGATCCGGGCGCAAAATTTCGCTCTGCGTGCCGTCTCTGCGCTGTTTGTAAACACTCGTGATCTTCGGGATCACGTCGCCGCTGCGGATGATGCCCACGAAATCGTTTTTCATCAGCCCCAGCCGCGCGATCTCGTCGAAATTATGAAGCGTCGCGTTTGAAACGTTCGCGCCGTCGATATTTACGCTATCTACGACGGCTACGGGGGTTACCGCGCCGGTACGGCCGACCTGCAGATTGATCTCGCGCAGCCGCGTTACCTTTTCGATCGCAGGGAATTTATACGCGACCATAAAGCGCGGAAATTTCACAGTATAGCCCATCTGGGCGCACTTTGAAAGCTCGTTTACGCGAATTACCATGCCGTCAAGCATCAGATCTTTGCTCGCGCGCATGCTATGCAGCGCCTCGTACGCGCTCCTGATCTCGCTTGCGTCCTTGCAGATGCGGCAAAACTCGTCGCGCAAAAAGCCGAGGCTGCGCACAAACTCCATTATCTGCGAGTGCAGCGCAAAGCCTAACGAATGCTCGCCCACTCCCCACGGGATAAATTTTAGTTTCCGCTTCGCTACGATCGCGCTATCTAGCTGGCGCAGGCTGCCTGCAGCGGCGTTGCGCGGGTTTGAAAACAGGCTCTCGCCATTTGCAGCGCGCTCATCGTTTAGCGCGTCAAAATCGCTCTTGGCGATCAGCGTCTCGCCGCGGATCTCGATCCTTCCCGCGTAGGGGATCTGAAGCGGCACCGATTTGATCGCTCTTGCGTTTTGCGTCACGTCCTCACCTATAAGCCCGTCGCCGCGCGTCGCCGCGCTTATCAGCACGCCGCCTTCGTAGGTTAAATTTAAGCTCGCGCCGTCAAATTTCGGCTCGACGTAAAACTGCGCGCCGCTCTTCTCGCCGCGAGCTAGCCATGCCAAAAGATCCGCGTCGTCGAAAATATCCTCCATCGACCACATCTGCGCGCCGTGAGCGAGCTTAGAAAAGCCCTCGCTGATCGCGCCTCCGATGCGCCGTGTAGGCGAGTAGGGCAGCACGAGCGCGGGGTTTTGCTCCTCGAATTTCTCCGCTTGCGAATAAAGCTCGTCGTACTCCTCGTCGCTCGCGATTGGCTTATCGTCGGTGTAATATGCCCGCGCCCACGCATTTAGCGTATCTACTGCAGATCTGTATTCATCGTAATTCATCTTGCGCTCGCATCTTTAAATTTTAAAATTCCGCGCTCCGCTAAAATTTTACGTCGCGTTAGAATTTTACGCTCCGCGGCAGGCCCCTGCATCCCAAATTCCGCGCCGCGCGGCTCGTTAGTTTTAAATTTAACGCCGTGCGCAGAGTTAAATTCCGTGCCGCGTAGCTCGTTATCGTTAAATTTTGTGGGTCCGCTCGCTTTAAATTTCGTGCTTAAAAAGGCGCGATCAAATTCCATTGCCGAACTCCTTTAGCGCGCGCTCGTAATCAGCCGGCGTGTCGATACCGATGCTCGAAGTTTCGATCCCAAGCATCGCGATCTTCTCGCCCGCGCTTATGGCGCGAAGCTGCTCGAGTTTTTCGGTATCTTCCAGCGCTGAGGCGGGCAGGGCGCAAAACCGCTTTAAATTCCGCACGCTGTATGCGTAGATGCCGATGTGTCCGAGGTAACACTCGCATGCCGCGCGTGGATAGGGGATGAGCGAGCGCGAAAAATAGATCGCAAAGCCTGCATTATCGAGCACTAGCTTGACTAAATTCGGATCCTCCGCCGCCTGAGGGCTTATATATTTGTAGCAGCTCGCCATAAATGCGCCCTTTTGCGCAATCATGGCGTTGGCGAAATCTTTAAATTTAATCAAATTTTCGCTCTCGAAAAAGGGCTCGTCGGCTTGGATATTGATGATGATCTCGTTTTCCGCAAGCGCTGCGTTTGCGACCGCTTCATTGATCCGATCGGTGCCGCTTTGATGCTCGCGCGCGGTGAGAACGGCGTCAAAGCCGTAATCTTGTGCGATCTTTAAAATTTGCGGCTCATCCACGGCGATTAGCACGCGGTCCGCCTTGGCTGCATTTTGAGCCGTTTTGATAAACATCGGCACGCCGTCAAACTCACATAAAATTTTATTTTTAAAGCGCGTCGAAGCAAGGCGCGCGGGGATTACTATCATTTTTTGATCCACTCCATTATGGCGTTTTTGATCTCGCTTTGCTCCACGACTCTGGAGTGCACCTGCGGCGCGCTAAAAAGGCGCGAGATCTGCGGCGGAATGTCGCTGCGAAATTCCTTCGAAAGCGCAATCATATCGGCTCGCTCATCCTCGCAAGCCCTGCCTTTGATCGCGCCGATCATCGACGGCGTAAATTTAATCCACTTCGCGGTCGAGATGACGAGATTTAGGCGGCTTTCGTCAAGTAGCTTAAAGCAGGTCGCCGTGTGCGGGTCGATCAGCACGCCGCGGCTGCTCTCTTGCTTGATAAATTTAGCACACTGCGCATCGTCGCAAAAATCCGCCTCAAAAATCTCGCGCAGCTTCGCAAGCTCGCTCGCGCTAAGCTTATAAAATTTATCTCGCGCCAGGCTTTGCATCAGCTCGCTCGTGCGCGCATCGCCGAACATATCGCTAAGCAGCCGCTCGACGTTGGAGCTAACTAAAATATCCATCGCAGGGCTGATCGTGCGGATGAGCTCTCGCCCGCGCAGATCGTAGATGCCGCACGTAAAAAGCTCGGTTAGGATATTGTTCGCGTTTGAAGCGATCTTGATTTTGCCGATCTTTGCGCCCATTTTTTTGGCGAAATACGCTCCCAGCGCGTTGCCGAAATTTCCGCTAGGCACTATGACGTCGAAGGTGTTAAATTTAGCGCTCTGCGCGCTGTTTGCGCCCGCCGCGTCAAAATTTTTGCCGTACGCCGGACACTGATCGCTTTGCTTTAAATTTTGCTCGGGGCTCAATACGCCGTGCTTTGAGAAATAGATACTAGCATAGAGGTAGTAGATGATCTGAAATAAAATTCTGCCGAAATTTACCGAGTTCGCGGCGCTTAGATTTAAATTTGCTCGCGCGAGCTCGTTTTTGAAATCATCGTCAGCCAGCAGCGATTTTAGCGCGCGTTGCGTATCGTCGAAGTTGCCGCGCACGCCTAAAATTTTAAGATTTGCCGCGCTTTGTTTGACCATCTGCTGGCGCTGTATCTCGCTCGTGCCGCCCTGCGGATAGAGGCAGACCGCTTTGATGTTTTCGTCGTCCGCAAAGGCCTCTAGCGTCGCAGGCCCCGTGTCGCCGCTCGTGGCGCACATTATTAAGAATTTCTCGCCTCTGGATTTTGCGATGCTTTTTAAAAGCGCGCCAAAGGGCTGCAGCGCCATATCTTTAAACGCAAGCGTCGGGCCGTGGTAAAGCTCCAAAATATAGGCGTTTTCGCTTAGCTTTTTGATCTGGACGGGGCAGGCGGGGTTTTCAAATTTATCGTAGCGCTTTAGCGCACTCTCAAAGACCTCGCTGCTTACGTCAAAATCGAAACTCTTGATGATTTTAAGCGCGATCTGTTTGTAGCTCAGATCCTCGCACTGCTTAAAAAAATCCTCGCTCAAAAGCGGCAGCCGCTCGGGGCTGAAAAGCCCGCCGCCGCTCGCGCTCGGATTTAGCAGCGCGTAGCTAAGATCCGCTTTTTGCGAAAAATCTCTCGTTGAAACCAGTTTCATCTTTTTCCTTTTTAAAATTTTAAAATTTACGCCCGCCTAGGCGCTTTAAATTTGATCGCTTAGGCTGCTTGCACGGACTTGCGGCATTGCCGCTTTAATCCTGCCGCCTCCGCGCTCGCGTCTAAATTTCTTCCTTTATCAAACTTCCTATGCCGCCGTCCGTGAAAAGCTCAAGCAGGATCGAGTGCGGAATTTTGCCGTTGATGATATGCGCGGCATTTGCGCCGTTTCGCACGCACTGCAGGCATGCATCGACCTTTGGGATCATACCGCCTGCGATCGTGCCGTCCTTTTTAAGCTTCGAAATGAGCGCGGCATCAAGCTTGCTGATTAAATTTCCATCTTTATCGAGCACGCCGTCAATGTCGCTTAAAAATATCGCCTTGCTCGCTTTTAGCGCGGCTGCGATCCTGCTGGCGCAGAGATCGGCGTTGATATTAAAGCTTACGTTTTCGTCCGCCTCGCCGCCCGCAAGCGGGGCGATCACCGGCAGATAGTCCTTTTGTAGCAGGTCGTTTATCAGTTTGGTGTTTACCTCGGTGATCTCGCCTACGAAGCCGTATTTTTTCTCATCGAGGAATTTTGCCCTCAAAAGCCCGCCGTCCTTGCCGCTGATACCGATCGCTGGCGCGCCATTTTGGTTCAAAAGCGCCGTGATCTCTTTATTTACCGCGCCGCTTAGCACCATTTCGGTAATTTCGATAGCGTCTTTATTCGTTACGCGAAGACCGTCCTTAAACTCGCTCTGCACGCCGATCTTACCCAGGGTCTGATTGATCTTTTTGCCGCCGCCGTGCACGACAATGATCTTGATGCCGACCATATGCAAAAGCACGATATCGCGGGCGAAATCAAGCTTGAGCGTATCGTCGATTTGCGCCGCGCCGCCATATTTGACGACGAAAATTTTATCTCTAAATTTACGGATATAGGGCAGCGCAGAGATGATTACTTCGGCGGTTTTGCTCTTTTTTATCATAAAATTCCTTTAAAAACCTTATTTTATCATAGCTTGGTTTATGTAGTTTTGAATTTTGCGGATAAAGTTTTCGCTTAGCTTCAAATTTAACAAAATCACCGAAATTTCTGCGCTCAAATCCCTCAATTTCACGTAATCTTTTGCCGTGCATAGGATATGCTCCGCGTCCTCGCTCCTTAGCAGCTCTAAAATATGCTCTTTTTTGAAATCATAATGATCGGGGAAAAACGCGTGCGCTTTTGCGAGCGGTAAAAACTCTTGCAAGCGCCAAGGCTTGGCGATAGCGCTGATTAAGATCGTGCGGGATTTTTCAAAACCAGCCTCTTTAAAATTTAAAATTTTATCTGCAGCCGCGGGGTTTAAATTTGAAATTTCATCTGCGGCGCGATTTAAATTTAAATCCGAAATTTCATCCGCAGGATTTGAAATTTCATTCGTGCCGTTTAGCGCGCCTTGCAGATCCGCCGCCGAAACGATTTTAAGCTCCTGCGAAATATCGCTGGGCGCGGGTATGGAATCCGCAAATTTATAAAAAAACGGCGGGTAGCGATACGCGGCAAAGGGCAGGCAAAAGGGCAGCTTCGGAGCGCTTTGCGGGCGTAGCAAGATATCAAATTTAGAGATATTAAATTTAGAAAATCCGTCGTCCAAGATCACGAGCTCAAAGCCGAGAGTTTGCGCGCGCAAAATCCCTGCGGCGCGATCTTCGCTGACGATCACGTTTGCGCCGCGCAAAAACAGCGCGTACTCCATCGCCTCATCTCCGCTTTGCCCCACGTCGCAAAGTATCCGACCGCCGAGCGCTACTTCGAGCAAGCCTCTGCTTTTGCGCCCGTATCCGCGAAGGATGATGCAGGTTTTGAGCCCCCCATTAAATTCTTTAAAAAGCGCTCGCACTAGCGGGGTTTTGCCGCTTCCGCCGAGGGTTAAATTTCCGACGCTGATTATTGGAATTTTAAATTTTTGCGGCTTAGCAAAGAGCCTTTTTAGGCAGGCGATCAGCGTATAAAGCAGCGATAACGGCGCTAAAATCACCCCTAGCGCAAGCCACGCGGGGCTTGGGTCGTATAGGTTTCGCTCGATTAGGAGTTTAAACACGATTTTGCGCTATCTCTTTGATCTGCTCGCAGATGTAGCTCACATCGTCGTCGCTAAGCGCCGTGTAGATCGGCAGGGATAAAATTTGCTGATAGTTTTTAAGCGCATTCGGGAAATCATTGACCTTGTAATTATATTTGCTTTTGTAATAGCTTAGCAGATGCACCGGCACATAGTGCAGCGAAACGCTCACTCCGCGCGAGATCAGCGCCTTGGCGAAATCGTCGCGGTTTTTGTCGATCTTTACGATGAATTGAGTGTAGATATGCTCCTCGCTGTCGCTTGGAAGCGTCACGTGCGGGCAGTTTGCGAGCTGCTCGCGGTAGGCTGCGGCGATCTGCTTGCGGCGCTTTATAAAGGCGTCGGTTTTTTCAAACTGAGCGATGGCGTAGGCGGAATTTATGGCGTTAAGATCGTATTTTTGACCGATGCGATCGACGTCGTAGGTAAAGGACATATTGCCGTCTTTGTAAAAAGCATCTCCCACGATGCCGCCGTTTCTTAAAATTTGCGCGGCGCTTGCGATCTCATCGTCGTTTGTGACGAAAAAACCAGCCGTAGAGATCGCATCTTGCGCTTGAGGATTGATCTGAAAGCACGATATGAGCGAGCTTTTAAGCGCTCCGATTTTTGCGCCCTTATAGGTAGCGCCCATAGCTCGGCATGCATCGTCGATGAGGATGATATTTTCGCTTTTGGCGACCTCGCTGATAGCGTCTATATCCGCAGCAAGCCCCGCGATGTGCGAGATGAAAGCGCATTTTAGTTTCTTGTGGCGGTTTTGATCTATCGTGCGAGCAAGGCTTTCGCTCGTGATGTTAAAGCTTATCGGATCGATATCTACGAAAACGGGCTCTGCGTCGAAGTGACGGATAACTTCGGCGACGTTGGGGAAGGAATTTACAGAGCATAAAATTTTATCTCCGCGCTTAATATCCATCGCACAAAGCGCCAGATGAAGCGCCGTCGTGCCGCTAGTAGTCGATACGGCATGCTTTACGTCGAAATATTTACAAATATCCTCTTCAAAAATTTCGCTATATCTTATATCGCTGTTGTAGAGGGCGCTTTTAATTAAGTCTTCCTCTTTTTTATCGATTTGAGCCTTATAAAACGGTATCTCTTTCATAAATCTCTCCTTAGTGTGCGGGCTCTATGCGAGCGACCGCGGGCGCGCGAAGCTTAAAATTATTTTTAAGAATTCTACGGACGACAAATTTCACCAGCTCTTGATTGTGGCGCGAGTTTTGCAGATATTTTAGATCGTTTGCGGTTATTTGCTCGCCTGAGCGAAATTTCGTCCGCAACGCTTCGTGCGAAAAAATATCTCTTAGCACGCTATCTAAAATCTCGTAGCTGTATCCAAGCTCACGTTCGTCGCTTTGATTTTCCCATAGATCGGCGCTTGGGGCTTTTTTGATGATCGCATCGTCTATGCATAAAATTTTTGCGAATTTAAATAGATCGGTTTTTAAGATTTCGCCGATCGGATTAAACGCGCAGGCTAAATCTCCGTAAATCGTGCCGTAGCCTAGCATCCTCTCGCTAAGATTGCTCGTGCCTACGACTATGCCGCGTTTAGCCGCGCTGTAATCATAAAGCAAGCTCATTCTTACGCGCGCGGCGAAATTTCCGATGCGAAGAGCGCTTGCGCCGGGATTTAAAGCGGTAAAATTTTCTACAAATGGCGCGATTTCTTGGATTTCGTAGGGGATATTAAAGGATTCGCAGTGAAAGATGCCGTCTGCCATATTTTCTAAATTTGAACCCGCGCTAGGTAGGATAAGCCCGTAAGTGGGGATCTCGGTAAGTGCACAAAGCGCAGAAACCACGGCGCTGTCAAGCCCACCGCTGATACCCACTACAAAGGCGTCCGCGCCCGTTTCATCGAGTCTCTCCGATAAAAAATCGGTCAGTTGCGGCAGCAAATCGTCCAAAAACATAATATTTAGCCTTAAAATTTTACGTTAAATTGTGCGAATTTTAACTATTTTTGGCTAAATTACGGCTTTAATTTAAGCTTAAAAGGAGGATTTAAATGCAAATTTTAAAAAAAGCTTTCGGTGAATACGCGACGAATTGCTACATTCTAAAGGGCGAGCAGGGCGATTTGGTGATCGATCCGGGGCAGGGCAGCTTTGATTGGGTGATGCAAAATACGGGAAAGATCGCCGCGGTTTTGAATACGCACGGGCATTTCGATCACGTTTACGACGATGCGAAGCTGCAAAGAATGGGCGCAAAAATTTATATCCACGAGGAAGACGCCTTTATGCTGCGAGCGGATCCTTTTGAGACGATGCCGGAATCCATAGAAGCGGATGTGCTCATAAAAGGGCAGGAGCAAAGCCTTGAAATAGCGGGCTTTAACGTCAAATTTAGCCTCTTTGCCGGACACACGCCGGGCAGCTGTATGATCGAAGTGGACGGCGTTATCTTTAGCGGCGACGTTATATTTAAAGGCTCTATCGGCAGATGGGATTTTCCCTTTTCAAGCGGCGCGCAGATGAGAGAGTCTCTGCATAAAATTTTGCAGATAAAGGGCGATTTTACGCTCTATCCCGGACACGGCCCGAATACTAGCCTAGCGGCCGAGAGGCAAAATTTAAAATATTTTTTGCAGCTTTTTGAGCGCTGATCGTTTAAATTTAACTGCGTTTCGCCGCACAATAAGCGGTAAAGCGGCGTGAAGCCGGTCGGCGTCGGAAAATTTATACCGCTTTGCTTGCAGGCACCGGAATTGATGCCGTTTTGCTCACATTGCAGGCGCCGAAATTTACCGCTTTATTTGCGGCTGCGGGCGTTAAAATTTCTGCGCCCTGTTCGCACCATGCGCTCATTGGCATGCGATGCGCAGATAAAATTTTAAAATCTATCGCCGCTTGATTAAATTTAGTAAAATTTCGCGCCGCGCGTGCAAGACGCAAAGCGTAGCGCAAAAGCAAAATTTAAAATTTGCGTCGCCGTACCGATCTGGATCGCTACAATGCGATCTAATCCAATTCGAGCTCGCTAAATTTAGCTAAATTCCGCGCTCTGTCGAATGCAAAATCATCCCTGCGAACTGATTAAATTCAGTAAAATTTACACGTTCTTAAAGGCACAGATATCATTCCATATCGATGCACGGGTACACGAAAAATGTTTTAAAGGCGCAGATCACGCTCGAAGCCGCACGTAGATACGCCGCGGGGCGGGGTAGCCCTCGATCGTGCGCGAGCTGTCGTGCGGATCTAGGAAATTCTCCAAGCTCTGCCCGTTGATCCACTCCGTTTTGCGCTGCTCGCTAGCATCCGTGGGCTTTTGAGCCAAAATTTCAAAATCTCTAAATTTCGCCCTCTCGCACCAATTTTGTAGCGCGCCGACAGTCGGGACGAAGTAGATATTTGAAATTTTTGAGTAGCTGTTTTTCGGACACAGCGCGAAATCGCCCGCTCCTTCGATATACATCGTGTCTAAAAATACCTCGCCGCCCGCATTTAGCGAGGCGCGCAGATCTTTTAGCATCTTTACGGGGTCGCTGCGATGGTAGATGACGCCGAGACAGAAGATCGTATCGAATTTGTGCTCGTAAAAGGGTAGATGTTCCACGCCCAAAAGCTCGAATTTCGCGCCGCTGCGGAGGAATTTCTCGATGAAGTTAAACTGCAGATAAAATAGCGCGCTCGGGTCAAACCCCACTAGCTGTGCGGGCTCAAGGGCGCTTGCGCGAAACATATAGTAGCCGTTGTTGCAGCCCACGTCGGCGACGGTTTTGCCGCTCAGATTTAAAAACGGCCGTAGCAGGTTAAATTTCATGAAGCTTCGCCACTCGGCATCGATAAAAAGATCATTTAGCGCGAAAGGCCCCTTGCGCCACGGCTTTAGCGCTCGCGCGATACGCAAAATTTCATCTCTTTGCTCTGCGCTAGCGCTAAAGCTTGCCCGCACGACGTCGCCGCACTCGCAGCCGCACTCGCCTATTTGCAGCGCCTCGATCGCGCTTAAAATTTCGCGGTTTTGCCCGCTTTGTAGCTTTTTAAAGTTCTCGTCTCTGATTTTTTGCAGATCCATTTTTAATCCTAAAATTTCAAATTTAGCGCCATTTTAACATAAAATTTTATCCATTTTAAGGCGCAAAGAGATAAAATCGACTTGCAATTCAAGCAAAGGAGCAAAAAATGCAAGAAGCAAAAACGAGAAAATTTAGTCTCAGGTTTAATCACGAAATTTCAAGTAGTGGCGCAGAGGTGCGGCTTTGGCTGCCATTAGTGCTGCAAGAGCCGTATCAGAGGTTGCTTGGCGAATATCATGCCCGCTCAAATGCGCAAGAGTCGGCTATCTGTGGAGATCATATAAGCACGTACTACGCGCGCTTCGCACCCGATAAAGAGGCAAGAGCGGGCGTCGGCAAATACGGCGAGCAAGGTGTCGTAGGCGAAGATGACGATTATTTTGAGCTTAGCTTCGATATTGAAATTTCGGAGCGAAACACCGATTTTAGCAAGGTAAGTTTTAATGAAAACGAGCGCTTGAGTCCCGAGATCGAGGAGTTTTTAAAGCCATCAAAGCTAATTCCGGTAGAAGGCGCTGCAAAACAAAAATCAGACGAGATCGCCGGCTCGCTTAAAGGCGATCTGGAAAAGGCGCGCGCGATCTACGAGTGGGTCGCTAAAAATATGAGCCGCGATAATGGCGTGATCGCATGCGGCAGCGGCGACGCAGCGACAATTTTAAGCAGCGGCAAGCTAAGCGGCAAATGCGCCGATATTAATAGCGTGTTCGTCGCGCTCTGCAGGGCAGCGGGCATTCCTGCGCGCGCTATTTACGGCATCCGCACGGGCGTAGCGCAGAAATTTTCTCCTGAAATGGGCGTCATGGGCGTTCTAAGCGGCGGTGCGCTTGAAATTTCGGGCGCGCAGCATTGCAGAGCGGAATTTTATCTAAAAGGCCACGGCTGGATCCCGGTCGATCCCGCGGACGTTACGAAGGTGCGACTCGGCGAGAACTTAAGCGAGGATGATTCTAAGCTAGCGCGGGTGCGCGAGTATCTTTTCGGCAACTGGGAGCCGTGCTGGCTGGGCTTTAACTACGCTCGAGAAATCGTGCTAAATCCGCGCCCGGCGCATGTCCCGATTGAAATTTTTTCGCATCCGTATTGCGAAGTGGGTGGCACGCCGAAAGATCCGTACTCGCCTAAAAATTTTATCTACGAGTATTTTTCGCGCGAAATTTAGCCTTCTGACGGCTTGCATTTTGCTGCCGCGATTTGCTTAAGCTAAGCCGCTGCGCTTCGTCGAAGCTCAACCGTTTCATCGAAGCGCACGCTTGGCTTTGCGACAGCGGCGCTTTTGCGTGGTTTTGCCTACGCCGCTGTATACTACCTGCGCGCCTAGTTTGCGGGCTATCATGCCCGCTTTGGCGAAATTTCGCGCTATGTCTTTGGGCGAAATTTTGAAATTTTAAAATTCCGTGGCGAGTAAAATTCTAAAATTTTAAAGCGAGCGAAATTTTGAAATTTTAAATATGGATAGAATTTTAAAATTTACGACTTGCGGAATTTTAAAATTTAGCGATTTCAAAGCCGCAAAAGGCTAAAATCCACGCGTAATTAGGGCTAAGGCTTAGCCATTTTATTTTGAAGGCATTTCATGCAAAGACGCGATTTTTTAAGAAACACTGCGATTTTAGGCGCCATTATGGCAACTCCGAGTGCCATTTTGGGCGGGGAAGAAGTCATTGGCAAAAAGAGAGCTTTCGGGCTATCGCTAAATCACGAAATTTTAGAGGCGGGCAAGCAGACGCGGCTTTGGATACCGCTTCCTCTTATCACGGAGTATCAAAAGGTAAGCGACGTAAAATTCGACGGCAATTTTAACGATCCGTCCGTGGACTATGGCGAAATTCCGACGCTCTATGCCGGCTATGTCGGGGTGGCAAAGCCCACGCTAAACATTAAATTTAGCGTCGAGACCTTTGAGCGAAATACCGACTTTAGCAAGGTAAAATTTAATCCGAACGAAAAGCTTAACCCCGAGGTGGCGAAGTTTTTAGAGCCTAGCACGCAGATTCAAATCGACGGCGTCGTCAAGCAAAAATCAGACGAGATCGCAGGCGGCATCAAGGGTGATCTGGAAAAGGCGCGCGCGATTTATACGTGGGTAGCAAACACTATGCAGCGCGATAACAGCGTGCTAGGTTGCGGACTAGGGGACGTGAAGCAAATTTTAAGTAGCGGCAAGCTAAGCGGCAAATGCACCGACATAAATAGCGTTTTCGTTGCACTTTGCCGCGCGCAGGGCATCGCCGCAAGAGAGATGTTTGGCATCCGCGTCGGCGCGTCAAGATTTAGCGCTCAAATGGGCGCCGCGCCTAAAGACGACGTCAGCCATATCTCGGGCGCGCAGCACTGCAGAGCGGAATTTTATCTCAAAGGCCACGGCTGGATCCCGGTCGATCCCGCAGACGTTACAAAGGTGCGATTGGGCGAGAAGCTAAGCAATGACGACAGCAAGCTCGCTAAAATCCGCGAGTATTTATTCGGCAACTGGGAGATGTGCTGGATCGGCTTTAACTACGGCAGAGACTTCACGCTAAGCCCACGCCCGGCGCAGTTTCCGATCAATAATTTCGGCTATCCTTACGGCGAAGTGGACGGCAACACGCTTAATTACTACTCGCCGAAAGAATTTAGCTACGATTACAGATCGAAGGAGCTGTAGCGGCTCGCGTTTTGCTATGCGGCGCGCCAGCTTGGGCTTTTGAGCGGCATACAAAGAACTCTCTCGGTTAGGCGTCTTTAAAGCGAATGTATAAGAATGCGCCTAATCTGCGCGCTACCGCGCCTGCATCGGCAAAAAATTCCGCGCCTTGTTTGGCTGGAATTTTAAAATTTTTTAGAATTTTGTGAGCGGCGAAATTTTAAAATTCCAAGATGAATAAAATTTTGAAATTTTTCGGCGCGCAAAATTTTGAAATTTACGGCTTGCAGAATTTAAAATTTCGCCTCTTTGCGCGAAATTTCGCGGCGGATTTGCGAGTAAATTTCGTGTGCTGGGCTAGCGGCGGCACGGCAATACCTATACTGAAAGGCAAAATTTGAAAACCGAACTAGAAAATTCCGCGCAAGAAACCTTGGCTCAAAAGCGAGAAGATCCTAGCAAAAATCGCTTCAGCGCGCGCAGTCTTTGGCTAATATTTGCCGCGATTTTTAGCGCAGTCGCGGCGACTTTTTGCTGTCTGCCTGCGCTTTTATTTTTGATTTTCGGCGCGAGCTTTTCCATTTTTTCAGGCGCAGAGG
>CAURMQ010000008.1:0-23091 GCA_963525765.1 uncultured Campylobacter sp. | reverse complement strand
GCGTCTTTCAGGGCGCGCGCGTAGTTTTTGAGATAATATCCGTTGGTAGTAAGCGTAAGATCGATACCCGGAGCGTAATCCGCAATCATCTTTATAAAATCCTCGATCCCCTTTCGCACCAGCGGTTCGCCGCCTGTTATACGGATCTTTTTTACGCCGCCGTCGATCGCAACTTTGACGAATAAAAACATCTCCTCAAAGCTTAAAATATTCTCTCGCGGCACCCAATTAAACGGCGTACTCGGCATGCAATATCTGCATCTGAAATTACACCGCTGCGTAACCGAAATGCGCAAATAATCGATCGTTCGTCCAAATTTATCAATTAGCATATTTTGCCTTAATATCAATTTGCGGCGATTATATAAAAAATAAAGCGATTTTGCAAAATTTTATTTTTATATTGCTCAGGCTATTTTCTTACCGAGCCGATGAGCTCTTTAAGCTGATCCAGAAGCGGTCTGATCTGCTTTTCTACCCGCTCGTCGATCATCGTAGGCACTACATCTAGTCTCTGCTCTATCGTCTCGTCGATTACGTCGGCAATCGCGTTTATATCGATATTAGGAGCGACTTTGCCGCCCGAATCGATCATCTCTTTTAGCTCCTCGACCTTCTTTTTAAGCAGATAATTTTCCTGCATAGCGTCGGTCAATACCTGATCGAAGCGCTCGAATTTTTTATCCGCTTGCTTATCCTTAAAATATATGACGAAAAACATCAAAAATATAACGACGCAGAGTCCTAAAATGATGATAGTGTTAAGATCCATAGGGGTTCCTTAAAATAAATTTACAAAAACAAAAGCGAAAAACGCAATGCCCAAGTAGCCATTCAGCGTAAAAAACGCGCGATCAATCTTGCTAAAATCTTTCTGCACGATCCTATGCTCGAAGTACAGGATCGTCGCGCACGCAGCCACGCCCAGATAGGCAAAAAAGCCTAAATTTGCCGCCGCGCAAAACAGCAGCCAAAAAAGCACCGCCACGGCATGAAAAATTTTAGAGATAAACATCGAGGCTTCCTTGCCGTAAAGCGCAGGAATGCTGTAAAGCCCAGCCGTGCGGTCAAATTCCATATCTTGAAGCGAATACAACACGTCAAAGCCGCCTACCCAAAATACTACTCCAAAGCATAGTAGCACCGACCATAGCGGAATTCCGCCGCTAACGGCGATCGCTCCCGCAATCGGCGCAAGCCCTAGGCAAAAACCGAGCATTAAATGCGCGGTCTCGCTAAAGCGTTTAAAATATGAATACCCGCCCAATGCCGCTAAAATCGGCACCGAAAGCTTAAGCGCCAAAGAATTTATAAGCGCCGAAACCGCTATGAAAACTACCGCGTTTGCGATAATGAAAAGCAGCAAATTCCCGCGTCCGATCCGTCCATCCACGCTGGGGCGCGAAGCACAACGCGGATTGGCGCGGTCGATATCCTCGTCAAGGTAGCGATTTAGCGCCATTGCGAAGCTTCTCGCGCTCACCGCGCATAAAATCCCTAAAAAAAGCAGCTTCCAACCGAACCATACCGAGCCGCTTTGCAGCTTGCTTGCAGTAATCATCGCCGTAAAGATAAACGGCAGCGCGAAAACCGAGTGTTTAAAAACTATTAATTCGTTGATATCGGATAAAATTTCTTTAAATTTAGCCATTTCGCCCCTTATTTTGGGCACCATTGTATCAAAAAAAAGTAAGAATAGCTCTAAATTTGATATAATTTGAACGAAAAATTTACGAAAGGAAGCGCCTTGAGCCAAAATCAAAACTCGCACGCAAGCCCGCAGATCGCGATCATCGGCACCACCGCAAGCGGCAAAAGCGATCTTGCGCTAAGCCTCGCGCGCGAAATAGGCGCCGTGATTTTGAGCCTTGACTCACTCTGCATTTACCGGCAGATCGACATCGCAAGCGCTAAGCCAAGCGAGGAGCAGCTGCGAGAGATCAGGCACTTCGGCGTAAATTTAATCTACCCAAACGAGTACTTTAGCGTCGGCGAGTTTATCAAAGAATACGCCGCCGCGCGGGCTTTTGCAGAGCGTATCGGCGCGCCTTTGATAATCACTGGGGGCAGCGGGTTTTATCTAAAGGCGATGCTAAGCGGGCTGGCGCCGAAGGTTCCCGATTTTAAAAGTGAAATTTCAAATGATGAAATTTACGCTCTAGCGCTGCGGATCGATCCGGAATTTGCCGCGAAATTTAGCGCGACGGACAGCTTTCGGTTAAAAAAATGGCTAAGCATCTATAAATTTTGCGGCGAGGCGCCGAGTAAATTTCTGCGCGAGAACACCGCCCCGCCCGTCATTTCGGATATTAAAATTTTTGAGATCGATGCGCCTAAGCAGTGGCTTACGCAGCGCATCGAGGCGCGCACGAAAGCGATGTTTGAGCGCGGGCTTTTGGAGGAGGCGGAGTTTTTATTTGCTCGCTACGGTGCAGAGTGCAGGGCGCTAGGCTGCATCGGGCTAAAGGAGTGCGGGCAGCTTTTGCGCGGGCAGATCTCGCGGGCGCAGTGCGAGCAACTCGTAAGCCTGCACACGGTACAGCTTGCAAAGCGCCAACGCACCTTCAACCGCTCGCAGTTTGCAGGCAAAATTTCAGCACCGCCGCAAGAGCTGGAGCGTGAAATTTTAAAATTTCTTCGCCGCGAGATTTAAAATCGAAATTTATCAAAATTTGTGTGTTTGCTAGGAAACAATGGAGCAAGGGAGTAAAATTTAGATTTAATTTACCGCGCTGAATCGCGTCTTTGAAATTTTACGTGGCGCGCCAAGGTCTCGTGCGGCGCGGAATTTCAATCAAATTTAATCGCCTTCGCAAATATCAAAGCTAAATTTATCGTTGTCAAGCCTACTGAAATTTTGATTTTCCGCGCTTGCATTGCGCTTGAAAATAAAGGCGTAACCGTATTTCTCGGGGTGCTGCGAGCTGTTTTTTAGCCCCAGGACGCAAAGCTCGTAAGTACCGCTTTGCAAGCCAAGCTTGAGCGTGGAATTAAATTTTCGTATCTTGCCCGCAGCGCCGCTTTGACACTCATAGCTAAGTTCGCATTCGCCGCTTTTTAGCTTATCAAAGCTGTATTGTAAAGCATCAAAGCTCGCTATGATCACGGAGCCGCTTTGCGGAGCGAAATACAGCCTATTGCGCATGAAAATTACTTCGTAGCCCGAAGGCGGCGTAAACTCCTCATCCGTGCAAACGAAGATCTCGTAGCTGCGCACCGTAAGAGGATAAAAGGGCAGAATTTTAGCGCCCTTTACGGCGTCATAAAACAGCTGCTTGTGCGCGTCCCAGTAGCTTAGAAGCTTTTTTGCTCTGCATTTTCGCTCCTTTAAAAACTCACTCAAATCGCGCGGCTCAAGCAGCGCAAAACCGTAGCCGTCAGCACTTAGCTCGCCCAAAAACATATCTCTCCTTGTTGGCAAAGCGCGATAGGTTCAGCTCGCGCTTAAATTTTAGCTCAATATCCGCTTAAAAAGACGAAATTGTTTACCGCGCCGGTTAGGAATTTTACCAAAAACGGCGCCAGCACGCACGCCACGCTAGCTAGTACGACGGCAAATTTTATCTGCACCGAGACCGCTCCCAGCGAGCCGTCAAGCTCCGCGTCCTTTCGCGGCTCGTGCAAAAACATACGCACGATGAGGCGCAGATAGTAGTACAGCGCGAGCGCACTATTTACCGCCATGATGACGGCGAGGGCAAAGTAGCCCGAATTGACCGCGGCGCTTAGCAAATACATCTTGCCCCAAAACACGCTAAACGGCGGAATGCCCGCAAGCGAGAGCATAAAGATCGCCGCGCATAGCGCAAAGAGCGGATGGGTTCGGATCAGCCCGTCAAATTTCTCAAACGGATGCTCGAAGCGAGCCGCAAGCCTGGAGCTTTGCGCGCAAATTTCGGCGCCGGGCTCGCAAGTTTCAGTGCCGAAAAGGGTCGCTTCCGCGCCAAGCTTAGTCGCTTTCAAATTTGGCCCGCTTGCTTTAGAATTTTGCTCGGTCGTTTTAAAATTTTGCTCGGCGCAGGCTGAATCTTGCCCGTTCGCGTCTAAATTTAACTCGCCGACAAAGCTCGACTCGTGATTTTGCGAAAAAGACGGCCTTGTATTTGAGATAGAGCTCTCGCCGTTTGCATTTAAATTTAAAGCGGGGCTTTGGGTTTTAAATTTTAAATTTAACGAGCGCGCGCGCCTTTGCCGTACGCACCAGATGAACGCAAACGCACCGAGGTTCGCCACGGCATATAGTATCCAGTAGGTGAAAAGTGCGGCGTTTGCCTGCGTCGAGCCGATCACGATCGCGCAGAGCACGAAGCCAGCGTGCGAAACGGAGCTGAAAGCGAGCATCCGTTTGACGTCGCGCTGCACGAGCGCCATGAGGTTCGCTAAGCTCATCGTAAGCACCGCTACGGCGTAGAGCACGATGTTTAGCCACTGCACGCCGATGCTTTGCAGCGCTTCAAACAGCCTGATCGCCACGACAAAGCCCGCGATCTTGGGCACGACGGACAAAAAGCCCGCCATAGCCGAGCTCGCGCCCTCGTAAACGTCGGGCGTCCAGGTGTGAAACGGGATCAGCGAGAGCTTAAATCCTATCGAGACGATCATAAATGAGCAGGCGGCGAAAAGCAAGACGTTGGTTTGTAAATTTGAACTCTTGGCGATCTGCGCGATGTTTGAAATTTCCATAGAGCCGGTCGATAGAAAAAACATCGCCGCGCCGAATGCGAAAAAGCCCGATCCCAGCGCGCCCATTATGAAGTATTTTAGCGCCGCTTCGACCGATCTGGCGCGGTTGTGAAGCGCGATTAGCGTATAAAGCGCCAGCGAGCCCGTCTCAAGCCCAACAAGGATCATCATTAAGCTTTCGCTCGCGACCATAAACTCATAGCCCACGAGCACGAATAAAAACAGCACAAAAAACTCCGCCGTGTGGTACTCGTGCGCGCTTCTTGCGCCCAAAGACAGAAAGATGAAAAATATCGAGCCTGCGAGCATGATAAGCATCGATAGCGTCGCGATTCCGTCCACTAGCATCACGTCGAAAAGCCCGCGTATGCCGCTGTTGTATCCGAAAACAAGCCCGAAGCCCAGAGCTAGCGCCAGTATTGTGATGACGGCGTAAAATTTATACGATAGCGTGCGCGCAAAAAGCGAAACCGCAAGCATCAGCAGGGCAAATCCTCCGAGTATCGCCATAGGCGCGATCGAGGCTAAATTTAAAAGATTATTTTGCATCGCTTCTTACCTTAAAATTTGCTTTTTCCATATAGGCGCGAGTCGCGGTTTGAGAGGCTTTGTTAAACATCAGCTCAAGGCTTTGCGTCACGCTGGGCTCGATACTCTTTAACATCAGATTCGGCGCGACGCCCAGCACTACCACCAGCACGCAGATAGGGATGATAGAGCAAAGCTCGGTTTTGTTTAGATCGCTTAGCTTTTTATTTTCCTCATGCACGAGCGCGCCGAAGAAGGTCTTTTTATAAAGATTCATCGAATAGATCGGGCCCATTATGATGCCGAGTCCACCCAAAAGCGCATAGCTAAAGCTTATTTTAAAAATCCCAGCAAGGCTTAGGAATTCTCCCACAAAGCCGATCGTAAGAGGAAGGCCTATCGAGCCTAGCAGCACGACGCAAAAGCAAAACGCATAAAGCGGCATCACCCGCGCAAGTCCGCCGAATTCGCTAAAAAGCTTCGTATGCCTGCGGTCGTATAAAAAGCCTACGAGCATAAAGAGCCCGCCGCTTACGATACCGTGGCTGATCATCAAAAATACCGCGCCGCTCATTCCTTCGCGGCTCATTGAAAAAATTCCTAGCATTATGACGCCCATATGCGCGATCGAGCTATACGCGATTACCTGTTTGATGTCCTTTTGCGCAAAGGCGATGAAGCTCGCATAGATGATCATAACGATCGCCACGGCGCACATCATCCCGCTAAAATGCACGCTCGCGTCGGGAAATAGCGGCAGCGAAAATCGCACGAAGCCGTAGGTACCCATCTTAAGAAGCACCGCGGCAAGCAGAACCGAGCCTATCGTAGGAGCCTGCCCGTGCGCGTACGGAAGCCAGGTATGAAAAGGAAAGCAAGGCGTCTTGATCGCAAAAGCGACCGAAAATGCCAAAAATAGAGGAATTTGCGTGCTAAGCGGCAGCGACAGGCTCTGCCAGTTTAGGATATTAAAGCTATACTCGCCCGTAGCCTCGTGATAGAAATAGCTCATCGCTACGAGTCCTACGAGTAGAAACATCGAACCGAGGAAGGTGTAGATGAAAAATTTCACCGCGGCGTAAATTCTCTTGCCGCTGCCCCATGCGCCGATGATATAGAGCATCGGAATAAGCGAAAGCTCCCAAAAGATGTAAAACAAAATCGCATCCAGCGCCACGAAAACGCCCACCATCGTCATCTCTAAAAACAAAATGCAGATGATTAAATTTTTGGCGCGCTCTTTAATGCTTAAACTAAGCAGCGCCAAAAAGGTAACCAGCGTGCTTAGGATCACTAAAAACAGCGAAATTCCGTCCACGCCGATAAAGTAGTTGATGCCGTATTCGCTTATGAAAGGGTGCAGCACGCTAAACGCGATGCCGTCCACCGGCTCATAGAGTATCCACAAAACGAGCGAAAGCACAAACTCTATAAAGCTCATCGTAACGGCGTAGGTCTTAATGCTCGCTTCGTCGATCAAAAAGCCTAAAACCGCAGCTACCGCCGGAAAAAATATAACCAAACTTAAAAAGTATTCCATGCCCACCTCACAGCGCAAACGCCAAAATCAGCAAAATGAAAGATCCCAAAACCATCCACCTTAAATTTGCGCTCAAATCTCCGCTATTGCTTGCGCGATCCGCTCCTTCACCACCTTTTACCGCGATGCGAGCGATCAGATCGACGCTGGCGTCTATGATCGCGCCGTCGCATTTAGCGCAGATCTCGCTAAGCTTGGCGTATCCGCGCACGATCACGCGCTCGTAAATTTGCGGGATAAAATACTGAGCGATCAAAATTTTATAAAATTTGCAGTTCTTTAAATTTTGGCTAAATTTACCCTTGCCGTATGTCCAAATCGTGCCGATCGCTACCGCGCTTATCATCGCTAGCGTTATGGCGATCAAAATTACCTCTACGCCGTGCGGGATCGAAGCTTTAAAGCCCGGCAGTATGCTAAGCACGAACTCCGCAAAATCGTGCTCGAAAAAGCCCGCGATCATCGCAGGCACGGCTAACACGCCCATCGCGATGAGGGCAAAGCCTTTCGCCTCGTGCGGATGGTGGGTAAAATTTTGCTTGCCGAAAAACACGAGCATTATCAGACGCACGCTGTAAAACGTCGTCATCGCAGCGCCCGCAAACAGCAGCGCCCAGATAAAATATGCGTCCGCACTCCACACCGCTTCTAAAATTTTATCTTTTGAAAAAAAGCCAGCGAACGGATAAAATCCGCAAAGCGCGAGCGAGCCTATGCACATTAAAATCGCCGTAGGTCGCATAAACTTATATAATCCGCCCATATTTTGGATATTTAGATCGTCTTTCATCGCGTGCATTACGTTGCCCGCGCCCAAAAATAGAAGTGCCTTGAAAAACGCATGCGTCGCCAGATGAAATAGCGCGATCCAATACGCCCCGAGCCCCGCGGCTACGAACATATAGCCAAGCTGCGAAAGCGTGGAGTAGGCGATGATTTTTTTAAGATCATTATGAACCAGCGCCATCGACGCCGCAAAGACCGCCACGAAAGCGCCCAAGCAGACGATAAAGCCGCTTACTTCGGGCGCGAGCGCGAAAATTGCGTTTGCGCGGATCACCAGATAAACGCCCGCCGTAACCATCGTCGCTGCGTGAATAAGCGCGGACACGGGCGTCGGACCCGCCATCGCGTCGGCAAGCCAAGTATGAAACGGAAACTGCGCGCTTTTGCCCATCGCGCCGATAAATAAAAGTGCTGCGATCAGAGTTAAAATTTCAGGCTCCAAGCTCGCTGCGTTCGCAAACACCACCTCGTACCGCAGCGAGCCGAAATTTAAATAGATCAGAAAAATTCCAAGCAGCATCCCAAGATCTGCGATGCGGTTCATTATGAAAGCTTCGTTGGCGCACCAGCTGTAATTGCTCCTATCATACCAAAAGCCTATTAGCAGCCACGAGCAGAGTCCGACCCCCTCCCAGCCGATGAAAAGTCCTAAAAAATTATCGCTCGTTACCAAAACCAGCATCGAAAAAACGAAAAGCCCCAGGAAGCTGAAAAATTTAGCGAAGTTTTCATCATCCCACATATAGTAGATCGAATACACGTGCACGACGCTGGATACGATGCCTACGACCACCATCATCACCGCACTGACGCTATCTATGAGAAAGCTAAATTTTGCGTCCAAAAATCCCGTGCTTATGAAATCGGCTAAGCTTACGCTGATTAGGCGGTTGTCAGAGACGAGCTCCATCAAAGCAAGCGACGCGATAGTGCTTAAAATCACCAGCGCCGAGCAGATTACGCCTATAAACATCTTGTCTTTGGCGCGAATGAAAACGCCTGCGAAGATCGCCGAGGCAAGCGGTGCGAAAAGGGCGATTAAGAGCCATACAAAAACGGTATCAAGCATCAGACCCATCCTTAGAAGGATTTTTAAAATTTACGAAGCTGTCAAGTTCGATGCTGCCCGTTTTCTTATACCACAAGATGAGCAGCCCTAACCCCACGGCCATCTCGCTCGCGGCTATCGCTACGATGAAAAGTGCAAAAATTTCGCCGTTTATGTTGTCGTAAAACTTCGCCACGGCTACGAGGGCTAAATTTGCGGCGTTTAATAAAATTTCGCTCGAAAAAAAGAGCATTATCAAATTCCGTCGCTTCATCATACCCGCAAGCCCGAGCCCAAACATCATCGCAGCAACGATCAGATAGTGATTTAGACCCATTTTACCCCTCGCTCTCTTCGTAGCTCAGGCTCGCGTCCATCTGCTTATGCGCAAGCACGATAGCGCAGATCATCGCCACGAGCAGCATCACGGCGGCAAGCTCGAAAATCGCCAGATATTTCGTAAAAATAATCATCCCAAGCGCCTCGGTATCGTCGGTGTTTAAAATTTTAAGCGTTTCTACGTTGTTTGCGACCACCGCGCCAAGTACGATAATCACGAGCAAAAATGCGATCACGCCGCTAAGCGCGAAAAATAGCCTTGCCCCTTTTTTAGGCTCGTTTACGTTTTTATCCGCGCCCAAAAACATCAGCGCGAAGCCGTAAAGCACGATCACGGCGCCCGTGTAAACTATGATCTGCACTACGCCCAAAAACTCCGCATCCAGCAAGAAGAAAAATCCGCTCATAAATACCATGCCGCCGGCCAGCGCGCTAAGGGCGTAAAGGACGTTTTTGCTAAAAACGCTGATACCGAAAAGCGCCAGGCAAACCGCGCTGAAAAAATAAAATGCAAGCGTTTGTATCATTGCTCCTCCCCCTGCGCGACGGAATTTTCGGCGCTTTGAGAGGCGAGATTTTCTTTGGAATTTCGCTGTGAATCAGGCGCGGAATTTTGAGCGTCCGTAACGGAATTTTCTTTAGAATTTTCGGCGTCCGCGGCGGAACTTTCCTTTAAGCTTGTCCGTTCGGTATTTTGCCACTCGGCTAAAATTTCGCCGCTTAAGCCCGCACCGCCTGAAAATAGAATTTTATCGCTAGCGGCGCCCTCTTTTTTAGAGCTTTCCGCGGCGCTTTTTAAATTTAAATCCGCGTTCTTTAAGTTTGGCTCGTCGCTTGCGGCGTCGCTTTTTATATAGGCGTTCGGCGTCACCTTGATCCGCGCGCCTGCATTTTCATCCAGGCTGCCGTAGCCCGCAAACTCCTGCGCTGCGCCGTTTAAACATAAATTTTCGCCGCGTATGAGAAGGTCCTCTTTAAAGCCGTAATACGCGCGCTGTTCGCTCGCAAGCTCATATTCGCAGCCGTGCACGATAGCGATCTCGGGACAGACGTCCGCGCAAAGCCCGCAATAGACGCAGCGCCCTAAATTTATCGAGTAGTTATCTACCTTTTTGCGACCGTCGCTGCCGAGGCTGGTCTCCATCGCGATGCAGTTTGCCACGCAGATCTTCTCGCACAGGCCGCATCCGATGCAACGCTCGCTGCCGCTTTCAAGCAGGCGCATGAGCTTATGCACGCCGCGATATCTAGGCGGCATGACAAATTTTTCCATAGGATACCGAAGCGTATGCGAGCCGCCGCGCTTAAACATATTTTTTAGAACAACCCACAGCCCCACGAAAAGCTCGCCGCGAAAGGTGCGGGTTAGAAATCTACGAAGCTTATCACCGCCGGATTTAATAGGGGCTCGTTTATCGATCTGGGCGTATCTTGCCATCGCAACCCTCCTTAAACGATCGCTAGCGCCGTAATTAGCACGCAAGCAAGAGCTAGCGGCATGCAGGCTTTCCAGCAAAGCCCCATCAGCTGATCGGGGCGCAGATGCGGCCACGCCGCGCGAGCCCATAGAAAGCAGAAAAACACGAGGCTTGATTTTAATACCATCATGACGCCGCCGGGGATAAACCAAAATGCGTTAAATCCGCCTAAAAAGACCAGCGTCGTAACGACTGAGTAAGTTATGATATTAGCGTATTCGCCGATAAAAAACATACCCCAGCGCATACCCGAATACGCCGTACCAGCGCCCGCTACAATCTCGGTTTCGTTTTCAGTAAGGCACAGAGGCGTGCGGTTACACTCTACAAAGGCTGCGATGAGAAAGAGTGCGAAGCAGACGGGCTCTTTCCAGATAAACCACTTGTCAATACCGCCGCTTTGCGCGCTTACGATGTCGATGAGCGAGAGCGAGCCCGTGATCATCACGATAGGGATCAGGCTAAGACCGTTTATCACCTCAAAGCAGGTGATCTGCAAAAACGCACGAAATGCGCCTATCGTGCCCCATTTATTGTAGCTCGCAAGCCCTCCGATCAGCAGTCCGTAAACGCAGGTGCCGCTAGCTCCGAGCAAAAATAAAATTCCCACATTTATATCGCTTAAAATCGGCTGGATGGTTCGCCCGCCGATCGTAAACTCCGGCAGCAGCGGCACTACCGAAAGCGCCACGAAAGCGCCCGTAGCAGAGATTATCGGCGCGATTTTAAAAAGAAGCTTATTCGCCCGCGCAGGGATCGCGTCCTCTTTGGTAAAAAGCTTTATCATATCCGCGCCAACCTGCAAAAGCCCCGCAGGCCCGACCATAGAGGGTCCGATCCTGCGCTGCATAAAGGCAAGCACCTTACGCTCGGCATAGGTTGCAAGCCCCGAGAGTAGCGCGATGACGGCTAAAATCACGAGCGCCTTTAAGACGGTAGCTACGAAATAAAATGCACTATCGCTCATCTGCCCTCTCCTTTGGAATTTGAAATTTTCTCGATTTTTACAATGGCGTAGCGCGAGGTTTTGAAAAATATCTCGCCGCGAAGTTTCTCATCAAAATACGGCAGATACGCCCCGCTAAAGCCTGGATCGATCTTTACGCTAGCGACGATTTCGCATTTTAAATTTACGAGCTCAATCGCACCGTTTTCGCTATTTTCATTACCGGCGCCGTCTGCTTTATGCGCGTCGCTTGCGCGATCCGTTTTTTTCGCACGACCGGCGCCGCTTTTATCATTAGCGGCACTCGTTTTGCCTGCGCCGCCAGTTTTTTCATCATTGCTCGCGCCGTCTGCTTGGTAAATTTTAACGACGTCGCCTGCGCTTACGCCCAGAGCTTCGGCGATGCCGGGGCTTAGATACAGCGCGCCCGCTTCGCCCAGCCCGCTGCTTGCGCCGCTAAATTTATTGAATTGATGCAGCGGATTTGCCTCATAGATTAAAGTTTCGCCTGTGCCCGCGCTAAGCGGCGCTGAAAGCGAAATTTCAAACTCCTCCTCGCTAGCAGCGAGCTCCTTGTTTCGCAACTCATATCCGCGGTGGTTTGCGCCGCCGTTGTCGTAGAAATTTTCTAAATCGTCAAATTTAACCTGCTCAAAATCTGCGCCCAAGTTTGACGTATAGCTGATCGCGTGTTCCGCGCAAGCTCCCAGCGCACAGGCGATATCGTTTAGCTCGTAACCGCCGTAATCAAGCGCCGCATTGGTAGGCACTACGCGCTTGTCGTAGTTCGTAAATGTACCCTCCTGCTGCACCAAGCTAGGTGCGTCTAAATCGGCTTCCAGCACGCCGAAGCTTATATCGCCCGCTTCGTTGTAGCCTAGCGTCTCGCCCGCGCTCATTTGCGCGCTAAGTTCACAGATGAGCGCGACGCCAAGGCTATTCGTGCGCGGCGGCACCACTAGCACTTTTAGCGGCGTGTAGCGCTGCACCAAACCCGCTAGACGCGCGAGCGTGGCGCTATTTGGCGTACGGATAAAATCCTCGCCGATGATGAGCGAAAAGCTCTCCTTTTTAGCCAAAAGCTCATCCACTTTCTGCTCGTCCAGCCCGAGCGTGCGGGCAAAATTTGAAATTTTACTTTCCGCGGGATTCTCGGAATTCTGTGCGGAATTTTTTGCGGAATTTTCAGCGCCATCCGTGCTTGCGGAATTTTCGGTACCGCTCGCACTCGCAACGCTCTTAGTGCCATTTGCCTCCGCAGAATTCTCAGGATTTCGCGAACCCGTAGATTTCTCGCCTAAATTTTGCTTCGCCGCGGCGCGCGAAATTTTAAATTCCGCCGCGAGTTTCGCATCCAGCCACCCAGGCAAATCATGTCCGAATTTCTGTAGGATCCAAAGCAGGATCTGCGCCTCCAACCCCGCGGCGAGCGGCTGATGGATGAAATTTTTACTAAAGCCTTTAATGCCCTCGTCGCAAAACGGATGAAAATAGATCCCGCTTGCCTTATTTAGCTTGCAGGCGCTGTTTACCGCATAGCCTAGATTTGGAGCGTCGCTGCGCAAAAATGTGCCGCAAACTACTATAAAATCGCTGTTTTTAATCGTCTGCGAATCCGCATTATAAAATTTCGTGCCGCTAAGCTTTGAAAATTCGCGCAGGAATTTTTGATAGGCAAGCGCTTCGTCGTTGATCAGAGCGAGCTTAAATTTTTGCCGCAAAAGCTCTAAAATCCGAGCTTCTTCGTTGGTGATGAAGCTATTAAATTTGATATTTTTGATCTCGCCGTCCTCGATGCCGCGCACGATGCGGTTAAAAACCGCTTCGTTTTTGCTCGCCCGCTCGTTTGAAAAATCCCAGCCGAAGCGCGCTCCTGCATGCAGGACGCTAAAATTTATGTCGCTGCTAACGCGATAAATTTTTTCACGCGACTCGCCTATGCCGCGGCGCTTGATCTCGTAATAAAGCAGTTCGCAGTCGCTACTGTGCGGATTGGAAGCGGGGATTTGACGCAGCTCCCAGGCGTTTGAAACATATTTAAACGCGCTCTCCACCAAAGCTCCCGTCGGGCAGACCGCCGCGCTCTCGCCGTAGTTTACGCAATCATCATTTTCATTTACCCGCGCGATTAGGCTTTTTTGAAGTTTGTTCCACACGGCGTAGGCGTCTTTAGGCATCGCGTCCTTTTGCTCCTTACTCGGCGCGTCTCCGCCGCGTGGGACGAGCTTAAACGCATCTACGCCCAAGCGGTCTTTCGCGGCGGTGATACAGCGCTCGCAAACGATGCAAAGGCTAGGATCATAGCTCAAATAACCCCAATCCTGCACCTCGCGCGCCGTATCGCAGATGGCGTAGCTTTGGGCGTTTGTGCGCATCAGATGGGCTAAATTTTGAAGCTCGCACTCGCCGCTTTGATCGCAAACCCCGCACGCCATCGGATGGTTGATACAATAAACCTGCGTGATCGCTTCGCGCTCGGCGTCGATCTCGGGGCTGCGGCTGTAAACGACCATGCCGTCCTTGGCCTTGGCGTTGCAGCTATAGACGCGCTTGCCGTCCGCTTCGACCATACAAAGCCTGCATGCGAGCGTCGGCGTACCGCCGCTTAGATAACAAAGCGCAGGGATAAAAACGCCGCAGCGACGCGCGACCTGCAAGATGTACTCGCCCTCGTCGCACTCGCAAGCTTTACCGTCGATCGTGATCTTTGCCATTTTAAACCTTAGAAATTTCGGCTAGTTCGAAATTATAACCGCCAAAGCCCTGACCGCCCGAGCCTAAAAGCGCAATCGTGCCCTTTAGCTCCTCATCCAAAATAAATTCTTTTTCCAAATTTAGGTGCGGCGTTTTGATGCGGACACGATCGCCGCCCTTGATCTTTGCGACCATGCAAAAATACCTTCCGCCGATGAGCCGCTCGTCTGCATCGTGTTTGAAAACCACGGCGCCGTCGAAATTCTCAGGCTCTTTAAGGGGGCTTAAATTTACCCGCTCTTGTGCGCCCAAATCCGCTCGCTCGCCGCGTAAGCTTAAAATTTTAACCCCGAACTTCGCCGCTATGAGAGATAGAAAGGCTTTAATATTCTCGGCGTCGGGGTGGGTTTTAATAAGCGCATCGTCGATCAAAAGCGCGTCGCAGCCTCCCCGTAAAAACTCCGCGATCTGCTCGATCTCCTCCTCGCCCACGCTGCTTTCGCCGCTTAGATACTCCAGATCCAGCTCCGTAAAATAGGGCTCGTCGCAAAAACTAGCGCAGATTAGCGCCAGCACGAAGCTTTGCGCGCCGATCTCGCATTTTATCAACTCACCCGGAAGATGCGGATCTTGCAGTGGCGATACGCTTAAAATTTCAGCGCTCTTAAAACCTTCTGCAAGCGCGGGATTTTGCAAGCTAAGCAGCGACGCGAAATTTAAAATTTTCATCCTCTCCCCTTTTTGGCGACGACCATCCAATCGACTTGGTTATAACGAATCGAGCTTAAAAGCGTGGAATTTAGCCCCTCCACCAGATCTGCGCTTTTTTGAACCGCGCTGAAATCGCCCATCTCAAACATAAAGATCATCGTCTCGCCGTGAGCGGAATTTTTTAAAATTTCGCCCATGCGGTTTAAAAATTTATCGCCCAGATGCCTTAAATCGTAGCGCTTCATCGATCCACCTCGCCTAAGATAATATTCGTGCTGCCGATGATCGCCGCGGCGTCGGCAAGATACTGCCCGGGTAAAATTTCTTCGTAAATCGCGCAGTGCCAAAAGCTTGGCGTGCGGATCTTAAGGCGGTACGGGCGGCTTTCGCCCATCGAGCGGATATAAAATCCAAGTTCGCCCTTAGGACTCTCGCTCACGGCGTAAATTTCGCCCACGGGCGGGCGCAAACCCTGCGTAACCAGTACGAAATGCTGCATCAGCGAGTAGTTTTGCGTCATGATCTGCTCTTTGCTAGGATTTACGTAAGCGGGGTCGATCGCTAAAATTTGCGGATCGCTCAGCGGATAGTGCTTCGCGCACTGGCGCAAAATTTTAAGGCTCTCTCGCATCTCCGCCATATAGCACTTATATCGCGCGTAGCAGTCGCCTTCGCTCGCATACGGCACGTCGAAATCAAGCTCGTCGTAGATGAGATAGGGCTCTTCTTTGCGGATATCCCACGCGTGCCCGCTAGCGCGCAGCGTTACTCCGCTACAGCCGCAGCTAAGAGCGTCTTCGTGCGAGATCACGCCCACGCCTTCGGTTCGTATCAGCCAAATTCTATTCGTATCGAGCATATCTTCAAATTCTTTAATGTCGCCTGGGAATTCGTCGCAAAATTTTAGCATCTCTTCTATCCAGCCCGCAGGCAGATCCAAAAAGACGCCGCCGATTTTGATGTTATTGTGCGTAAGGCGCGCGCCGCAGTATTTCTCTATCAGATCAAGTATGTATTCGCGCGAGCGAAAGCAGTAGAGAAATACCGTCATCGCGCCGATGTCAAGCGCGTGCGTACCCAAAAACAGGAGGTGCGAACTGATACGATTAAGCTCCAGCAAGATCGTGCGGATGATCTGCGCGCGGCGCGGCACTTCGATACCGCAGAGCTTCTCGACCGCGGCGCAAAAGCCGTAGTTGTTCGAGCCCGATGCGACGTAATCGACGCGGTCTGTTACGGGGACGAATTCCGCGTAGATCATATTTTCGGCCATCTTTTCGATGCCTCGGTGCATATAGCCTACGCCCGGGCGCGCACGCACGATACGCTCGCCGTCAAGTTCCAGCACTAGCTTTAGCTGGCCGTGCGCGCTTGGATGCTGCGGACCGAAATTTAAGATCATATTCGCGCCCTCGCGCTCGTACTCGATGTTTTCGAAAAACGGTCTTAGCTTACTTGGATTTTGCATTATTTTCTCTTTGTGATGATCTTGTAAATTCCGCGTTTAGCGCGTTTTACGAAGCGCACGCCGCCCTCTTCTTGATATTCTTGTAAAATTTTCTCTTTCGGCCGCGGCTCGCCGTAACCGCTCTCGTGATAGAGCCGCGCGAAATTAAAGGTATCTTTTTCGTCTACGAATGCGGAATTTCGGTTCTCTTCGCCGATTCGTTCGCGCGCGCCAGATCCAAAAATTTTATCAACCTCGTACCACTTGGCAAACTCGTCTCCTTGCAGCGGATAGGATTTCAAAAGCGGGTGTCCGAGCCAATCATCGGGCATTATTAGGCGCGCCAAATTTGGATGATTTTCAATCCAAACGCCCATCATATCGTATAGCTCGCGCTCAGCCCAGTTCGCGCTTTTGTAGATGCCCGCAGCGCTTTGCAAAAAGCTCTCATTCGGCACGAAGCACTTTAGCCGCGCGCGGCGCGCCCTTTTGATGTCCAAAAGCTGATAAAAAACCTCTATGCCGCCGCGAGCCTCGGTAAAATCCACGCCGCTTAGCTCGCATAAAATTTCATATCCAGCGCTCTTAAGCGCACGCAGCGCCGCTAAATTTTGCGCAGGCTCCACATAGAGCACGAGGGTGTTAAATTCCACGTATGAGTTTAAAATTTGGATGCCTTCAAGCGCGTCCAGATCGTCTTTAAAATCGCTCGCGCTTGCGTCTAGCTTCTGCGTCTCCTCGGGGATAAAAAATCTGTCTTTGTAGTAATTTTTTTTACTCTGATCGCCTTTGGGATTAAATTTTCTCATCAGATCAGCCTTTTTGCCTTTTGCGCGCGGCGCGGGGTTTGGGTGCGGATCTTTTTTTGCAGCACCATCATAGCAAACTGCAGCGTCTCGGGGCGCGGCGCGCATCCTGGCAGATAGATATCCACGGGCACTATGCGGTCGCAGCCCTGCACCGTAGCGTAGGTATTAAACATCCCTCCGGTATTGGCGCAGCTGCCCATGCTGATGACCCATTTGGGCTCGGGCATCGCGTCGTATAGACGGCGCGTAAACTCGGCGTGCTTTTTGCTAAGCGTGCCTGCGATTATCATCACATCTGATTGCTTAGCGCTTGCGCGAAATATCGTGCCGAAGCGGTCAAAATCAAATCTGCCCGCGCCCGCCGCCATCATCTCGATCGCACAGCAAGCAAGCCCGTATGTCATCGCCCACAAGGAGTTACTCCTGCCCCACGCGATCAGCTTATCGACGGTGGTAAGAACTACTGGAAGCCCGTTTTCGCGCGCGTAGTTTATCTTATGCTCTGCCAATTTAGCGCTCCTTTTTTCCAGGCGTAGATGAAACCGATGCCTAATAATACGATGAAAAACACCATCTCTACAAGCCCGAACACGCCTAAAATTTTAAAATTTACCGCCCACGGAAACATAAAGATAATCTCGACGTCAAAAAGTATGAAAAGCACGGCTATTAAAAAAAAGTGGGAGTTCATTCGGTTGGGCTGCTTGACGGCCTCGGGGCCGCTTTCGTAAATTTCGCCCTTTAGTCGCTCATCGCGCCTGTCTGCCAAACGCGAGCCTACCAAAGAGGATAGTTTAACGATGAGCGAAAAGACGCAAAAAGCCAGGATTAGCATCACGAATATTCCGAAATATGGGCTTTGCAGCGGAATTCTAGACATTTTTCGCCTCGGTTTTAAAATTTAATGTGGATTGTAACGAAGTATTGATTTAATAAAGCTTAGCGCGCGCCACTAAATTCGCTTTTAAAAGTAAAATTTAATATACCTCTCTCGTGCGATTTAGTGGGGATTAAGGCGCGTGTGGTAAAATTTCGCGGATTTTAAGGGAGAGCTATGAAATCTAGCAAGATAAGTCTCATTTTCTACGGCATATTCTGCGGCGTAACAATCTATTTTCTTATCTGGGGATTCGGTTTTATAGGAAGCGGCGATAAAATGCTATTTTTAGTTTCGGTATTTTTGGGCATCTTTATGGCCTTTAATATCGGCGGAAACGACGTGGCAAATTCCTTCGGCACCAGCGTCGGAAGCGGCACCCTTAGTATCGCGCAAGCCCTTTGTATCGCGGCGGTATTTGAAGCAAGCGGCGCGGTAATCGCAGGCGGCGAAGTAACCTCGACGATCCGCAGCGGCATAATCGATCTTAGCAAAATGGACGTGCATCCTAGGGATTTTATCTATGTAATGATGAGCGCGCTTTTTGCGGCGGGGGCATGGTTACTTTTTGCCAGCAGAAAGGGTTTGCCCGTATCCACTACTCATGCGATCATCGGCGGTATCGTAGGCTCGGGGCTTACGCTAGGCGCCCTGCTTAATACCGCAGAGACTTCCGCATTGTGGCTCGTGCAATGGGATAAGATCGGCAAAATAGCGATCTCTTGGGTGTTCTCGCCAATTTTGGGCGGAGTGATCTCCTTTGGAATTTTCTGGCTCATCAAACATTATATTTTGGATTATAACCGCTACGCTCAAATAAAGATCGACCGCATAAAGCGCGAAAAAAAATCTCTCCGCAAGCTTCACAAAAAGACCTTCGAGACTCTGGACGATATTCAAAAGATCGCCTATGCAGAAGCGCTAAATCACGATATCTACGCTATGCGCGATCCCGATTTTGATCCAAGCGAGCTGGATAGCGAGTATTATAAAAAGGTGATCGAGCTTGACGCGAAAAAAGAGAAGCTCAAATCCCACAAAGCCCTAGAGTACGGGATCCCCGCCGTAGCGGGTATCGGCGCTTTCGTGATCTCGGCGATGCTGATATTTAAGGGGCTGCATAATCTAAATTTCGGGCTTACGAATTTTTACAACTACCTCATCATCGGTATGTCGACGCTAATTACCTGGCTTTTGATGTTTATTTTCGCTAAAACCCTGCGCCGCTCAAATTTAAACAAATCTGCGTTTTTGATGTTTAGCTGGCTGCAGGTACTCACTGCTAGCGGCTTTGCCTTTTCGCACGGCAGCAACGACATCGCAAACGCCGTGGGTCCGTTTGCCGCCATCATCGATACGATGGCTACGAATAGTATCAATCCCTCCACTCCCGTGCCGCAGCAGATTATGATAATGTTCGCAGTAGCCCTAATAGCTGGGCTTTGGTTCATCGGCAAAGAGGTGATCGCCACCGTAGGCACCAATCTTACAAAAATCCACCCAGCCTCTGGCTTTAGCGCCGAGCTCGCAAGCGCCGTCGTCGTCATGGCGGCATCGGTACTTGGGCTGCCGATCTCCTCGACCCACGTGCTAATCGGCGCGATTTTAGGCATCGGCTTGGTAAATCACAGCACGAACTGGTCGCTAATGAAGCCGATCGGGCTAGCGTGGATCATCACCCTACCCGTCTCGGCGCTGCTTTCGGCGTTTGCATTCGTGCTTTTGCGCCACGTATTTTAGGCTAAATTTAAAGATTCGTCCCCTTAAATTTTAAAATTTCGCAAAATTCTACGCAGGCTAAATTTTAAAATTTTACGGCGCCGAAGCGAGCAAATTTTACAGCTCCTATTACGACCGCACACCACATAAAACTCGCTAGCGACGGCATAGATTCGCCCGCAAGCCCTGTAAAATTTAATAAAATTTTAGTTACAATCGCGCTTTTAAATTTAGGAAAGCTATGAGTAAATTTGAAATTTTTAGATCCACCCTCGCCGTGATGATGGGCTACGTGCCGCTGGGGCTGGCGTTTGGTATCTACGGCATCAGCCAAGACCTGCCCGTATGGGCGCTCGCGCTAACCTCGCTGCTGATCTACGCAGGCAGCGTGGAGTTCGTGCTGATCGCCTTCATCGTAACTCACGCCTCGCTCGTAGATACCTTCGTCGTGGCGTTTTTGCTAAATTTTCGCCATTTTTTCTATACGATGTCGCTACTGGACGAGCTGCGCTTCGTACGTCATAAAATTTACGCCGTGTATGCCCTTACCGACGAAACCTTTGCGCTGCTAAAAGCGCGCGCGTTTTTGCGCCCCGAGGAGCTTAGCGGCGAACAGCCCGTAACGCCACAAAGGCTAAAAGAGCTTGATCTGCTCTATAATCTAACCGCGGTCTTAAATCAATCCTACTGGGTCGCGGGCGTCGTTGTAGGGGCTGTTTTGGGAGCAAGCTTGAAGCTTGATTTTAGCGGAGTCGAGTTTAGTCTGACGGCGCTTTTTGCGATGCTAACCTATGAGGTTTTTAAAGCAAATCCGCAATACAAAGTGCTATTGCTAGGATTTGCCTGCGCATTTGCGGGGCTTTTTATCTTTCCTACAAAATACTTTTTATTCGGCACTCTGATTTTCGGCACTGCGGTTTTGCTGCTCTTTCGTAAATACTTCGAGCGACCTTCGCGCGCGGGGCGCAGGCTGCGAAAATTCCTAAAAAGGGGTAGGTAGTGGAAATTTTACCCTATATCTTTCTAGCCTCGATCGCTACGATTTTGACGCGATTTTTGCCGCTGCTTCTTTTTAAGAAAAAGACCGCGAGTCCAAATCTGGCATATTTGCAGAAAAACTCCGGACTTTTGATAATGGTCGTTTTGACGATCTATGCGCTTAAGACGATGCTGCCTAGCTTTTCGGGCGAGCGGGCTTTTAGCGCGAACGTGCTGCAAACGGCGACGCTACTATTTTGCCTGATTATGGCGTTTGTCGTGCATGCTAAATTTCGCAATTCGCTCGTGACGATAGCGCTTCCTACGCTAATATATATGGCGGCGCTGCGCTTTTTATTGAATTCTTGATAAATTTATAAGTTAGTTTTCGATAAACTTCAAAAATTAATTTTTAAGTTTAAAAAAGGTTAAAGTTTTATGAATTTTATCAGTCAAATGGTGCATAGCTTCGCCAAAAAATACGCCGCCGAAACTATGCAAAAATCCCTATACAACTCCCTTAGAATCGACATCACGCAGGAAAATATCGCTAAAATTCCAAACCCAGATAAAAAATATATGCTCTACATGCACGTGCCTTTCTGCCACACGTTTTGCCCGTACTGCTCCTTTCATAAATACGCCTACGAGCGCGGCGCGTGTAAGGCGTATTTCAGCGCGCTACGCACCGAGATGCAGCGCACGAAAGACGCAGGCTACGACTTTGAGACGCTTTATGTAGGCGGCGGCACGACGCTTATCGACGAGGATGAGCTAGCGCGCACGCTGGAGCTTGCCAAGTCGCTTTTTAGCATCAAAGAGGTCTCGTGCGAGAGCGATCCTAACCACATCGAGCCTGAGAGCTTGCTGCGATTTCGCGGGCTAATAGATCGCCTAAGCGTGGGGGTTCAGAGCTTTGATGATGATATTTTACGCAAAGCTTCACGCTACAACAAATTCGGCTCGGGCGAAATTTTGCAAGAAAAGCTATCCCGAGCGGTCGGAATTTTGCCGATTTTAAGCCTGGATCTGATCTTTAATTTTCCGTTTCAAACTCGCGAAATTTTACTTCGCGACATCGAAGCGGCAAAGGCGGTGAAGCCCGAGCAGATCACGCTGTATCCGCTGATGAAATCCCCTTTGATGCGCGATCAAATAGCGCGAAGCCTCGGCGTTAGCAACATAGACCGCGAGGAGGAGTTCTACTCCATCATCTGTAAGGAATTTGCAAGCTGGCACCGCAGCAACGCATGGGCTTTCGCTCGCGAAAAATCAAATATGAGCGACGAATATGTAGGCACAAACCACGAATACGTAGGCATCGGAAGCGGCGCGTTTAGCTTTTTGGGCGGCAGACTGCTCGTAAATGCGTTTAATCTCGAAGACTACGCAAGCAGAGTGCGCAAAAACGAAAGTACCGTCATCGCCACTTGCGATTTTAGCAGATCCAAGCGCGCAAAATACCTCTTTTTGACCGAGCTTTTTAACGGCGAGATCGATATCGCTAAATTTAACGCCGCAAACGATCTAAATTTGCGCCGCGAGCTGGGCAGGGAGCTTAGTCTGCTAAGGCTAGCAGGAGCCGTACGAATCGAGGGCGAGATCATCCGCACGACGGAATTCGGCGCGTATTTGTGCCTTGTTTTGATGAAGGAATTCTACACCGGCATGGACAAGGTGCGCGCAGCGTTTCGCGACGATGCCAAGATCAAGCGTGCAAAACAGCTCATCATCATGGACGAAAGCGAATCCGCCGCAGCTGGCGCGGCAAAAAGCGAGATAGCGTCGTAAATTTTGCGCCAGACCGCTACTAGCGCTTGAGCACACCCGCGACTTGAGCGCAAATATCGTCTGGCATTTAAAACACAAACGAATTTTTGATTTCAAAATTTAGGAAACGCCGTAATGAAACGTAGAGGAATTAAACTATTCATTTTATTTCTGTTTTTTGTCCTTGTATTTGAGCTCGTCGGCAATCTTTTTAATTTCGGCCGCTTCCCGTTTCATAAGAGCTGCGAGCCGTTTATGATGATAAACCGATATGGTAGCGGCGATTCAAACGATAGGTGCATAATGCAACTTATGGATGAAAATCGAACGGCCGATCTTTTCTTATATTACTTTAAAACCAAATATAATCACGAAGAGCCATTGTCAGAGCTGGACGAAAAAGCTATAAAATTTTTAAATATTCCAAACTCGAAGATAATCACCGTAAATAAAGACGGCGTGGAAAAGAAATTTTTAATAAGCGATTAAATTTAAATAGCAAAGAAGCCCTGCTTCAATTGCAATATCAAAGCCTAACAAATCGAGAATTTTAAAATTAAAGGAGGAAACAATGAGTAATCTAAAACTCATACAAAACTGGTACGCTTCCAAATGCGACGGAGAATGGGAGCATGAATATGGCCTTACGCTAGAAACGGTCGATAATCCCGGTTGGTTGATTAAAATCGATGGCGAGAGCGGGAAAAAGCCGATCAAAATAAATATCGATAGAGATGA
>CAURMQ010000007.1:0-23293 GCA_963525765.1 uncultured Campylobacter sp. | reverse complement strand
GAAAATTTCTTGCTTCATCTAAAGGAATGTGAATTTAGATATAATACTAAAACTACACAGGAAAACTTATATCAGAAACTGTTGAAATTGATAAGAGAAAATCTGCTTAAGTTTAATTGAGCCAAAATTATTTTAAATAAAGTACAACATATAATCAAGAAATTGCTGTAAATAAGTAAAATTTTATAACGCCCGGTCTTAATTATCAAATCGTTTTGAAGAAATTTTGCACAGTTTTTGATTTTATCTGCTTTAAGAATCATTTTCGCTTTTGTGGACGTGTATATCTTAAACTATCGAAGGCATTACAAGCGGCAACGCGAAAACGGCTTTGCTCTATTGATTTCGTGCATCCTGCGGCTGCGATAATTATAGACTAGCATGGGATTAATATGCGACGTTTTTTAACACAGTAGCTTCGTATGAATAAATTTAAGGGCATAATCTGCCGAGATTTAAATTTAGAAGTAAAGAGGCGATTTAAATTTAAAATCCTGGTGCAAGAATGCAAAGTAAGAAGATAAATTTAATAAGACCCCGCAAATTTATCTTAAAATTTAGCGAGATCAAATTTGGATTTACGCCGCAGGCACGCTATTTTCGGCGTGAGTATCGCTAGAGTCTTTGGGCCTTAAAAGCCACTGCTTTGCAAAGATCAGCACGTAGATCGCAGCGCCGATGCCATAACTTGCGTATTCACTTGGGATAAACTCTATGAATTTCGCGCAGATATTAGGCACCAGCATTAGCGGCGTTACTAGCAGCAATAGCAGGCGCTCTACCATGTTGCACTTCGTAACGAACCAGCCTTGTAGCGAAGAGCTGAAGGCGAACATGCCCACGATCGCCGTGGCAAAAATCAGCACGATTTGCAATGGATCGCTGATCCAAACGATGCTCTTTGAATCCATCGGATCGCCGATGCTTTGGATCAAAAGCAGCTTATTGTTGAAGAAAAATGCAAACGGGAGCACCGCGGTGCGTAGATCATACACGAAGCCCTGAAGCCCCACGGTCACTGGATTTGCCTTTGCGATACCCGCCGCAGCGTATGCTGCGATACCCACTGGCGGGGTATCGTCGGCTAAAATTCCGAAATAAAATACGAAAAGATGCACCGCGATTGCAGGGATCAAAAAACCGTTTTTGCCCGCTAGTATCAAAATCACCGGTGCGATTAAGCTTGAAACGACGATATAATTCGCCGTCGTAGGAAGCCCCATGCCCAAAATAAGGCTCATTATCGCAGTCATCAGAAGTATCAATACTATGCTATTTCCTGCGACTGCTTCTACGAGCTCTGAAAGAACCTGCCCCAGCCCGGTAAGCGAGATCGAGCCGATGATGATGCCCGCTAGCGCGGTGGCAACGGCGACCGTGACCATGTTTTTAGCAGCACCCACCATAGCCCAAAAAATATCGACAAAGCCGACGATAAAATCGGACTTGCCAACCTTTTCGCCAAATATCGTTTTTTTAGCGGGCTCTTGTACGATCATTATTAAAAATAGCACGCAAATCGAGTTAAATGCTGCAGAGATCGCGCTTTCTTTCAGAATCAATAGAGTAAAAAGAAGCACCAAAATCGGTATTATGTAATGAATGCCGCTAAATATAATTTTTAGCTTTGAAACCTTGGCGTAATCGCGGCTGCCGTGAAGTCCCAACTTGCAGCTTTCCAGATGCACGATAAAAAATAACCCCGCGTAGCAGACAAAGGCGGGGATCACCGCCGCGATCATTACATTGGTGTAGCTCATGCCTAAAAATTCCGCGATGATAAACGCCGCAGCGCCCATTATAGGCGGCATAAGCTGCCCGTTTACGCCTGCGGCTACCTCGATAGCGCCCGCTTTAGTAGCGGTAAGCCCCGCTTTTTTCATAAGCGGGATCGTAAAGGTACCCACCGTCACGACGTTTGCGGTCGAACTACCGCTTACCATTCCGGTTAGTCCGCTAGCGATTACGCTAGCCTTGGCAGGCCCTCCGCGGAAGCGACCTAAAATCGCAAACGCTACGTTTATAAAATACTGCCCCGCTCCGGCTCGCTCCAAAAGCGCGCCAAATAGCACGAACAGATAGATGAAGCTGGTGCTGACCCCCACTGGTACGCCAAATACGCCCTCTGTAGTTAAAAACATATGCCCTGCAAGCAGTTCAAAGCTTGCGCCGCGATGCGAGATGATATCGGGCATATAAGGACCGAAGTAGCAATACAGAAGAAAGGTAAAAGCGATAATGCCAAGCGCTGGTCCCATCATACGACGACCTGCTTCAAAGAGTATGAAAATTCCGATAAACGACGCTACGATATCTCTGGTTAGATAATTTCCCGGGCGCTGCGCTAGCCCGTTAAATTCTATCGCAGGATACAAGATCGCGGCGACTCCGACGATTAATAAAATATAATCGTAAAACGGGATATAAAAATGTGCTTTAGAGCGCGGGCGAAACGGAAAAAGCGAAAAAATTATAAAAATGGCGAACGCCAAGTGGATTGAGCGCGCGATATTTGTATTTAACGTAAAATACGCGATGTAAAGCTGAAAGACCGACCACGCGAAGCAGACCAGCGTCACGAGCCAGAAGAGCTTTTTAGAGGTAAATTCTCTACTTTTTACCTCTAAAACCTGCTCGTCGTTTTGTGTAGATTTCTCCATCAACTAGCCTATTTCAGCAGCCCGGCTTCTTTATACACCGCCTCTGCCGCAGGATGAAGCGGCGCGCTAAGTCCCTCTAAAAGAGATTCTTTGCTTACTAAATTTAGCGCAGGATGTAGCTTTTTATACTCGTCAAAATTATCAAGTATCGCCTTAACTACCGCCCTAACCGCCTCGTCGCTTTGGCTAGCGTCGGTTACAAGCACAGCCTTTACGCCGATAGTCTGCGTATCGTGGTCTACGCCGTCATACATTTTCGCAGGGATCACGCCTTTAGCGAAATACGGATATTTTTCTAGAATTTTTTTGATATGCTCATCGTCGATGCCGACTAAGTCGATAGGAAGCGAAGTCGCCGCATCGGTGATATTTGCGGTCGGATGTCCTACGACGTAGAAGTATCCGTCGATCTTCTTATCTTTTAGCGCCATAGGGCATTCTTGCGCCGTTAAAACGCCGTGCTGGGCGAGCTTTTTAAGATCAAAGTCGTAGTTTTCAAAAACTATCGTGCTGGTTAGTTCGTTGCCGCTGCCTGGGTTTCCGATATTGATCTTTTTGCCTGCAGCGTCGCCGTAGGCTTTGATGCCGCTCTCTTTAGAGACGACGAAAGCCAAAAGCTCCGGATAGATCGAGATTACGGAGCGTAAATTTTTATCCGCCGCGCCTTGAAATTTGCCCGTGCCGTTGTATTTATCATAGACGACGTCGCTTTGAACGAAGCCGAAATTTAGCTCTTTTTTAAGCACATTATTGACGTTATACGTCGAGCCGCCCGTCGATTGCACGGAGCATTTCATATTTTTATCCATATTTACCAAGCGGCAAATCGCGCCGCCTACCGGATAATATGTGCCGGTCATGCCGCCGGTGCCGATATTGATGAACTCCTTAGCGCCTGAAACGCTAGCTAGTAAGGCCAAACCGACCAAAGCAACAGAAAATTTTTTCATCTTCGCTCCTTTTCGAATTAAAAGTTTGAAAGTATTGCTAAATTTCTATAAAATTCTAATAAAAACAGATCGAATTTCGCGCAAATTTACGATTTTACACATTGCGACGCAGGTGATTTAATATCAAGTAGCTCGGTGATCTGCTCTGATATGCGGAATTTTACCGCGATAAAATTCTAAGCTTGAAATCCAAACGTCTGGAGATAAAATTTAACGCTATAAATTTCAAGCCTTAATAACTCACGTTGCTAAGATACAGCCCGTTCGGCGGAAAGGGGATTCTGCTAAGAGCTCGCGAGAAGCTGATCTTGCGCCCGCTCTGCACGGACTTTAGGGCATTTGCGACCATCAGCCGCACCTGCGCTCGCAAAAATCCGTTGGCTTTAAAATTTATCAAGGTTAAATTTCTAAAAGAGTAGGCGCGCGCGACGTAGAGCTCGCGCACAGGGCTTTTTATGTCGCTGCCGCTTTTCATAAACTCGCTAAAATCGTGCTCGCCGACGAAATTTGCAAGCGCAGCATTGAGCGCGGCAAGATCCACGCGCGGATAAAACACGCAAAAATCGCTAAGAAAGGGGCTTGGACGTCCGTGGTTTAAAACATAGCGATAGCAGCGCGTCACAGCGTCGTAACGCGGATGAAAATCGCGCGGCACCGGACTGATGTGTTGCACAAAAATATAGGGCGCGCAGTGGCGGTTTATGAGCTCTTTTAGACGCGACAGCTCCCAGTGCACGGTGCATTCGACGCAGCTTACCTGGCGCAGCGCGTGCACCCCTTTATCGGTGCGCGAGCTGCTGATGAGCGGCGCAAAGATTCCTACTCGCCCCAAAGCCGCGCGCAGCACGTCCTCGACGCCGCGCCCGTGAGGCTGAGACTGCGAGCCGCTAAATTTCGAGCCGTCGTAGGAATAGACGAGCTTGAGCTTCACGCGTTCGGAGTTTACGCTCGCTGCGAAGTCGCTTGCAGGCGCGCTTTCAATAATATTTTTGAGTTTGGACGCGCTTGCGAGGGTGTTTGCGGAAATGCCCGCTTTGCAGGCGGTATCTGCTTTGAGAGAGTTTGCGGCGCGGTCGTCTGCGTGCACAGTCGTATAAATTTCCTCTGCATTTATCGCGCAAATATCCGAAGCGGCAGTATCGGCGGAATTTTTACGGGCAGAATTTAAATTTGCCGCACGCGTAGTATTCTTGGCGCAAACGGCGCTATATTTTCGCCTGACGCTTTCGTGATTCAAACCGCAATCGGGCGCAGTATAGGTAGCCGTATCGCTCGCCGAGCTTGCGAGAGCGGAATTTTTAAAATTTGAAAACCCGTCGTTTAAGATCAAAACCTGCTCGCCGTTTTGCGCTTCGCGTTTTAAATTTACGCCACGCAAAATTTCAGACGCACTAGACTTGCTCGTCGAAATTTTATCCGCTAAATTTCGAGCGGACGAGCTTTTGTTTGAAATTTCGCCGCGGCAAAGCTCGGAGTCTTTTTTAGTATCTCGGGGCAATTTTGATCCTGTAGTAAAGCAGCGAGCCGATAAGCGTAACGCCGAATGTCACGGGAAGTGCGATGCTTGGGTATTTAGAGAGCAGCATGATCATCGCAAAGTAGCTAAAAAGCACGCCGAAGATCCCCGCGTAAACGAAGCCCTTTTCGTAGCGATAGGTCACGATGCCGAGGCTTAGCGCAAACAGAAAGCTCGCCAGCGGAAAGAGCGAGACGAGGGTGTAGATGCTAAATTCCTTCCTGCGCTTCTCGCTGCCGCTCATATCGCTCCAGTATCCGATCACGCCGCCTCCGCCGCGGATATTGCGGTCGCTTTGCGTGCGCAGGGTTAGGCTTTCAAACTCGCTTACGTGCCACTGCTCGCCGCCCATCGTGTAAATTTTGCCGTCGTGCAGCATCGCCGAAAAGCTCGCGTTTTCGTTTTTAAATTCGCCGCTGCGCGCTACGATCATCCGCTCGTGATCCTGCGAGTTGCCTGGATTATACAGCACGAGATCCTTATACAGCGTGCTTGTGCCGTTGTTTTCCTGTGAGTCGATAAAAACGAGCCAGTCGGAAAATTTCTGCCCGAATTCGTTGGATTTGATATTTAGCGTCGCGCTAATTTTTTTGTAATCGATGAAATTGTCCTTTAAATTTTCGGCTATCGGCATCATAAAAAGCGATACGAAAAGTAGCGCCAAAGAGCACAGCGCGGCGCTTATGCCGAAAAACAGCGCGATCTTGCGCGTGGCGTAGCCGATGGTAAATATTACTATGGTTTCGTTCTCTTTAGATAGCCTAAAAAGCGAGATGCTAAGCGCTACGAAAAACGCGATCGGCACCGTAAATATGAGTATACGCGGCAGCATGAAAAGATATAGCTTGACTAGCTCCGAAAAATTTATCTCGATAAACGACGTAATGCGCGCGATCTGAAGGAAAAAGACGATCGACATTATGATAAAAAGCGTGCTGAAAAGCGACGCAAAGGAACCAACAAAATTGCTAAATAAATAGCGCTGCACCCTATCCATAAATGACGTCCAAGAGCCTTAAAATTTGATCTCTAAAAATAAAAGTAAGAAGCAGCCCCATCGATAAAAACGGCACGAACGGCAGCTCGTAGCCCTTTTTGTGCGCGATGAGATACGCAGGCAGCGTCAAAATCGCGCCGATGTAGATCGAGATGCCGCCCAGCTTCCAGCCCAAAATCGCCCCCATAACGCCCGCGATAAAAATATCCGCGCTTCCCATCGCTTCGCGCTTTAGCACGAAGGTGACGATGAGGCGCAGCACGAAAAATATCGCCGCGTATCCCGCCGCCGCGCCCACGCCGCTAAGATCAAAATCATACATCAGCGTATAAGCAAGCGAAAGCGCTGTAACTACGTAAAGAAGGCTCTCGGGTACGGCTTTATACTCAAAATCGATCGCCGAAAGCGCCATAAGCAAGATAAAGCAAAGCCCAAGCACTGCGGCTTTTGCAAGATCGGGCTCGCCGAAATACGCCGCAAGCGCAAGCGCGCCGCCTAAAAGTTCGACGATCGGGTAGCGAATCGAAATTTTGGTTTTACAAAAGGCGCATTTACCGCCCAAAAAGAGCCACGAAAGCAGCGGAATGTTGTGGTAAAATTTTAAAGCGTGAGAGCATTTGGGGCAGTGCGAAGCGGGGAAATTTACGCTCTGTCCGCGCGGCAAGCGGTAGATCAGGACGTTGCAAAACGAGCCCACGCAGGTGCCGAATACCGCAAAAATCACGCCGTAAACGATATTTAAATCCATCTTTTTCCTTTGGAGCTTTTAACTTTTTAAAATTTAATCAAACGCTCTATGGTAGCGAGAAATTTCTTAGTTTTCATTGATTTTTTGCCTCTCGTAAGGGAAAAATTTTACGAAAATTGCCGCCGCGCCTACGCAAAATAAAATAGCTATGAGCCTGGCGATTAGCGGCTCACCCCATACCCCATATAATTCGCCGAAAATCAAAAATCCCGCCACTAGTATCACGGCGTCCAAAAGATCGAAGTTCAAAGTATCTACGATCCATAAAAACATAATATATGCGCCTATCCCGCTGCCTGCGGATGCCAAAATCCCCATTTTATCGGGGATGAAAGCAAATGCTAGCACAAAAAACACAAGCAGGCAAATGTAGACCGCCAGTATAAATTTCTTGGGTTTTTTATACACGCTACCGCATCTTGGGCATCTTAGAGTTTTCATCGGCTTTTTCGTAAGCTTTTTGCCGCAACCACATTGTATTTAGTAGCTCATGGCCTTCCTTTCGGTCCTTGCGTGAATGGGCGGCGTGATTTTAAAATTCCTGCCGCGTTAAATTTACCGCGCCTCGTAACACGGCTCGCGCTATAGCTTTAAATTTAAAAGGGCGAAATTTAAAATTTCTATGGTGTCGCGCGCCTGCGTATTAAAAATTTTAAATTTTATGGCGCCGTAAATTAAAATCCTGAAATTTTAAAATTTCATGGTATCGCGAGCGCCCGCGGATTAAATTTTAAAATTTACCGCGTTGCATGCGGTTCTTGCAAATTAAAATTTTAAAATTTAAAGCGACCGTTAGAGCGACCGCGACGCAGCTCAAAGACCGCCGAAGCGGCGCTGTTTGCGGCGGAAATCATCCACTATGCGCGCAAGCTCCTCGCGCGTGAAATCGGGCCACAGCGTCGGCGTAAACGCAAGCTCGGCGTAGCTCGCCTGCCAGAGCAAGAAATTAGACAGCCGCTGCTCGCCGCCCGTGCGCACCAGCAGATCCACGTCGCCGCTGTGCGCGGTATCTAGATGTGCGCCGATGCCCGCTTCGCTTAGTCGCTCGCCGCTTGCAAGCAGCCTCTCGCACGCTCGCACGATCTCGTCTCGCGAGCCGTAGTTGATCGCTAGGTTAAAATTTAGCGCTCGCCCGTTTTGAGTTAAATTTGAAAGATATTTGATCTCGCTTCGCAGATCGCCCTCAAAAGCCGATACATCGCCAATCGGATAAAATTTTATCTCGTTTTGGATAAATTTTTCGCGGCGCGAAATTAGGAATTTTTGAAGCAGTTTCATCAAAAATTCCACTTCGCTTTTCGGGCGCTTCCAATTTTCGGTGCTAAAGGCGTAAAGCGTGAGGTTTGCGATGCCTTCATCGATACAAAACTCGCAGATCTGCTCCACGACCTCCGCGCCCGCTTCGTGCCCGCCGGTGCGCAGTAGACCGCGTTTTTTCGCCCAGCGCCCGTTGCCGTCCATCACGAGGGCTAGATGATTTAGGCTATTCACGGATCAGATTTTTTTCAGCTCAGCCGCGATTTTTAGGGCGACTTCGTCCTTCGGCGCGGTGTCGATTACGACCTGATCGTTTTTCGTGATAAAGGTGACCTTAAGGACGTCGCCGCCGAGCTTGATGATGTCGTCCAGCACGTTTAGGCAGACGGCGTCGAGATGCTTTTCGTTAAGCATGCGTTTAGCCTCGCCGACGGCGTTTTCGCGGTCGGTTTCGAGTTTAAAGCCCACTTTTTTGATATTTCCGCGCACGGAGCTTAAGATATCCTCGTTTTCGCCTAGGCGTAAATTCCAAATTTCGCCGATCTCGGCTTTTTTCACTTTGTCTTTGTAGCGCACCTTTGGCGAGTAATCGCTTACCGCGGCAGCCATTATCAAATATGCGCCGTCGGGAAATTTTGTGCTGTCAAGCGCCGATTTTAGCCCGATAGTGCTTTCAAATTTAACGAGCTTGTACGGTAAATTTTCATATTCGTTGCTAGAGATCAGCGTCACGTCCGCGCCTAGGTAAAACAGCGCGTCGGCAATCGCTTTGGAGGTTTTGCCGCTGGAAAAATTCGTAATGCCGCGCACGCTGTCGATCTTTTCGATCGTCGCGCCTCCGGTAATGATGACGGTTTTATCCTCCCAAAATTTATCGTTGTAAAGCGCGCGCTTTAGCGTCTGCATGATCGCCTCGGTGCTCGCTAGCCCGCCCTTGCCGGTGTCGCCGCAAGCTAGAGTTTTTTCTATCGGATCCACAAAATACGCATTTACGCTTGCTTTTAGCATATCAATGCAGTTTTTCGTGATGTTGTTTTCAAGTAGTGCGGGGTTCGCGGCCGGTGCGATGACTACCTTAGCGTGGGCGAAAGCCGCGTTTAGCACCTCTAAAAATACGTTGTCGCAGACGCCCCACGCAAGTTTGTTTATCGTATTTGCCGTCGCAGGCGCGATCAAAACTAAATCCACCTTAGAATAAGCGATGTGGTTAATGCCCGCCTGCCAGTTTTCGTTGGCTTTGCAAAGTACCGGGTGATCGCACAGCGCCTCGAATGCCTTGTAGCTGACAAACTCCTGCACGCCGTCGCTAAGCGCGACATAGACATCGAAATTCGACTTTTTCAGAGCGGATAAAATTTCAAACGCTTTGTAAAAACTTATACTCCCGCAAACCGCCAGTAAAACCTTTTTCTTACTCATCTTCGCTCCTAAAAAATTTATGGAAAAACCCATCTTTGTTGATTTGTTTGCTTCGGCTGATCGCCAGCGCGCCGCTCGGAACGTCGCTTGTCACCGTCGTGCCCGCAGCGATTATGACGTCGTCGGCTATCCGCACGGGCGCTACTAGCTGCGTGTCCGAGCCGATAAAGACGTTTTTGCCGATTATCGTTTTGTATTTTTTCTTGCCGTCGTAGTTGCACGTAATCGTGCCGCAGCCGATATTGCTGCCCTCATCGATCTCGCAATCCCCAAGATAGCTTAAATGCCCCGCCTTGATCTTGTTTACTTTCGCGTTTTTAAGCTCGACGAAATTTCCGATATGAGTATCAGCAACTTCGCATTTTGGGCGCAGATGCGCCATCGGACCGATGTCGGAGTTTTTTACGACGCTATCTTCGATGACGCAGCCGCTTTTGATGAGCGAGCTTTCGATCACGCAAGGACCGATGATACTTACGTTTTCTTGCAGCTCGCACTCGCCGATAAATTTCGCTCTACTGTCGATGTAGATGCTTTGCGGTAGGCGCATCAAAATGCCTTGCTTCATCAAATTTTCTTTGATCTCGTTTTGCATTAAATTTTCGGCGATGCTAAGGGCAAATTTATCGTTTATGCCCATGAAGCTTTGCTCATCCACCCACACGGCGGCGCATTTTAAGCCCATATCTTTGGCGATTTTGATCGCGTCTGTGAGGTAGTACTCTTTTTGCGCGTTATCTGGTTTGATCTGCGGCAGAATCTGTTTCAATGCCTCGCTTTTAAAGCAGTAGCAGCCTGCGTTTGCGTCTTTTACCGCCTTTTCTTCCTCGTTTGCGTCCTTTTGCTCGACGATCTTTAAAATTTCGCCGCCGCGGGTGATTACGCGGCCGTATCCGAATGGATCGCGCGCGCTAAAAACGCTTAAATTTACTTCCGCGTCCCCCTCGCAGAGTTTGCGAAGCTCGGCGCTTTTTACCAAAGGCATATCGCCGCAGATTATGAGCGTTTTTTCCCCGCGGATTTCGACCTCTTTTAGTCCGCCCGCAGTGCCGGGGAAATGCTCGTGGTCTTGTTTGTAAATTTTAGCGTTTGGAAAGTGCGCTAAAACCGCGCTTTTAACCTCGTCGAATTGGTAGTGTAAAATCACGCTCACGTCGTTTGAAATTTCGTAAGCTTTCTTTAAGATGTGGATTATCATCGGCTCGCCGCAAAGCTCGAAAAGAACCTTGGCTTTTTGCGACTTCATCCGAGTGCCCAGCCCTGCGGCAAGAACTATAACCGAAACGTCGTTCATTTTTACCCTTAAATTTCAAAAATCGGATAATTTTAACACATTTAAAATAAATAAAAACCTAAATTTATGCCGCGTGGGCGAAATTTAAATCCCAAATTCAACTAAAATTTTATAAAATTCCGCCTAAATTTTAAAGCTTAGGCGGACGTTTTGAAAAAACTGATTTTGGTTACTTGTATTTGGGCATTTAGTTTCTCTCTGATCGGCGAGTTTTTGCGCGGCATAGACAGCGCGTATTTGGCGTTTTCGCGCGTATCGTTGGCGCTAATTTGCTTTTTGCCGTTTATGAAATTTCGTGGCGTAAATCCCGCCCTGGCGCTTAAAATTTGCGCCGTGGGCGCCGTGCAGATCGGCGTGATGTATATCTTTTACTACCGCAGCTTTGCGTATTTGAAGGTCTATGAAGTGGCGCTTTTTACGATATTTACTCCGTTTTACGTGACGCTGCTTTACGACGCGCTTAAGCTTAGATTTCGCGCGCTATATCTTTTCAGCGTCGCAGTCGCGGTGCTAGGTGCCCTGGTGATAAAATTCGGCGCGATAAATTCTGAGTTTTTGACGGGTTTCTTGCTCGTACAAGGCGCAAATTTATGCTTCGGGCTCGGGCAGAGCGCGTATAAATTTATGCTGGAGCGCCACGGCTTTAGCGAGCAGAAGGAGCTTTTCGGCTACTTTTTTGTGGGGGCCACCGCCGTTACGGCGATTGCCGCGATCGTGCTCGGGGATTTTTCTAAATTTAATCCCAGCTTCTCGCAGGGCGCGGTGATCGTGTATCTGGGTACGGTAGCTAGCGCTTTGGGGTATTTTTTGTGGAATAAAGGCGCATGCGAAGTCGATAGCGGCGTGCTTGCGATTATGAATAACGCGCTCATCCCCGCAGCGATCGTCGTAAATTTAGTATTTTGGCAAAAGGACGCCGATATAGCGCGCCTGCTTGCGGGCTCGGCGCTGATTTACGTTTCGCTAATTTTGCATAAAAAGATTATGAAATTTTACGCCCTGCGCGAGCAAAGAATTTAGTATTTAACTAAAATTTTATATTTTTACATTAGAATTAGCCCTTATTTTATTTGAAGTTGGCAAAATGAAAAAAACCTTGAAATTTATCGCCTTTACCCCGCTCATAGTCATTGCGATATATTTCTTATACGGCAAATTTTTTAAGCAAGAAGAGGCGCCGAAGGCCCTTACCACAAGGCTTGAGAAGGGCAGTATCAGAGGCACGGTGACGGCTGCGGGAGAGGTTTATGCCAGGGATTTGGTCGACGTGGGCGCGCAGGTAAGCGGTCAGATCAAAAAGCTTTACGTCAAAGTGGGCGATAAGGTTCAAAAGGGCGATATGATCGCGCAGATCGATTCGGTTACTCAAGAAAACGAGATCGCGCAGCAAAAGGCACAGCTTCTAATCCACGAAGCAAATTTAGCTTCGGCAAAGATCGCCGCGGCAAACGCCAAAACGCAGTATAACCGCGAGCTTGAGTTGTATAAAAGAAACGCCGCTTCCAAAGAGGCGGTGGAAAATGCTAAAAATAGCGCCGCTTTAAAAGAGGCCGAGCAGAAGCAGATCGAGGCGCAGATCGAGCAGACCAAACTTCAGCTAAGCACGGCGGAGACGAATTTCGGCTACACCAAAATCACAGCTCCGATAAGCGGCACGATCGTTTCGATGCCGGTAGAGGAGGGCAAAACGGTAAATTCCAACCAAACTACGCCTACGATCGTAAAGATCGCCGATCTAGGCAAGATGGAGATCAAGATGCAGATCGCAGAGGGCGATATATCCAAAGTCAAAGTCGGAATGGACGTAGAATACTCCATACTATCGGATCTGGATAATATCAAAAAGGCTAAAATTTACAAGATCGATCCGGGTCTTACTACGCTTAGCGACGGGACGTACGATAAAACCTCTAGCGGTTCGTCCTATTCTTCGAGTAGCAGCGACAGCGCGATCTATTTTTACGCAAAGATGCTAGTGGACAACGAAAACGATTTTTTAAAGATCGGAATGACGACCGAAAACAACATAATCGTAAGCGAAGCGAACAATACGAGCTACCTGCCTACCTCGGTTATCAAGCGCGACGGGGGAGGCGATTACGTCACTGTGCTTAATGGCAAAGAGCCCGAGCAACGATACGTAAAAACGGGCGTCAGCGACGATTTGAATACCGAAATTTTAAGCGGGCTCGACGAGAAGGACGAAGTGCTCATCGCCGACGGAAAAGCCGCGCCGTTAAATATGGACGGGCATCCGATGGTGTTTTAGAGAATTTTATGGTGTGAAGATGCTAGAGCTTAAAGATATAAACAAAAAATTCATTCTCGGCGATAACGAAATCCACGTATTAAAGGACGTAAGCTTAAATATCGAAGCGGGCGAGTTTATATCGATAATCGGGCAATCGGGAAGCGGAAAATCGACGCTGATGAATATAATCGGCTGCATCGATACGCCAAGCAGCGGAAGCTACAAGATCGAGGGCCGCGAGACTGCGAATTTAAGCGGCGACGAGCTTGCGGCGCTTAGAAGCAAAAAATTCGGCTTCGTCTTTCAAAAATACAATCTCATTGCCACGATGGATGCGACCGCAAACGTCTCGCTGCCTGCGGTGTATGCAGGCGTAGGGGCGAGCGAACGGACGAAACGGGCGGTGGAGCTTTTGGATAAGCTGGAGCTTGGCGATCGCATTAAAAATTTACCGAGCAAGCTTAGCGGCGGACAGCAGCAGCGAGTAAGTATCGCTCGCGCGCTAATTAACGGCGGCGAAGTGATTTTGGCCGACGAGCCCACCGGCGCGCTTGATAGCAAAAGCGGCGAGACGGTGATGCAAATTTTAACGGCGCTGCACAAAGAGGGGCACACCATCATCATAGTCACGCACGATGCGCATATTGCGGAATTTGCGGATCGTATCATCGAGATCAAAGACGGTAGAATTTTAAGCGATAAAAGAAAGGCGGAGCGGGTTTTTGAGCGCAAAAGAGAGGAGATTAAAACGAAAAATTCCTTTATATTTTGCAAAGACCAACTCATAGAGAGCTTTAAAATGTCGATTAGCGCGATATTTTCGCATAAACTAAGATCGATTTTGACGATGTTAGGCATCATCATCGGCATTGCCTCGGTTATCTGCGTCGTTGCCCTAGGTAACGGCTCGCAAGAAAGAATCATATCTCAGATCCGCGCCATCGGCACCAATACGATAAATATCTATCCCGGCAAAAATTTCGGCGACGTACGTGCGGGCTTCGTGAGCACCCTTACGATAAGCGATTCAAAGGTTTTGGCACGTCAGCCCTATGTCGATTATGCTACACCCAACGCTTATGCAAGCGGTATGATAACCTATGCAAATTTAAGCTCTAAAGCCCAACTGCGCGGCGGCGGCGTAAATTCTTTGGCCGTTAATGGCATAGATATAGAGGAGGGTAGAAATTTTAGCGACGATGATATTAAAAATTCCGCTTCCGTCGCGATTATCGATCCAAACACTAAAAAAACATTTTTTAAAAATTCAGATCCGATCGGTAAGACGATTCTATTCTTAGGTAGGCCGCTTAAAATCATAGGCGTTTCGGGTAAGGATAAAAACGCCTTCGGAAGCAGCGAAAATTTAAGAATTTATGCGCCGTACTCGACCGTGATGAATAAAATCACGGGCGACCGAAAAATAGGCTCGATCACCATCAAAATCAAAGACGATGTCGATACTCATGTAGCTGAAGAGAGCCTAACTCAGCTACTTATCCAAAGGCACGGCTCGCGAGATTTTCATACTATGAATGCGGATACTATTAAGCAAACGGTCGAAAGTACCGTAGGCACGATGACGATTCTGATCTCATCGATCGCAGTGATCTCGCTCGTCGTCGGCGGCATCGGCGTTATGAATATAATGCTCGTAAGCGTTACCGAGCGCACGCGCGAGATCGGCATCAGAATGGCGATCGGCGCGAAGCAATCCAATATCTTACAGCAGTTTTTGATAGAGGCGATCTTGCTTTGCTCGCTGGGCGGAGCTTTAGGAATTTTAATCGCTTTGGCGCTTGGATTTGCGTTTAATACCATAAGCCTGGATTTTGCGATGAAATTTACTACTGCGCCTTTCGTGATCGCCTTTGCGGCATCGTCCGCGATCGGTATAGTTTTCGGATATCTGCCGGCAAGAAACGCCAGTAGATTAAATCCGATAGATGCTTTAGCACAAGAATAATCAAGGAGAGAAAATGATAAATTCCAAAGTAATTTTAAGCGGCATTTTAGCTGTTTTTATCGGCGGCTGTGCCTCAAATCAAAGTGAGGTCGAATTTAAGCCTGTAGAGCATTTCAAGGACGAAAATACAAGCTATGAAATCGATACGCTGTGGTATAAAAAATATGGCGAATCATACTTAAATAAGCTTGTAGATCAAGCCCTTGCGAATAACTACGATCTAAAAACAGCGGCTTTAAATGTTGAGAGTGCTTATGCAAATTTAGGGTTAAGCAGGGCTGATCTTTTTCCTACGCTAAGTAGCTCGTGGAGTGCGGGCGCTAATCGCGACATAAGCACCGGCTCGAACTGGAACAAAACCTATAGCTCGGGCTTTAACGTAAGCTATGAGCTTGATCTTTTCGGCAAGATCCGCTCGGCGGTAAATGCCGAGGGCTGGAACGCCAAAGCCAGCGAGTTTGACCTTGAAAATACTCGCCTGACGCTTATAAATTCTGTCGTAAGCGGCTACTTCGAGATGCTTTATTTAAACGATTCGCTAAAATGGACAAAACAGAATTTAAGCGATTACCGAGAGATCGAAAAGATAATCAAGGCAAAATATGATTACGGCAAGTCCGAACAGCTTGATTACAGGCAGATTCAAAATTCTATCCTAGGGCTTGAAAACAAGGTCTTAAGCATTCAAAAAAATATCGAGGATAATCATAAATATATGAGAAATCTTATCTCCTCCAGCTTGCAATTTGATGATAACACCGATTCGATAAATTCCATAGAATTCCAAGGCGTTGATCTAAATGTGCCTTACACGGCGCTTGCTAATCGCCCCGACATTAGAGCTGCGATCGCTAGGCTAAATTCCAGCTTTTACGACGAACAGACCGCTAAGTTAAATTTCTTTCCTAGCGTAAATTTAGGCGCAGGGCTTACTAACGGGCAAGGCGTGAGCGCTAACGATAGCTTTAAGCTAAATTTTTTAAGCGGCAACGTAAGCATAAGTTTGCCGTTTTTGGATTATGCGAGGGTTGAAAACCGCCTTAAAATTTCGGAGATCGCTTTTCGCAAAAACGTCGTAAATTACGAACAGACGCTCTCTAACGCTACGAATGAGGTGCTAAATTTATATAGAATTTATCAGATCAATCTGGCTAGCCTTAAAAATTTAAGTGCCGCTTATGACGAAAAGGCGCGTATTGCCGATCTTTACGCTGCGAAATACGAAGCAGGTTCAAGCGAGCTAAAGGATATGCTAGAAGCCCGCACCGACGCCGTAAATGCCAAGATAAACGAGCTAAATCAAAGATATTTGACGCTTCAAAACGAGGCGGCGATCTATCGCGCGATGGCAGGTAAATTTAAACGCAAATGAAAAAGGCTTTGATATTTTGGTTGCTTTGCCGCGCGATATTTGCTGATTGTACGGCACTAAGAGCGCAAGATGACTCAGTAAGCCTTGGCGCCAGCGTATATGCTGCGGACGATAAACAATCAGAATTTGAGAAAAACCATAGTGAAATTCTTCTAAATCGTCAAAAAAATGAACTAGATAGGCAAAGCCTGCAAAATAATTTGCAACGTGAATCAAAAGGCCTAGGCGACCACGATGATTTTTCGATGAAAAAACAGCCAATACAAGATATCAAAGAGCGAAACAATAGAAATGAACAGGACTTAAAACTGCGCCGTAAAAAGCTGCAAGGCGACGCTTATCGGCGCTAGGGTTGCTTTTGTTTATCGGTTTTTAAGTAAAGTTTCTATAAAATTTCCGCTTTACATTTTCTTAAAGGAACAGTTATGAAAAGAACGTACCAACCTCACAATACCCCTAAAAAGCGCACTCACGGCTTTCGCGTCCGTATGAAAACAAAAAACGGTCGCAGAGTTTTAAGTGCAAGACGTGCTAAAGGCAGAAGAAGATTGGCTGCGTAGGCGAATTTGCTGCGATAAGCGATAGCAGGGTTTTTTCGGAGGTTTATAAAAGTGCGGCAAAGTGGCATTGTGAATGCGCTGTTGTGTATTTTTTGGCTAGCGAGCAGCGTAAATTTAGCGCAGTCGCCAGTAAAAAAATAGGCAATTCAGTTACGCGAAATTACGCTAAAAGACGTTTGCGCGCCGCATTTTATAATCAAAAAGACGCCATTGTTAGCGGAATTTTTATATTAATCGCAAAAAAGCGGATTATAGATATGAGCTTTGAAGACATTGAGCGAAATTTAAAATGGGCGTTTAAAAAGATCGGCGCAGTAAAATGAAGAAATTTTTTATAGTCGCGATCGGGTTTTATCGAAAATTTATTTCGCCTTTGCTACCGCGCTGTTGCCGTTATTATCCGAGCTGTTCGGAATACGCGCTTTATGAGTTTAAGTTTAACGGCGTCTTTGGCGCGCTCTGTGCTGTAACGGCTAGAATTTTAAGATGCAATCCGCTCTTTAGCGGTGGCATAGATTATCCTATAATCGCGCGAAATTTTAAATTTTGCGTATTTTCAAAAACCTGCGAAGGCGGCTTTAACGCGCGCGCGCAGAAATTTAAGCTTTGGTTTATACCATACAAAAAAAATAGATATTACGTCATACGACTAGGAGAAAATAGTGCTAGATAAACTTCCTCAATCAAAGCGCCTTGCTATCGCAATAGCAACTGCGCTCATATTTTTTGTAGCTTACGATCATTTTTATTTATCAAAAATTCGCGCCGCAATGGAGGCAAACGCAACCGCAGCGCAAATCGCGCAAAAAAATACCGCCAAGTCCGCTCCGCAAACTACCGCCGCTAGCGTGAGCGCGCAGGGAGCGAATTTAAATACCACAAATTCCATCTCTGCACCGTTAGTGCGCGTGGTTGGCAAAGAAGCAAATTTCACGATCGACGGACTTGGTCGCATAAGCTCGTATGTGCTAAATGATGCGAAATTCCGTGACGAAAACGGCGATGCGATAAATTTGATCGATCCTAAATCGCATTCTAAACCGCTTGAGATGCGCTTCGAGGACGCGGCGTTGAATGCGATGGCTTTCGATACTCCTTACAGCGCTTCATCTGGCGAGCTGGACGTACGAAACGGGGAGGCTAGCGTTACGTTAAGTCAAAGTTTAGGCGCCGTTAGCATAAATAAAATTCTTACCTTTTATCCAAATGGTAGTTATAAATTGGATCTGAAGTTAAGCGGCAATGCGCGTTATTTTATCAGCCCTGGCTCGCGCCCGAACGTAGAAGTAGATAGCTATACGGTTCACGGCGTCATCGTAGGAAAACCTGGCGAAGCAGGAATTTCAGATAAAATCGCTTCATTTTTTACAGGCTCGCAGGCTATAAACGAAAGCGTAGAAATTTTTAAAGATGGTGATGTGGATAAAAACGAGCGAATAAGTGGCGCAAATATCGCTGCAAGCTCCGATCGCTATTATACGACGCTATTTTACGGAGAGAGCTTGAATGCGACCGTGACTGACGCAGATAAAATTTCGCAGGTTTTCATAGGCTCGGACGGCGATCTTAGTCTTACGGGCTATATCGGCGCGAAAGATCACGCGACGCTAAGCTCGATAAATCCTGCTCTTACGCACATTATCGAATATGGCTGGTTTACCTTCATCGCCCGCCCGATGTTTAAATTTCTAAACTGGCTACACGGCTATATCGGTAACTGGGGCTGGTCGATCGTCGTGCTTACGCTCATCATCCGCCTAATCTTATTCCCGCTAAGTTACAAGGGAATGCTATCTATGAATAAGCTAAAAGATCTGGCGCCTAAGATGAAGGAGCTTCAGGAGAAATATAAGGACGATAAGCAGAAGCTGCAGATGCATATGATGGATCTGTATAAGAAAAATGGCGCCAATCCGATGGGCGGCTGCTTGCCGATTTTACTTCAGATTCCCGTATTTTTCGCGATCTATCGCGTGCTGCTTAATGCGATCGAGCTAAAGGGCGCGGAGTGGGCACTGTGGATCCACGATCTATCGCTTAAAGATCCTTACTATATCCTGCCGATTACGATGGGAATTTTGATGTTTTTACAGCAAAAGATTACGCCGACTACATTTACCGATCCGATGCAAGAGAAGATGATGAAATTCTTGCCGCTTATTTTTACGGTATTTTTTGTAATGTTCCCGGCGGGTCTTACGTTATATTGGACGGTCAATAACTTCTGCTCCATTATCCAGCAATACGTCATTAATAAAGCCTTTGCAAGGCATAAACAAGCTCAAATAGCGGAGAAAAAATCATGATAATTGAAGCAGAAAATTTAAAAGACGCATATAATAAAGCAGCAGCTGAGCTGGAATGCTCAGTAACGCAGCTTAACGTGCGCGTACTGCAGCATCCAAGCAGCGGATTTTTGGGCTTTTTTAAGAAAAATGCTGTAATAGAAGCGGTTTTGGAAGGGGAAAAATTTAGCGAAAATCCGGAACTTAACGCCCCACAAAATAAAGTTGGCAAAGCAGAGAAAAAGCAGGGCGACAAATCAGAGTCTCAAAGTCCTCGCACCACGCATTCTAAACATCGCAAAGAAAAACAAAAGGGCGTTGTGACGGATGAAATTTTATCCGATATCAAAGAGAAGCTATCTGCACTTTTTAGATCAAGCGAGTTTAATATCGAAGTTAGCGATGTTAGCAAAATCGACGAAAATACCGTCTATATCAAGCTGCAAGGCGAGGATAGCGCGCTTTTGATAGGCAAAGAGGGGCACCGCTACAAGGCACTTTCGTATATGATTTACAACTGGATCAGCATCAGATATGATCTTGCTGTGGTTTTTGAAATCGCGGAATTTTTACAAAATCAAGAACGATTTATCGATTCTTATGTAAATGCGCTCGTGGAACGCTCCGGAAATGAGCGTATCGTCACGAAGGCTTTTGATGGCGCATTTATCAAAATCGTAGCCGACAAGCTAAAGCGGGCGTATCCAGATCGTTTCGTGGGAATCAAATCCACACGTAGCGGCAAAATCGTCATCGTAGACGAAAAAAGCTAATCGTGATCGAGACTATCGCCGCTATCGCTACGGCTCACGGTATCGGTGGAATTTGCATAATTAGAATTTCAGGCGAGGAAGCGCTATCTATCGCTCTAGGCCTTTCGCATCGCAGCTCTTTGCGCCCTCGCTATGCCACGCTTGTGAATCTTTTTGACGCGAGTGGCGAAGCGTTCGGCGAGGCTATTTTGATATATTTTAAAGCTCCGCATAGTTTTACCGGCGAGGATGTCGTAGAAGTGCAGACTCACGGCGGCTTTACGGCTTCGTCCTTGGCGTTAGATGCTGTGCTGGCTCTGGGTGCGCGCATAGCAAATCCGGGCGAGTTTAGTAAGCGAGCGTTTTTAAACGGTAAAATGGATCTTAGTAAAGCCGAAGCCATAAGTGATCTGATTAATTCTCGCTCACAAAGTGCGGCTAAAGCTTTAGCGCGTAGCCTACGGGGTGAGCTGGCAGACTTCGTCGCAAATCTGCGCGCAGCTCTGGTTAAGACGCTAGCTTTTGTCGAGGTTTGCATCGACTACGCGGAGGATGATCTGCCCGCAGATGTGCTGCAAAACTCGCAAGAAATGCTTAGCCAAAATATCGCTTCGCTAGAAAAAATCACTCGCATCAGCCGCAGCCGAAGAGGGCTAATCGAGGGCTTTAAAGTAGCGATTGTGGGTAAGCCTAATGTCGGTAAATCAAGCATTTTAAATTCTATGCTGAGCTTTAGTCGCGCTATCGTGAGCGACGAAGCGGGCACTACGCGCGATCTCATCGAAGAAAGCCTGCAGATAGGCACTCATCTAATCCGTATAGTCGATACCGCAGGTATCAGACACAGCGGCTCAAAGCTTGAAAGTATCGGCATTTCATATTCGCTTCGCGCTGCAAGCGAGGCAGACGTGATTTTGGCAGTGTTTGACGCAAGCCGCGAATGGGATGCTGAGGACGCGCAGATCCTAAAAATATTGCGCGAACAAAAAGGCAAAAAAATCATCTACGTTTTAAATAAATGCGACTTGCCGCGTAAATTTCATCCTAGCGCGGAGGATCTTGACGAGGATTTAGAGGCTTTTTCTGCAGAAAATTTCGCAGCCGAAAATCCCATATCAGAGAATTTCACAGCCGAAAATTTAAAGCAAAGTCGGACCTGCGACACTTCTTTAAATTCTTGCGCGCAGAATTTAAAAGCTAAAAATTTAAAGCGTGACTTAAGCGCGCAAAATTCTACTTCTACAAATTCCGCGCCTACAAGCCAAATAGCTTTTGCGAATTCCATAAATCCAAAGGAACAGAATTTTGCCGCAAAAGCGGGACTAGCGTCGCCAAATACCGAGCGCGCTACTGCAAGCTGTGCTGCGGAGAATTTTACGAAAGATGATTCCAAACAAAATTCTGCAAATTCCATCGCACCTAGTAGCTCTGCAATAAATTCCGTTAGGCAAAATACCCAGGCAAATTCCATTTTTGCGCCGCTTGAAATTTCTGCAAACGAGGGCGTGGATAAAATTTTAACCGCGCTTGAGAGCTACTTAAATTCTCAAAATTTCGATGGCCTTATGCTGAGTAACGAGCGGCAAATTCTATCTTGCGAGAGCGCGCTTGCGGCTCTTAAAAACGCGAGCGAGCGCCTGGCTTGCGGCGAGCTTGAGCTTTTTGCATTTGAGATAAATCGCGCGATTGAGGCGATTGCACGTATTTCGCGTCCATTTGAGCGAGACGAAATTCTAGACGAAATGTTTAGCAATTTTTGCCTCGGCAAATAGCGTTTTAGCTACTAATTAGCCAAAATTCAATATAATCTCGCATTTAAAATGAGGTCTTTATGAAGGAAAAAATCCAATATTTTTTGGCGCTGGGTCTGATAAAATTTGCAAAATTCGCGCCGAAAAGCTTCATATTCGCATTTTTCGATAAGCTCGCACTTTTTGCATCGTGGAAGCTTAGCAGGCGCGTTAAAGTCGCACAAGACAACCTTCGCGCCGCCTATCCGCAAAAAAGCGAAAGTGAGCTTCACGCTCTTGCGATCGAGAATTTTCGCAGTATCGCTAGGACGCTTACCGACACGCTTTTATTTTATAATGGTAGACTAAAATTTGATGATCTGATTTCAAACGGCGAGCAGGCGCTAGAGCGCGTCCGAAAGCTAAAAGGTGATAATCCGCACGGGATTTTATTTTTTACCGCGCATTTTGGAAATTGGGAAATTCTAGCTAATTTTTTCGGCGCCAACGGCTTTCCTGTCTCGGTAGTCGGGCGTCGCAGCGATAATGAGTTGATCGAAGAGCGGCTCGTGACGCCGTTTCGCGAGCGCTACGGCAATGATCTTATTTATAAAGACGATGCGATGCGCAGGCTCGTGCAGGCGCTAAAGCAGGGGCGCAACGTAGGCATTCTGCCCGATCAAAAGCCAGGCCCTAAAAATAGCCTGCTTACGACCTTTTTTGGACGGCAGTGCTACACCACAAAGACCATCGCGTCGCTTTATTTGAAATTTCGTCCCGTGCTGATCCCGATCTTTGCGCGGCGCGGCGCGGATAATCGCTACGAGATCGTGATCAAGGATTTCCCGCCGCTACCTGAGGGGTTAGATAAGGACGAGGCCGAGTTATTTATCACGCAAAAGTGCAACGACATTTTCGAAGAGGTCGTGCGAACCGCGCCGCAGCAGTGGTTTTGGATACACAAACGATGGAAGATGGACTGATGGCGCGGCAAATTTCAAGAGGCGAGAGCAAACAGGGCGTCATAAGAAATTTATCCGCGCCGCAGAGCTCGCGCCTCTTTGCAAAAGAGCAAAGCGTCGTAAATTTAAGTAGAGCTGCGCGAGAAAGTAAAATTTTAAATCGCGAAAATTTTGTAATGATCGTCGCCGCGCGAGCAGGCAAAAATTCGAACTTCAAAAATTTTATATCGTTTTGCGGTCACACGTCTTGCACTTTGCGGCGTGAAAGCTTTAGCGATAAAAATTTAAGATCAAGTGCTCCAAGCTGGGCGTGGCACGCAGGCGGCGGCTCTTTAAATTTAAACAGCGAAAGCTCCTGCGCAAATCCGTCCGCCGCTAAAAATCCGCATCGAAAAGCGCTCATCTTAAGCGACGGCCGCAAGGGGCACGAGAACCAAAGCATCGCATTTTGCGAGCTAAGAGGGCTTGAGTTTTGCATTTGCAAGATCGCTTACGCTAACAAGCTTCTTAAACTCTTCTCCTACGCGCTTGATTTTTTCGGGCTTTATTTTAAAATTTTTAAGTGCGATCTCGG
>CAURMQ010000006.1:0-23495 GCA_963525765.1 uncultured Campylobacter sp. | reverse complement strand
ATTTTGACTTCGGTCTTTTTGCCGTCTTGATCTATCTCGACCCACGCCTCGGCGATGTCCGGGCGGGCGAGCTCTCGGATTAGATCGTCGCTTTTATAAACGGTGCTTTCCTCCATGTATTCGCCAAGAGCAAGCATCGCGTTGGTGCTGTTTGCGGCAAATACGTCGCCGCGAGCGAGCGAGATCCCGACAGCAGCAGCCTCCAAGCCCTTTGAAGTAAGCCCATGACGAAAGCTTTCTTTAATGCCCTCTTTTAAGATAGGCATGCACGCTACGATGCTAAATGCGCGCGCTAAAGGCGAAGTGCGAAAGATTAAATTTCCCCCTAATGCGAGAAGCGCTAAAATAAAGTCGTTTTTGCTCGGTAAATTTTTATGGCTAGCGGGGATAATTGATTTTAGCTCGCTTAAATTTAAAGCTTCAAGTTGCTTTAGAATTCCTGCCTTATCTACACCCGCGTCAAACTTAAGGATCAAAGAGCCGATTTTAGCGTTAAATCTCGCGTCCTGCACGCCCTGAAATTTCGCCACGCTTCTAGCAAAAGCGCTCGCATCAATCTCTCTAAAACCGAGGATTTTTAACCGCAGTCTGGATTTGGTTTCATGTAAAATTTTAAAATTTTGCATCGACTACTCTTGCATCTCTGCCTTGGCGTCTTCGAATCGCTCCTTCATCTCTTCGATGCCCATCTGAAACATCTCGGTGCCCTTTGCGATGAGCTTAAAAAGCTTTTTTTGCGCGTTTTCGTCGGTGAGAAAATAGGTCGCTGCGGCCCCTAGAACGATACCTGTGATAAATGAGTTGCCACCAAATAAGCCGTTCGCGTTTTGCCTGCCACCCAGGGAATTAAAAATTCCACCGAAAGTGGAATTTTGCGAGCTTTGAGTAGAATTTACGTCGCTTGAGCTTTGAGCAGTAGAATCTTTACTATCCGAATTATTGCTGGAAGCAGAGCTATTAAAAGACATAGAATTTACCCGTTCGTTTATCCATTTAGCCCAACCGCCGAGCTTTTCGTCACCGGCAAAGCTACCCGCAGAGCCGCTAGCATATTTGTTGTCACCAAAATCGTAATCGTCTAGAATTTCTTTCAAATCTTTTTTTGTGATATACGGATTACTCATTGCCTACCTTAAGAATAAAATTTCTACCCGCAATGAGCGCGCCTACGCATACTGCGACGCCTGCCGCTGCGCGTAGATACTCGCCTTGTACGAGCTTATTTGCGCTGTAAATCGCTCCGCCGCCGATGATACCGCCGCTTAGCGCAATATCTAGCGCATCGCGAATCGCTTTAGATTTACTTTTGCCTTCTTTAGCTTTAACGAGCTCTACGGCGCAACCGCCGATCGCCCCCGCTATAGCGCCGCTTAAAACGTGATCCAGCGGCGAACGCTGTGTCGTAAGTGATCTATTCATTTAGGCCTCTATTTTTCTGATTTATCGTCTGCGGACGTAAATTTAGCCGAAGAATTATCGTCCATTTTTACGATCTGCGGGATATTAAGCGGAGTAGTAGATGCTGCGGATGTCTCACCTACCGGTGTTGCGCCAGTCTTAGCGCTCGCGGTGGATTTTTTAGTTCGTTTAAATCCCGGTTTTGGTCCCGGCTTTTTTCTGGTTTTTTTTACAGTGCTAGTCTCAGTGCTGGCGCTACTTGTCGCAGCTTTTTTACCGCCAGACTTTCTTTTACCTTTTACCGCCTCAGCGACATCGTCTAGGCCTTCTTTGGCTTCCGCAAAAATTTCTTTTGATTTTTTGCTTAATTTTTCCGCTCCGCCTTTGACGCTATTTTTTAGCTCCTCGACGCTTTTGCTACTTACGATTTTATTCGCACCTTCTTTGATTTTATCTCGATTGTTATAAGCGTAAACCGCCGCGCAACCAAGCGCAAAACCTGCTAGAAATGGGATCGGCATTTCATTCTCCTTGTGTTAAGATTATAAAGTCATTTTATCAACTTTACATAGATTTTGATATTATAGCGACTTTTTTAGATTTTTGCAATCCTAATTTAATTTTTCTGCAAAATTCCTTTAATTAAATTGGAAAATGCGCTATTTAAAATATTTTGCAAATCGTATTTTTGAAATATCCGCTCTAATCCCTGCGGATTTTTTAAAATTTCATTTAATAAATCAGTGAAATTCAAAGAATTTGAATCAACCTCGCATTTAGAATTTAGTTCCTTTAAAATCGGCAAAATTTCATTATACGAAACCGCCTGCGCCTTATACAGCAGCTCTTTAAATTCCGCGTTCTTACACGAATTAATTAAATCGTCATAAAACATCATAGAGCTTTTTTCTATCAAAAGCGCCGAAGCCAAAAACTCATTCATACCTTTTGCAACCAGTCCCTCACTACTATTTTCAGGAGGCATAGCGCCAAGCCCACAAGAATTTGCAAAGTCTAGTATCCGCTCAAGTAATCCAGCTCGTAAAGATAGAATTTCTCCTAACTTTTTATCTTGAAATTTAACTGCACCCAGCGAATAAAACTGAAAAATTTGTGCCTCTTTTTCGAGCAAAAGAGTGATATTTGCAATTTGAGCCTCATTTAAATTCCGAGATTTATTAGAAATTCTACGCGATTTTTTGGTGCTACGCAATGCTTCTTCGCTCAAGAAATCGCCTCTATATTGGAATTTACAAGCGCTATTAGCTCCGGCGAACTGATGCCTTGCAAAAACTGCTCCCAAAGGTGCATCGGAAAAATATTTTCGTCGTAATGAATCGTCAGCGAGCCAATTAGGGAATTAAATTTATACTCTTTTATCCCGCGAATTGCAGCTATTTTAGCCTTCAGGCTCTCCTCGCTCACGCTATCTCGCAACTCCCTAATTTTGGGACTTACGCGGATACGGATACGACCTTTGCTGTGGCTGATTTTGCTAAAATATTTATGAAATTCCAAAATATCGTTGTGATTTATTTTCATATTTTTCCTTAAATTTGCATCTAAATAATATCATAAATCATTTAATTCCTGCTAAATTTTGCGAATTATTTGCGTTTAGGACGGAATATTTTTATCTTATTTTCATCCGCTGTTATGTAATTTCCTCCCATTAGATCAATGCAATACGGCACGGCAGGAAATACCGGCAGAAGGCACTCTTTAATCGCTTTTGGATTGCCCGGTAAGTTTATAATCAGAGATTTTTTGCGGATCGCTGCTATCTGGCGAGATAAAATTGCCGTAGGCACGATCTTTTGGCTTTCTGCGCGCATTAGTTCGCCAAAGCCTGGCATTAATTTCTCACTTACCGCTTCGGTCGCTTCAGGCGTTACATCGCGTGGAGCAGGACCCGTACCACCCGTAGTTAGCACCAAATCACAACCCGCTTCATCGCAAAGATAAATCAGCTTATCTTTGATCTGCTCCAGCTCATCTGGAACTATTTCATAAAAATACTGCTTCTCACAAGTTAGCCAATCATCCATCACGGCAATTATTTCTTTGCCTCCTAAATCCTCGTAAACGCCACCGCTAGCGCGATCACTTATCGTTAAAACACCTATTTTTACCATTTTCCTCTCCTTTATTAGAATTTTAAAATTTAAAATTTAATCGAAATTTAGCGTGCCGTCTTGCGGCTTTTCTTCAGAGCTTTCGCTATCTTTTTCCAGCTTTTGCAAATCTTGCTCTTGCGCGGAGACGCCTTCTTGCTCCACACCATCAGATTCGCAAATCTTTTGAACATCCTCGAAAGTTATGAACTCATAGACGAAAATTTGCTTTGAAATTTGATTTAGCTTATCCTGCATCGTGCGTATTATCTCGCTTACCTCGTCGTAGCAATCTTGCAAAATTTTATTCACGCTCTGCGCGCTAGGAGTGAAACTATCGCCCATCGCGAGCTCAAAAACCATCTTTTGCGCCAGCGCGATAGCCTGCTTTACGTCGCTAGCGGAATTTGAAAAAGCGTCGTTTTTATGAATCTGTAGCGCCGCCATACCGCTTAAAAGCACTTTGATTTGATTTAAAATTTGCGTTTTGGATTCGATCTCGAAATCCTCGTTTAAAAATTTATCGTTTAAAAGCTCGATCTTTTCGAAATCAAACGAATACCAATACGCGCTAAGCGCCTTTGCGCCCTGATAGAACGCCTGGATCTCCTTTTCGTATTCGGTGAGAATTCTACTTTTTTGAACGCCGTAAAAGACCCTCATCCGCACGTTTTCAAAATCGCTAAGCTCGATCGTATCGCTGCCGCGCTTAAGAGCGTTGATCGCGGCCTCATTTACCAGCGTCGCCACTCCCGCGCCGCTAAAGCCCACGCAGAGGCGGCTTACTTTGTTGATATTCGCGCTGCATCTTTTGCCCTCGAGGTAAATTTTTAAAATTTCGATGCGGTCTTTGTAGTTCGGAAGCCCGATGAAAACGCGCCTATCAAAGCGCCCCGAGCGCAATAACGCATCGTCGATCATATTTATTTTGTTGGTCGCGCCGATTACCATCACGCCGCTGTTTTCCTCAAATCCGTCCATCTCGGTCAGCAGCTGATTTAGCGTCGCTTCCCGCTCGTCGTTGCGCCCGACACCGCGCTTGCCGCCGACCGCGTCGATCTCGTCGATAAAAATAATCGCAGGCGCACAGGATTTCGCCTTAGCAAACAGCTCGCGAACCCGCCTAGCGCCGACGCCCACAAAGACCTCGGCGAAGCTTGCGCCGCTTTGGTAAAAAAACGGCACGTCCGCCTCGCCGGCTACGGCTTTTGCAATTAGCGTTTTACCGACGCCCGGCTCGCCGATCATTAAAATTCCTTTCGGCAGCTTGATGCCGAAATTTCGGTATTTTGCGGGATTTTTTAAAAAATCCACGATCTCTATGAGCTCGTCCTTAACCTCGCTGATGCCCGCGACGTCGCTAAATCTCACGTCGCTAACGCTTGGCGAAAGATCGCCGAGCTCTGCATTTGCGCCGCCTTGACGCGCAGTGCCCACGCCGTCCATCCTGCGGCGCCGCGCCAAAACGGTTTCAAAATAATATACAAAGAGAAAAAATGCGAACGTAAAAATTACCAAGATCGCGCTGATACCGCCGCTTCCGCTATCCTCTTCCTTTGTAATCAAAGCGTGGTTGGAGAGCTCTTTTAAATTAACGATATCGGTTAAAATTTTATAGCGTTTGCCGTCGTAAACGAAGCTTAGCGTGCCGTCCTCGATATGCGCGCGTTTGATCTGATCTGCGCGGACTAACTCGCTAAATTCGCGCTCGGTGATGTATCGCGAATCGTCTTTAAAATAAACGATCGAGAGTAAAACGATAAGCAGCACTAAAAAAATCAGAATTATATTTAGCTTGCTTTTTTTGATTTTATGCAAAATTTCCATCAAATTTAACCTCATAATCTCTTATCTCCATCCATTTTTTCGACAAATCCTCATCGCTTTCGATCCAAATTTTATCATAAAATTGATCATATCCTTCATAAAACTCTCCGTTTTTCCGCTCGATCAGCACATTTAGCGGCACTTTGTGCGAAAGGCGAAATTTATAATTATTCAGCGCCGTTATGTTTTGTAGCATCTTTAGCCGCGCCTTCGCCGTTTTGCCGTCTATGCGGCCTTTTAGCGACGCTGAAGCAGTCCCTTGCCGCGGCGAAAAGATGAAAGCGTGCAGATGCGTGAGCGGGAATTTTTTGAAATTTTCTAACGCTTCGAGCCAAATTTCTTCGCTCTCGCCCGGATGCGCGACGATAAAGTCCGTCCCCAGCGCAAACCCGCGCTCCGCAAGCTCGCAAAAAAGCTCCAAATCCCTTAGCGCGGAATTTCGGCGGCGCATTATGCTAAGCATCTTTTGCGAAGTGTGCTGAAGCGCGATGTGCAGATGCCGCTCCAACCACGGCTCGGATAAAATTTCGCGAAAGCTCGCATCGATCTGCGAGGGCTCGATGCTACCTAGGCGGATACGGCGAATTCCGCGTATCGCGCCCAGCTTTTGAAGCAACGCGCCGAGGCTCGTACCTGCGGTTTTGCCGTAGCTTCCGATATTGGTGCCGGTTAGCACAATCTCGCTAAAGCCGTTTGCGGCGAGACTTTCCGCCTCTTTTAAGATCGCGTCTTCAGAGCTGCTGCGCGAGCGGCCGCGCACCGAGGGGATTATGCAGTAGCTACAGTTAAAATCGCACCCTTCCTGAATTTTAATAAAGGCCTTGGTGTGATCCTCGTAGTCGCTTACCAGATTTTTTTCGACGCCGTCAAGACCTCCGATATCGTAAAATTTCGACTCCGAGCCTAAAAACTCATCGATCTTTTCCTTTTGCGACATCCCAAACACCCCGAAGACCGCGCCGTTTTTATACAGCTCCTCGCCGCGCGATACCGCGCCGCAGCCGGTTAGCAATATCTTTTTGCCGAGGCGGTTCATCTTATTTACGTAGTTTCGCACGTCTGCGTCGGCGCCGTTCGTAACGGTGCAGGAGTTTATCACGACGACGTCCGCGCCCTGCTCGTCGTGCGTGATCTCGCCCGATTTGAGATTACTTTTGATAAGCTGTGTGTCGTAGATATTTGTGCGGCATCCAAACGTTTTAAAATAAATTTTCAAATTTCGCTCCCGGATCCGCTTCCTGTGGCAAAGCCCGCACCCTGCGCCGCTGCGTTTAAATTTTGTGAGCCTTGCTGCTCGAAGCTGAGATCTTGCGCCGCAAAATTTCCGCCCGCAGCCGCATAATTTTTGCCGTTAAAAAGCGTGTATGCAGGATAAGCGATCTTGATATCGGGCTCGCTTCTTAGCGCGTCTAAAATTTCAGCCGAGATGTTGCTGCGAAGCCCGAGCGTCGCATAAGAGTTCGTCATATACCAAACCGAAATTTCAATGCCGTATGGCTCAAAAAAGCTAAAAATTCTAGGCTCGACGTTTGGATTTTTAATGCTGTATTGCGAGCGAAGCTTGCCCATCTGCTTTTTGGCGATGTCGGTGTAACCTTTGGAATACTTCCGCACGATGTTTTTTATGAGATACATCGCCTTTTTATGGTTGCTATCAAATGTTAAAAGTATGCTAATGCCGTCCCAGACGGTCTTAAGCCCGCTGTGGGTGTAGTTTGAAATAAGATCGGTAAAAATATAATTATTCGGTATGAAAATTACTCTGCCCGCGCGTTTATTTTCTCTCCACGTAGTCATAGTAACGTCCTCAAAAATCGTCATCCTAAGCACCGAAATATCGATGATATCGCCTACGTAGGTCTCGCCGTTTTTATGCACTCTGATACGATCGCCCACGCGAAAGCTGCCACCAAGCACGATCGTAAGCCAGCCTAAGGAACTCATAAACATATCTTTCATCGCAATCGCAAGACCTGCCGAGGCAAAGCCTAAAACCGTCACGAAATGCGTCATATTCTCGATGTAAGAAAAGAGCAGTATCAGCGCGATCAGCGTGAAATTTAAAACGTTGATAGCTTTATTTACGATATAAAAATTCTCGTCGTTTTTGATATATTTTTTTGCCACCACTTTGCAGAAAAACGACAGCGCGATGACTACGAGTATCCATACGGCGATATTTCCCGCGCGCTTGATTTGAGCTTTTATATCTGCGGTCTGCACGGCGATTTGGGAATTGATCTTTTTTTCGTAAACGTCATACGTAGTCTGCGCGATCTCGTACGCGGAGCTAAACTCGCCAAGCTCGTAATCTAAGCTTTTAAGCTCCGCCGCAGCGCTTGCGTCCGCACCCACCTGCATCAAACGCTCATATAGCGCCCTTTTTGCTTCAAGTTTATCGATTAAAGCTTTAATATTTTCGATAGCATTTTTCTGCTCCATCTTTTGAGCTTGCAAATTTCTAATCGTAGAAAAACCGGAAATTATCGAAAAAGGATTTGTAATGCGCGCAGGCTCTGGAGTTTCGGGCATCGCGATGATATCTAAAAACGGAGATTTTTCATACTCTTTTAGCAGTATGAGCTGCTCTTTTACGGCGCGAAGTCTTTTTTGAATCTCTGCGATCTTATCGGTGCCGGCGCTCTTTTTTAGCTCCGCTTCAAGCTGGCTGGATTGCTTTTGTAAATTTTGATAGCCGATGAAATTTGAAAAGCGCGAAATCCAGATATTATTTTTGATCTCGTCATCTATCGCTTTTATTTGAGCTTTTAGCGATGAAGCGAGCTCCGCGCTTTGCGTCTGATTTTTGTCGTTTTGAGGCGCGCTGGAGCCGATCTGTGCACTCGGATTTGCAGCCGTGAAATTTCCCTCGCAAAAACCAAGGCTAAAAATCAAAAAAACGGCTAGGATTATTTTCATGCAAACTCTCTTAACGTGGCTATTACCGCGGCTCTGTCTATATCATCGACGATACGAAATTTACCGATGCCATCTGGCAGGATAAATTTTATCTTGCCATTTTCGCTTTTTTTATCAAGAAAAAATAGCTCGTAAAACGCGTCTATATCTTTGATCTTAAATTTCACCGGAAGCGCGAATTTTTGAAGCACTTTACGGATTTGATCCTCCTCAAGCTCATTTAATTTACCAAGACGGCGTGCTAGCGTATTTGCCATCACCATGCCGATCGCCACAGCCTCGCCGTGCAAAAATTTTTTATAATTAGTAATTTTTTCGATAGCGTGAGCAAAGGTGTGTCCGTAATTTAACACCGCTCGCACACCGCTTTCGCGCTCGTCGCAAGCTACGACATCTGCTTTGATAGCCACACAGCGCGCGATTATATGCGAAATTTCATCGGCGCTTTTCAGATCATGCGTCTCGAAAAATTTAAATAGTTCGACATCAAAGCATACAGCCATCTTTACCGCCTCTGCAACACCCGCCGCAAACTCTCGCGCAGGAAGCGTCGATAAAAATTTGCTCTCGCAATAAACCGCACGCGGCTGATAAAAGGAGCCGATTAAATTTTTGCCGAAGCGATTATTTACGCCCGTCTTGCCGCCGACGCTTGCGTCCACTTGCGCTAGCAAGGTCGTAGGTATATTGATAAAATCGATACCGCGCTCATAAATGCTCGCGCAAAAGCCCGTTATATCGCTGATGACGCCGCCGCCAAGAGCAATGAGCGTGCTTTTGCGATCAAGCTTGGAGCTGAAAAGCTGCTCTAAGATTTGCTCCACGCTCGCGGTATTTTTATACTCCTCGCCGTCTGGGATCGTGATGATAAATTTTTGCTCGCATTTTAACCGCTGCAATAAAAAATCAAGCCACAGCCCGCCTACTTTGGGATTTGTGATGATCGCTACCTTGCCTTTGAGCTTGATCTCTTGCAATTCGTCGATAAAAACGCTGTATTTTTTACCTAAATTAAGATCGATTTTCATACGCTAGCCTTTGATTTTTGGGTAATTGTAACATAAATTTCGATTACTTTTCATACCCGTAATCGCTCGGGATAAAAATTTGATGATTTTTGCCGAGCTTAAAATACATCTGGTCTAAATCCTTTTTGAAAATCGCCGTGATTTTTTTATCTAAAATTCTATCATTAAACGGTACGAATTGTAGTAAATTTCGCTCGCTACTAAGCGATAAAATCGGGTTTTTGCTCTCATCGGTTACGATGTATAAGCTCTGCTTAAAAAGTTTGGAAAGATCGGCGTAGCTTTGAGCAAATTCGCTCTTTTGTCCATCCGTATCCGCAAAAAGATACAAATACACGTCTAGCCCTAGCTGCGAGCTGATGTCAAAGACGATACTTGATTCCTCGCGAAGCCGCTCGCCGGCACTTAGCACGACGCTTTTACGCACATCTTTTAGCTCGCCCTCTCCAAGGCTTAGCACCGGAATTTCAAGCGCTTTAAGTGCTGCTTTTTTCGCCTCGAAAACTCCGCTTGAGCAAACTACCAAGCCCACTTTATTTTCGCTCACGTCGCGCTTTAAATTTAATTCGCCCGAGTAATCGATGAGAATTTCAAATTTATCTCGCTCACATAGAGCTTTAAGCTCGCTAAAAGCGTCGTTTAGCAAAGGATTTAAAATTCGCAGATAAATTTTATGATTTCTAATATGCAAATCCAAAAACTCAAGCGCTCTAACCGTCCTAGCTATCTTGTCGTCGCTCATTTTTTTCATATCGATGAGCGCGAAAATATTTAGCCCAAACGGCGATGGAAATTGCCCGCTTTGCTTTTTTACTTCAGCAAACACCGCTCGTAGCGCACTAGGCTCACCAACGACTAAGATCGTATCATTCGGATATATCCGCGAGCTAGGCGTCGTTACGATGTAATTATTGTGGCGGTAGATCATGGGAATTTGATATTTGGCATTAGAAAGCGTGCTGATTTTTTTATACGCGAACGAGCTTCCTACGGGCACCTTTACCTCCATTATCTCTCCGCGTCCAAGCCCGATATTATCAGCAAAAACTGGGCTATCGGGTAAAAAGCCGATGAAGCGCGAGGAATTTAGCGCAAGGGTATTTACGATTTTTACGTGAGCTTCATTTTTATTTTCGCGCAAAAGTCCCCAAAAATCAGCCACATAAAGCTCTAAATCCGGAGCGAGCGTCTTTAAATTTTCAAGCGTTACTTTAGTGTCAAATTCATCCTCCATTATCATTATGCAGCGGTCAAATTCCTCCCCTACTAGCACCACGCGCAACCGCTCAATGCTAGTAGGATCAAAAATCTCGACCGAAAAATTTGACTCGTTTTCAAGCTCTGCGGGCACGGCATCCGTATTTTTAGCTATGACGCGATATGATCTGATGACATCTTTGATTTTACAAACTTTGGATAAAAAATGGCGCGCAAACTTTCCGCTTGCGATGATTAAAACTTGTTTCATTGCTCTCCGTTTCGTGGTTTTGCAAAGATTATAACCAAAAACGGCTAAATTTCAAACCGAGCGATAAATTTTGCGGGCAAGCTGAGGCGCGGTGACTTAAAAATTTAAAGATTTAAATTTCAAAATCAAGGTTTAAAATTCCAAATCCGAGGCTTAACTTTTAAAATGAATTAAAACCAAGCCTCGTTAAATTTAGTCTTGCTGCTTAGAGCGATAAAATTTCATAAATTTAAAAGCGGCGCCATAACCATTCGCGCCGCCGAAGTAGAAATTTTAAACCCGCTAGATTTTAAAATTTCACCTCCGCAGAGAGCATAAAGCTTCTGCTCTCGCCAAGCGTTACGCCGTTTGCCGAGCCTAGCACGCTAGTTACGTTAAGTCCGCCCGCACCGTCGGCACTCGCAGGATACATTCCCGCCCAGTATTTTTTGTTAAATACGTTATTTACATTGAAGCGCAGAGTGGTCTTATCGCCCAAAAGATGCTCGCTCGTGTATCTGATACCAAGATCGGTAACGAAAAAGCTAGGCGTGTGCTGGGTGTTTAGATCATCCAGATACATCTTGCTGGTGTAGTGGAAATTCATGCTGATCGCAAGCTTATCAGTGCCCGGGATCACGTAATCAAGCATTAAATTTGCATTGATTTTAGGGATGCCGTTTGCGACCTTGCGGTTAGCGCCCGCGATGCTTACGTTATGCATCTTAGGATCGATGTAGGTAAAGCCTCCGAGCACGCTTAAATTTTCTGTGATGCGCCCGCCGCTCATAAACTCAAATCCGCGGTTGCGCTGCTCGCCGTTTATGCCGTAGATTCCGGTAGAGCTGTTTAGATACGCGATAGGTCTGCGGATATCAAAATACGCTACGCTAAAATCGATCATATCGGCTACGCGGATCTTAGCACCGATCTCATGCTGCTTGGAGCGATACGGCGACGTGGAAGCGACCTCGCCCGCATATGGGCTGCTCGCCGGATAAACATAGGTAGAGCCCTGCTGTAAGCTATCTGCATAAGTGTAGTAGATGCTAGCGTCCTCTATCGGATGGAAGATCAAGCTGCCCGCCCAGCTATAGCCCGAATCACTATAGGCTTTGACAAGTCTTTGCTGGCGGGTATTGTAGGACTCCTGCCTCATCCACGCCTTAGATGCGCTTAGCATCACGTCAAATTTATCGTTTATCGTAATATCGTCTAGCACCGAGACGTTATACATATCTATGACTGCGAAATGATATAACCCGCTTCCGCGCTTGGCGCCGGTGTAATTTAGAATTTTAGGATCATATATATTGCCTATGGTAGGCGAGGTGTAGTTGGTGCTTGCGTTTTTATATCTATCCTGCGTCCAGTGATATCCGTTGGTCTGCACGCTGAAATCATGTTCGATATCGCCCGTGTTAAACTGCGTATTGGCCTTAAGATAGCCGCTTGGCAGATCAAATCTATATGCTGCTATAGCACCGCCGCTGTGTCTAGTTTGATAATCGCCCGGCTTCGTATATTGCGGATGCGTGCTAGGCAAGATGTAGTTTACGACGCCGTGAGTATCACGATCGGCACGCTGAAACTGAAAGCCGCCCTCGAAATATAGCCTATCCGTCGGTGAGTATTTAAATTTCGCGCTTGCGGTAGTGGTTTTTAGATGCATTCCTCCAAAGCTCTGCCCAAGACCGCGTTTTGAAGAATCTACCGCCTTTGGAAGCTCCATGCCGTCTACAATCTTACCGTCTCGCACGCCGAGAGCAAACTGCCCCGCAAAGCCCTTAGTATTGTGCTCGTAATAGCTAGCCGCGGTTTCAAAAGTAAGATCGCCCGTAGGATAAAATTCCATCGTGACGCTGGCTAAGCGGCGCTGTAAATTTGAACCCTTTGGCTGTCTGTCGCCGTTGGATCCGTAAAACACCGCGCGGTAGCCGAATTTTTCAAATTTATCGGATAGATCAAGACCAAGCCCCAGGTTGCTTCGCGACATATAATCGCTCCAAATTATGTATTGATCTTTTACCGGGCGCTTGCGCGTGTAGCTGAAAATCCCGACCGGGTTTTGCGCGCCGTAGAGCGAGCCTGCGACGCCGTTTTGAACCTGAAAGCTCTCAAACATCGCCATCGGAATCGCCGTCGTCGAAATCGTATAAAAGCCGTCCCAGAAGCTGTTGCCTACGACGCTGCCCTCAAAGCCGCGAGTCTGCGGGCGTCCGACCGTAGCGCCGCCGCGCATCTGAATCTGCGCGGACGGGAAGTATTTGACCGCCTCCTCGTAGCCGGTAACGCCTTGGTGATTTATGATTTCCTTGCTGATCGTGTTGATCTGATAGGGAAGATCCAAAGCGCGCTTGCCGGCAAGCATGCCTTGCTGCACGTTTTTGCTCAAAAAGCCCTCGTCGATACCGCTCTCGCTGATATTATCGCCGACGGAATTTACCTCGATTACGCCCATATTCTGCGACTTTTCAGGCGCAGAATTACCGCCACTTTGCGCTGCAGCCAAACTACCGCATAGTAGGCACATACATGCCGCTAATGAAATTTTAAATTTCATCGTTTTCCTTCGTTCCATTATTTTCCCTTCGTTATGGATATATTTAATATTATTTTTTAGCATATTAGAAAAATTTTCCTAAATTTAGACTAAATTCGAGATATAAATTTATATATTTGTAGTCGCATTTTTGCAGTTTAAAATTTCATAGACAATATACTGCGATACAAAAGAAAAATTGCGCAAATTTATATGAAATTCTAAATTTTTAATGTAAAATCGCCCGTATGAAAAAACTAATACCGGCGCTTAAGCAAGCGCAAAACCGACTCAAAAATTTCTTCCGCCTCTACGATACCGAGCTCATGCACCATGCATCAAGCCTTAGCTTTCACACGATTTTGGCGCTACTGCCGGTGCTGATGGTCTCGCTTAGCGTCTTTATGCAGCTACCAAGCTTCAAAGGCTACTACGATAAGATTATGGGCTTTATCTTTTCAAACTTCCTGCCTGCAAATCAAGCGAGCATGGCGCACTACATCGAGGAATTTATGGCTAACGGACTAAGCCTTGGCGTAACGGGCTTTTGCGCAGTGTTAGTTACGTCGGTGCTGTTTTTCGGAGACTTTGAAGCGATTATCGCGCGCATTTCACATTCGCCCGAGCGAAGCTTTTTTAAGAGCCTAAGCACCTACTGGACGCTGATGACGCTCGCTCCTGTGGGGCTTGGAGCATCGTTTTATATCAGTGGCGAGCTTCAGGAGCTACTAAATAAAACCGAGCTTACAAGCTGGATAAATTTGCTTAAAATTCTACCCTACTTAATCGTTTGGGGGATCTTTGCGATTACTTATGCTACGGCGATCAACCGCGAGATCCGCGCAAAAGCGGTGCTTGCCTCATCGCTCGTAGCATCGATTTTATGGTGGCTTTCAAGACTGGTTTTCGCGCAATACGTCTTTTATAACAAAACCTATCTTAGCATCTACGGCTCGTTTTCGGTCGCGCTATTTTTCTTTCTGTGGATCTACATAAGCTGGATTTTCTACCTATACGGCGTGAAATTCTGCGTATTTTTGGACGCTAAATTTAAAAGAGGTGGCGAGCGCCAAAGCGCTTGAATTTCTGTGTAAGGCTGCGTTTTTCTATGCTTTTTGGATTAAAGCGCGTTTTCTGCATGGGCTAGAAATTTAAATCGAAATTTTAAAATTCTATCGAAAACGAGCGGGAAGTTTGTCTTTGAATAATCGGCATATGCATAGAAATATAATTTTAAAAATTTATGAGGTACGGCAAGGCTAAAATTTTAATCCCTCGCAAAGCGCTGTTAAGGTAAAATCATGCGCGATTTTAAAGAAGGAAAATATTATGAAAGACCGCGACAAAGAGCCGATAATCATAGAAAACGACTACTTTTTTAGGCTTACTATATCAAATAAAATAACGGGCGTGCTTATATTCTTGTTTTTTGTCTTGCTAAATTTGACGCCGGAACTGGATCCGCATAAAGAGATGATGAGAAGGGCGTCATTAACGCTAGGGATTTTCGGAATTTTATTTAGTATTTTTTGGGAGATAAAAATAGCCTATCAAGAATTTTACAATAAGTTTTTTACAAAATTTTATGATGATAAAATTTCATTCGACCATATAGACGAACATATGAAATTTAAAACCGAAATTTTACAAAAAGACGATCTCGTATCGGTAACTTGGGCGTTGATACCATACAATGAAGAAGGGGCTGGCTTATGGATGAAAGATATCAAAAATAAAAGTGACAAAATAATAGCGTATTTGACAAGCCCATTATACTTTTAATCACCATGTTGCGCCATTTCATTTTCTTGGCGCTCAATGGATTTAAATTTAAAAAGTATATATTGTATAGGTTTAAATCGGGCATTATTGCAGTGCCGAATAATAAATTGTTGAGCGACAAAGACGTTAAATTTGAGCTCTCGTCTTTGTTCGGTCTGTATACGAGTGATTAAATTTAAATTATAGAATTTCTCAAGGAGGGCTAGATGGCGTTTGTAGCAGAATATATTTCGAAAGAGGACTTGAAGCAATATGATATTTTAAGCAATATGAACGAGCTACTGATGAAACACAATTACACATACCCAATCCAGGATAATGATACCGATTGGATGAATTGGGTTATCGATAGGCAAAGAGATGCTTGGCTTATTCATGTATGTTTGGCATCTATGCCGGATCCGCGAGATGGCTACACGGGTGAAGATATTTGGTTGCTTCATTATAAAGATAAAAATATCGAGCTTGATATAAGGCGAATTTATGACGAAACCACAAGTAAAATGCTAGTCGATAACCCCTTTTTTATAAAATATAAGCTGGAAGGCATCAATTCTAGTCTTGATGGAATTTCGTTAGATGAGCTTTATAAAATTTTAAAAGAAGCTCTAACGGAATATGGTAATCGCGGTATTAGAGGTAGAGAGAATTTACCAAAAGAGCATGAAGTTGTAACTTTTCTGCACGATTAAAATTTAAAGAACCTATGAGCTGCACCAAAATACCTCTGATATTTCACCATCTAAATTTAATATTTTCTACTACGCTATAAAACGCCCCACTCTTTTTGATATTCGTTTATTATCTCATCGGGCGTTTTTTCTCCCTTATCGACCTTGATAAGATCGATTATATCTTGCTCATTTGCAAACATACCCTCTATCGCGTGGTTACAGATGATAGATCTGTTTTGCTCGTATTGTTCTGCGCTCAGCTCGTCTTTATATTTTTCAAGTATAGCCAAACTCTTTTCTAAACTATAAACTTCCGGATATTTTTGCATGCTTTATCCCCTAGCAATATAAAATTTTATCAGCTGCGGCGTCCTATTAAAAAGCAAAACTCAAGCGGGCAGGCGCACTTTTTGCTACGAATAGCTTGCAAGTAGTTCGCACTTCGCCGCAGCTAAAGCAGATAACTATTAGATGACGAGAAATTTTACTGCAAGTAGCTCACAAATAAATTTAACAAAGCCCTTATCAAGCAAAAAACGAAGGAAAAGCCGTCAAAGAAAACTGCTACTCCCTTACGATGAAAGCTCCAGTAAACTTGCCATTATGCGCGAAATCTCTCGCCTCATCCTCACTCTTAAATCCACTTAAAAAGACGCGATAAATCGGCGCGCCATCTATGCTAAATTCTTTGATGATCGCAGGATATCCCGCCGTGCCGTGGTAATCGCGCTGATAAATTTGTGCGCCGCTTCTGTTTCTAAACGCACCGATTTGCACCATAAAATTTCCGCCGACAATGGTCGCTTTCGGCGAGCCTTTGGCGATAGTATGTCCATAAAAGCCCACTACTTCGAGTTTTACCGGCGCCGTACCTTTGGCAAATACGCCTACTAAATTAGCAGCTGTTTTGCTAAGATCGATGATGCGACCATCCACGAATGGACCGCGATCGTTGATGCGCACGGTTGCAATAGCGCCGGTGTCGCGATTCGTGACCTTTACCATAGTATTCATTGGATAGGTTTTGTGCGCGGCAGTCATGCCGTTCATATCGTAAATTTCGCCGTTTGAGGTGTATTTGCCGTGGAAATTCGGCCCATACCAGCTGGCGATGCCGATTTGAGTGTCACCGACGCTTACCTGCTCTGGATAGTAGGTTTTGCCGTTGATTTTATAAGGGCGCATGGTGGCGGGAGAGTTTTTGCCAATCTTGCCCGCACCGCCCGCAGACGATATAGACGACGGTGCGGAGCGAAACGAACAACCGGCAAGAATCAGCGCAAAAAGCGCACTAAAAAGAGCGATTTTCTGGTACGACACCTGCGATCCGATCTTATTTGTTGAATTTTATATTATTTAGCGCTATTTCGTTTTTGTCTTTGAGGCTAAGCTCGTTCGCCAAACCTGCTAACACTCGTCCTGGTTTGCGCTGTTTCAGACGTGGTTCATACGCTTGAAACGCGCCTTGATTTACGACAAATTCTGCATATTTGCTTTGTGGTATATAAAAGAAGTACTTGCCGTTAAGCGGCGAAATTCCGTTTTTAATATGCGCGTTGTAATCCTGCATCTGCGATGGCGAAATTCCGATCTGTTTTGCAACTGCGCTTAGTTTTGTGCCTGGAGCTACTGCGATACGCTTTAGCCCCCATGGCTCGCTTTCAAAAAGCAGAATTTTACGCATATTTTCATTTTGAGCAATGTAAGCGTATTTAATAATGCGCTTGATAAAATTCTTAGTCTCATTAGGAAGTGCGGGACTTTTTAGCAAGCGATCCAGATCATCGCTGCCAGTAGCTGCAATCGCATTTTTAAGCTTTTGATCGCCACAATTATACGCCATTAGCGCTAAATACCACTTGCCAAAATTTTGCTTCAGATGCAAAATATACGAAAACGCAGCATCCGTAGAGGCTGCGGGATCGCGACGCTCATCTACGGCGCTATCTACTCTAAGACCGAAATTTTTCGCAGTTGCCGGCATCAGCTGCCACATACCACCTGCACTAGCGCCCGAAGTTACGGTGTTTTTAAGATGAGATTCTACCATTGCCAAATACAATAAGAATTCCGGAGCTTCAATGTTATCGACCTCGGATTTGACCAAGTAGGCATTGTGCGACTGCGAAGTCACGATATGCTTAAACTGCTTGCGATCGCTTGCATTGATCGCACGGAATATGCCCGCGACTACGTTTTTGCTCGATTCGTTATTTTCGATGCCGAATTGATTTAAAATATAGTCGTGATTTGCGCGCATCAGACCGGGCTGGCTCGCAAACGCTTCGCCCACTAAAAGCAGGGCTAGCAGTATAAATTTTATGGCTTTCATATCTCTCCTTTGATTTTATCGCCAAAAAGCCTACAGGCGTTTTGAGTCGTTATTGCTTCAACCTCTTCTACGCTTAGGCTTAAAATTTCCGCGACTTTTTCTACCACGAGTCTCGTAAATGCAGGCTCGTTGCGCTCACCGCGATGCGGATGCGGGGTCAGATACGGTGCATCCGTCTCGATTAAGAGGCGCTCTTGCGGAATTTGCGGTAAGATCTCAGCTAAGTTTTTTGCATTTTTGAATGTCAAAACTCCGCCGATACCGAAGTAAAATCCGTATTCGCTAAGACCTAGCAAAAGCTTGCTGGCATTGAAGCAGTGTAAAACACCGCCGCATAAATCGCCGGCGCGATCTTTTAGAATTCCAAAGCTATCTTCGTTTGCTTCTCGGATATGGACTATAAGTGGTTTTTGAAGTTGTGTTGCTAGATCGATTTGTGAGATGAAGGCGTCTTTTTGGCGGGAGATTTCTAAGGCTTTGGTTTCCTTGCTCTCTTGATGCTTAAGTCTGAAATAATCAAGCCCGCATTCGCCGACGCCCACGCATTTGGGATCGTCAGCATACCGCTTCAGCACCTCCATATCGAAAGAATCTATCTCGTATGGATGCACCCCTACGGCAAAATACACATTATTCCGCGCGTGCGAAATTTTACATGCCTTATCTAGGTCTGCTACATCGGCACCGGGAATGATGATGCTGCGCACGCCTGCAATCGTGGCGCGCTCAATCACCGCGTCCAAATCGGCGTCGAAACTAGCATCGTCTAAATGGCAATGTGTATCTATAATCATAAAACTCACTTGATAAAATTTTTCGAAGCGGATTTTACGTCGTTTTGCAAAATCACACTTAAATTTAAATTAAACGCGGTATTGTAGCAAAAAATTTCAGATTTAAACTTAAGCTTAAAATTCCTTCAGCTTTGCCTTAGTTTTTTAGCGAATTCCAGGGCTTCTGCAGTAATCGTCTCGCCACTTATCATACGAGCTAGCTCTGTTATTTTCTCATTTTCGCTTAATAATCTCACGCTAGATTTGCCGTTCGTTTTACTTACTAAAAAGTGTGACGCAGCCTTTGAGCTAAGCTGCGGCTGATGCGAGATCGCAAAAATTTGATAAAATTTTGAAATTTTTACCAGCACGTTTGCGATACTCATCGCCTCTTTTCCGCTTAAATTTGAATCAATCTCGTCTAAGATCAAAATTCCCTCGCCGTTATTTGTAAGCTCCAAGCTCGCGGCAATAAAAGCAAGGCGTAAGCGGTTCGTTTCGCCTGAGCTTAAATTTTTAAATTCCGTCTTGCACAAGCTAACGCAAATTTCGTCTGTGCCGCGCTCACTAAGAACCGCGGGCTTAAAACTAAGCTCCACTCCGTCCATATAAAGCTGCTTTAGATAGGAATTTATCAGATCCTCGAGCCGTTTTTTAGCGCCCTTGCGAGCCTCGCTAATTTTTTCGGCAAGGATAGCGGTACTTTCGCTAAGGCGTTTAAATTCCGCTTGCAACTTGGTTTTTTCAAAGCTTAACTGCTCGTAATGCTCAAGCTCTTTCTTACGCGCTTCAAGTGTAGCTAGCGCCTCTTCTACGCTTCCGTAGCGCCTATTTAGTGCGCTAAGAGCTTCGATGCGATCTAAAATTTTCTCTATGTCGATGTTTTCTAGCTCGTCTAAATTCAAGCTTTCTTGCTTTAGCCGCAGTTCGTTCATCGCATCCTCAAAAAACGCGCTATCCAGCCCGCTAAGACTTAGCGCTTCGATGACGCTGCGCTCCAGCTCAAAAACACCCTGCGCCCTAGTCCAAAGTTCCTCAATCTTATCTTTTTTACTAAGCTTTTTTTTGATCTGCAAAAGCTCCTCATATTCGCCGATCTTAGGCGATACGTGCTCGATTTTTTCAATCTCGAAGCGAGCAAATTCCTTTAACTCCTCGATCTTGCGCTCTTGATCTAAAATTTCATCCAGCTGCTTTTTTGTTCGGCTAAATTCCACAAAAGCGCTTTGAAGCTCCAATAGGCTTTGCGCGTGCGCCGCATCTTTTTTCGCGGCGATAAAATCAAGTAATTTTAGCAAGCTGTCGCTACTCATTTCGCCGGCGTTTTTCGCGCCTAAAAATTTCACGTATTCGCCGGCAATCGTGCTTAGATTTTTTTTCGAGACCGATTGAGAATTTATAAAGTATCGCAAGCTACGCTCTTTTAGGACGCGAAAAATATTTGGCGTATCGTTTATCAAGCCGAAATTTTCCATATCAAATTTATGCTCTACGTCCGCTTCTATGAGCTCTGCCTCGCATTCTTTAAGCCCGAACACCGCTAAAATAGCGCCTATTAATACCGATTTACCCGCGCCGCTGATACCTGTAAATACGCTAAGTCCCGGACCAAAACTAAGCTCGCTCTCGCAAAAACCTAGATTATTTTTAATATAAATTCTTTCTAGCATCCGCCGTGCCCCCATCTGAGTTTGGCTTTTAAAACGTCGAAATAATCGTAGCTTCTGCGTTTTATTAAATTTGCCTTTGCGTGTGAAATTTTAACGCTCACGCTGCTAAGCTCCGCCATATCAAAAACGTCTTGTCCATCGATGACGACGCTAACTTCGGAGCTTCCGGCGTTTTTGAAGCTTACGAGATATTCTTTAGGAAGGATCAAAGGCCGCTGCGTCAAGCTATGCGAGCAGATCGGCGTGACGCAAAACACGTCGCACAGCGGATATACGATCGAACCGTTCGCGCTCATATTATACGCGGTCGAGCCCACGGCGGAGCTTACGATCACGCCGTCGCCGTAGTAGGTGTTGAAATATTTTCTATTTAAAAAGGCGTCGATCTTCGCCATCGAGGAGATGTGGCTGCGAGTGATTACGACGTCGTTAAATGCGGTCTTGCGGACGATCTTGCCGCTGCCGTTTTCCAGTATCACTTCGAGTAAAAACGGGTGCTCGATCTCGTATTCGCCGCGCAAAAATTCCTTTAAAAATTTTGCGAATTCGCTCGGCTGCACGTCCGTTAAAAAGCCCAAAGTGCCCGCGTTAATACCCAAAATAAAGGCGTTTTTATCGCTTAGTAGCCTCGCAAGCCCGATAAGCGTGCCGTCGCCGCCGAGACTGATTAAAAAATTAGTCTTTTTTAAAATTTCTGCGAGCGTATGCGGCTTAAGGCCGAAAAATTCCGCTCCGTCCTCTTCAAGCAAAAGCTCAATACCTTGCGCTTTTAAAATTTCGCAAATTTGCTCCACGACGGGGCGAATCTCTTCTGATTTTTTGGCTATTAGCCCCGCGAATTTAAGGTTTTTATGAATTTTGTTTTCCATAGTTTTATTTTATAAAAAATTAGCTTTGTAAAAGCAAAATTTAACTATACTTGTGTTTTACAAATAATTTTAAAGGAGTAAATTTGCGAAGTCATTATTGCGCCGATTTGAGTAAAAACGATATCGGCAAAAGTGTAACCGTGTGCGGCTGGGTAAATTCTTACCGCGACCACGGCGGCGTGATTTTTATAGATTTGCGCGACCGAAGCGGGCTGTTACAGCTAGTCTGTGATCCCAAAGATAGCCACTCGGCATACGAGGTAGCAAATACCGTGCGAAACGAATTCGTCCTAAAAGCCGTCGGCAAGATCCGAGCTCGCGGCGAGGGGCTGGAAAATCCAAATTTAAAAACCGGCGACATCGAAGTCGTAGTAGAAAGCTTAGAGATCGAAAATCCAAGCAAGCCGCTTCCTTTCGTAATCGGCGATAAAAGCGTCAATGAAGAAACGAAGCTGAAATACCGCTTTTTGGATCTGCGCGCTGAGGGAAGCTTCGATAAATTTAAGATGCGTTCCAAGGCCGCGATCGCCGCGCGAAATGCTCTTGATAGGCTGGGCTTTGTGGAGGTCGAAACGCCGATCTTAACGCGCGCGACGCCTGAGGGAGCTAGGGATTATCTGGTGCCTAGCCGCGTCTATCCGGGCAGCTTCTACGCGCTTCCGCAAAGTCCGCAGCTTTTCAAGCAGCTTTTGATGTGCTCGGGCTTTGATAAATACTTCCAGATCGCGCGTTGCTTCCGCGATGAGGACCTGCGCGCCGACCGCCAGCCAGAATTTACGCAGATCGATATCGAGATGAGCTTCAATACCCAGTACGACGTAATGCGCGTAGCCGAGGAGGTTTTAAAGGACATTTTCAAATCCTGCGGCCGCGAGATCGTCACCCCTTTTAGACATATGGAGTACAAAGACGCGATGGAGCTTTACGGCAGCGACAAACCCGATCTGCGCTACGATATGCCTTTCATCGACGTAGCCGATATTTTTGAAAAATCGAGCAACGAAATTTTTTCAAATTTAGCCAAAGACCGCAAAGCTAACCGCGTAAAAGCGCTCAAAGTCGAGGGCGGCGATCTGAAATTTAGCAAGCGCCAGATGCAAGGCTTTGAGGAATACGTGAAAAAATTCGGCGCGCAAGGCCTCGCGTTTATCCAAGTAAAAGAGGACGGGCTAAAGGGACCGCTGGTAAAATTCTTTGAAAAAAGCGAGCTGGACGAACTCATCAAGCGCTGCGAGCTTAAAGTCGGCGACGTCGTATTTTTCGGCGCGGGCAAAAAGAAAATCGTGCTTGATTATATGGGTAGATTTAGAATTTTCCTCGCAAACGAGCTCGGTCTGATCGATCCGAACAGGCTTGAGTTTTTGTGGGTCGTAAATTTCCCTATGTTTGAGCAAAACGACGACGGTAGCTACTCTGCGATGCACCATCCTTTCACTATGCCGAACAATCCCGATGAGCCCGATTTGGAGGATATCACGTCGATCGCCTACGACGTCGTGTTAAACGGCATCGAGCTTGGCGGCGGCAGTATCAGGATCCACAAAGCGGACATTCAAGAAAAGGTCTTTAGGCTGCTTAAGATCGAGCCTGCGGAGCAGAGGGAGAAATTCGGCTTCCTGCTCGATGCGCTAAGCTTCGGCGCGCCTCCGCACGGAGGTATCGCGATCGGCTTTGATAGGCTGATGATGCTGGTTACCGGCTCAAGCAGTATCCGCGAGGTTATCGCGTTTCCTAAAACGCAGCGCGCGCAGTGTCCGCTCACCAAAGCCCCTAGCGTCGTTACAGACGAGCAGCTTCGCGAGCTAGGTATTAGGCTTCATAAGAAGGAGCAAAAATGAAAAGCCTTTTTCTAATCATCGGCGCTCCGGGAAGCGGCAAAACGACCGATGCGAGCATGATTGCTCAGATGAATCAAAGCATCGAGCACTACTCCACGGGCGATCTGCTACGCGCCGAGGTAGCAAGCGGCAGCGCTCTGGGCAAACAGATAGATGGCTTCATCTCTAAAGGCAATCTCGTGCCGCTTGATATCGTCGTAAATGCTATCGTTAGCGCGATTAAAAGCTCGCCTAAAGACTTCATCATCATCGACGGCTATCCAAGAAGCGTCGAGCAGATGA
>CAURMQ010000005.1:0-24954 GCA_963525765.1 uncultured Campylobacter sp. | reverse complement strand
GCACACTAAGCTCAGCAAATAGAGCGAGGAATTCCGCTCGCGGCATCTCTTTAGCACCCATAAATTTCAGATGCTCGTTCATAATCTGACAGTCGATTAGAAAGCCGAAATTTGCAAGCACCTCACAAAGCCTAATCAGCGCGACTTTCGAAGCGTTGCTCTTTAGGCTCAGCATACTCTCGCCGCAAAACACCCGCCCAAAAATTAGCCCGTATAGCCCACCTACGAGCTCGCCATCTTCGTATGCCTCGACGCTGTGAGCGTAGCCGTCTGCTGCCAAACGCGAGTAAGCCTGCACGATCTGCTCGCTGATCCACGTGCCGTCGCTCTCTTTTTTTCGTACGTCTTTGCAGCGCTCGATGAAGCCCTTAAAATTCGCGTCAAATTTCACTTCATATCGCTTAAGATAAGGCTTAATGGACTTTTGCACACGTACTTCACGCGGATCAAGCACTGCGCGCGGATTGGGCGACCACCATAAAATCGGCTCATCCTCGCTAAACCACGGAAATATCCCTGCGCTATAAGCGCTAAGCAAGCAATCCTCGCTCAGATCGCCGCCGCTTGCAAGTGGCGCAAAAGCGGGCGCATCCATGGGATCTGGAAAATCGTAAAACCGAGCCATTATTTAACGACACTGCTTTGAGCTAGTGCGGGTTGCTTTTTTTCTATCTGCGGCAAAGGCGTAGAAGCAAAGCTAAAGCTTAGCTCGCCATCTTTTACGCTCACGCTAACTAAGCCGCCCTCTTGCAGCGCGCCAAAAAGCAGCTCGCCGCTTATATGATCGCTGATCTGAGAGCTGATCTCGCGCTTTAAATTTCGCGCTCCAAACTCGTCCGAATAGCCGCGCGAGATAATCAAATCTTTTGCTTCCTTGTTTAGACTAATCTTTACGTTTTTTAGCTGCGACTCCAGCTCACCGATAGTTTTATCCACGATCTTTTCTAAAATTTCGCCGCTTAAGCGGTTGAAATTTATGATTTTATCGATACGATTGCGAAATTCCGGCGCAAAAAAGCTTTTTATGGCACTATCCACTTTATAGCTCTCGTCCTTCGTAAATCCAACCTGCGGCGCTTCTTTCGTGCCTAAATTCGACGTCATTATTATGATCGTATTTTTAAAATCGGTCGTAACGCCGTTGTTATCGGTAAGACTTGCGTTATCGAAAATTCCTAAAAAAATATTCGTCATGCTAGGATGAGCTTTTTCTACCTCATCAAATAAAATGACGCTATATGGGTGCTTTTTGATGTTATTCGTTAAAATTCCGCCATTTTCAAAGCCCACGTATCCAGGAGGCGCGCCGATGAGCCTTGAGACGCTGTGAGCTTCCATATATTCGCTCATATCATAGCGCTCAAAATGCACTCCAAGCTGCGCGGCTAAGACCTTAGCTAGCTCACTTTTGCCCACACCGCTACTACCTGCGAACAAAAATACCCCGATCGGAGAGCTTGCGCCTCCAAGCCCGGCATAAGAGCGCAAAAGTGCCTTGCAAAGGCTGCTAACCGCTTCATCTTGACCGAAAATTTCACGCTTGATATTAGCTTCCAGATTTTTTAGTACCTGTTTATTATCGACGCTACTGCTTAAATTTGCAATATTCGCGCTAATCGAAAGCGTATTTACTAAATCGTCCTTACTGATTTCAAACGGAGCTTCGTGCGGCTTAAACGCAAAGCTAGCGCCCACCTCGTCGATGAGATCAATGGCGCTATCGGGAAGGAATTTATCGTTTTGATATTTTTTAGCAAGCGTTACGCTATCACGCAAAATTTCGTCGCTAAATTTCACGCCGTGAAATTCCTCATATTTTTTGGCTACGCCTTTTAAAATTTCGACGCTATCGTCAATACTAGGCTCGCTCACATCGATCTTACAAAACCTGCGGCTAAGCGCTTTATCCTGCGAAAACGAGCGGTATTCGCCGTATGTAGTAGCGCCGATGACCGATAGCTCGCCGCTTGCAAGCGAAGGTTTTAGGATGTTTGACATATCAAGTTCGTTGCGATTGCCCGTACCTGCGCCAACGATCGTGTGAATTTCATCGATAAATAAAATCGCGTTTTGATTGGCGCTAAACTCGTCTATGAGATCCTTCAGTCTCTCTTCAAACTCCCCGCGCAGCGTAGTGCCTGCGATTAGCGCGCCAGCATCAAGGGCGTAAATCACCTTGTTTTTTAGCTTTTCTGGCACTTCGCCGCGGACGATTTTTAGTGCGATACCCTCGATGATCGCGGTTTTACCAACTCCTGCTTCGCCCACTAAGATAGGATTGTTTTTCTTGCGGCGACAGAGGGTTTGCAGCGTCTTTTCGATCTCTTTTTCGCGCCCTATGAGCGGATCGATCTTGCCCTCAAGCGCGATTTTATTGAGGTTTGCTGTATAAAGTGAGCTAGGCGAATCCTTTTTAATATCGCGCTCGTTTATGGCGTCCTTTTCACCCTCAAACGCAGGTTCAAATTCCGTATTCTGCCACTGCCTGCGGCTTTCGTCGTAATTCATCGCATGCGTGATATCGTCAATATCGTATGAGTTTAGCTTAATCGCTGCGGCTTCGTCGCGAGAAACGACCTCGTCGCGGTGATCGAAAGCGGATTTGTACTTTCGCACAATGAGCTCAAAAATCGCGGCATTGATACCGTAGTGATTTAAAATTTTAGTGCAGTCGTTTTCCTTATCATTTAGAATTTTAAGCATAAAATCAAGCTCGTTTTTAGGCTCTTTAGCGTTATTTAATTCAGTATAGAACTGCTTAAATTCTATCGTCTGCGCCGGAGCCTTGCCGCTTGATTTAGGCATCATATCCAAAAGCCCGCCCAGATTATCCAAGATATTTAGGTAGTTAATATCCGGAATTTCTTTGGCGATGAGCCCGTGAAAGGGCTTATTGTATTTAAAAATCGCATAAACTACGTGCGAAGTGGTGATGTATTCGTCCTCGCCGTCGTTTGCGACGCTGATTGCTTGTTCAAAATGTTTGTTTAAAAAAAATCCTATCATTGCTTTCCTTTAAATTTAATCCTCTTCGATCTCACATCTAAGAGGGAATCCTGCGGCCTTTGCCGCTTGTAAAACCGCTTGTTGCTTGCACTCGGCTATCTCTTTAGGATACGCGCCGCAAACCGCGCGACCCTGCTTATGAACTTTCATCATTAAATCTACGGCGTCGTTAAAGTTTTTGGCGAAAATCTCCATCAAAATATAAACCACGAAATCCATCGTCGTCACGTCGTCGTTTAGCAAAATTACTTTATACGGACGAGGCACAAAAGATTTTGTTTTGGCGCGAGTGTGAATCTGCACACCGGTTTTAGTTGCCATTTTTTATCCTGGCGATATCGCTTTTTATCACATCGGTATCGACCATGCCTAAGTAATACGGCTTGCCCCGCTCATCGCCCTCGTTAATGTCGGTAAGTCTTTGATATTTTCCATCTTTAAGCACCACCTTAAAAGGGATCGAAAGCGCGTGGCGATAACCGATGTCGCTTAAAATTTGACCCACTATGCGCTCGTTTTGTTTTGAATTGGAGATGAAATAATACGCATTAAACTTTTTCGTAAAATTTTCGATCACTTGCGCGTCTGTAATGTCCTCAAAATAAATCAAGCCGACCATTAGAAAATCCGCGGAATTTTTTAACTGAAAGTCCATCAGATGCGGCGCTTCGATGCGGCACGGCTGGCAGTATGTACCAAAAATATCAAACATTAAAATTTTATCGCTGTCCGCGAGCTTAAAGCCCTTTTCTGTCCGCTCAATCGTTACCTCGCCGCCTACGACGCTTTTAAGCGTAAGGCGCTCGCCCGTTTTAAACGGCGTAAAAGCTACCTCCTCGCCGCTCTCTCCACCAATACGCTCGCCATTTTTATCTTGAGCGGAATTTTTTGCCATCTGATTCTCGCTCGCGGCAGGATTCTCGCCCGCAGAGCCCGTCTTTTTCTGCGAATCATCTCCGCAGCCATTTAAGACAAAAATCGCTAAACATGATAGTAAAAATTTTTTCATTGCATTTCCTTCGGGTTTAAATTTAAGCCCGCATTTTAACCAAAGTTTTGTGAATTTAAAATGAATGCTTGTCGTATCGCTTCATCGCACTTTGCGCTTCGCGGTCGGCTTCCTTGCGCTTTAGCGATTCGCGCTTGTCGTGCAGATTTTTGCCACTAGCCAAAGCGATACGCGCCTTTACGCGGTTTTTATCATTCAGATACAGCGACAAAACTACGATGGTAAGACCCTCTTTGCTAACCGCGCCTAAAAGCTTGTCGATCTGCTTTCGGTGCATTAAAAGCTTTCGCGCAGCCCCTTCGTCTGGACGAAAATGCGCGTTGGTACTTTCAAGATAGCTGATATGCGCGTTTAGTAAAAACAGCTCGCCGCGGATCACGCGACAGAAGCTATCTTTGAGATTGCCCCTGCCCGCGCGCAGAGCTTTGACCTCGCTGCCCTTTAGCACGATGCCCGCTTCAAAGCTTTCAAGTATCGTAAAATCGTGAAATGCCTTGCGATTTTTACTCAGTTCTTTCATCTTTTTCCTTCTAAATTTAGTCCTAAGCTTAGCCCGTTTTTGCTTAAATTTAAAAGCGGGCGAGCGAATTTTAAATTTTATCTTTAAATTTAGCTTTTAAATTTTAACCGCGCGCCTTGGAATTCTTATTTTAAGAAAAACACGCTGCTGCCGCTGCCGCTTAGAAACATATCGCGATACTTGCTCATCTGCGGATATAGCTTTATGCACGGCGCGAAAAGATCGTTCAACTCGAAATTACCGTATCGCGTCAGCAGCTGCTCGCTGCTTAAACGCAACATCTCTTGAGCCTGCGCGGCGTTTATGTTTTGCATAAAGCTTGCGCGAAACTCATTATAAACCGCGCCGGTGGAGCAAAAGATCGCGGGCGTTAAAATTTCGATCGCAGGCAGCCGGTCCTTGAAAGGCTCGATGATCTCGCCGATACCGCGCACGTTTGCGGCCTCAAACCCGCTAACAAAAAACGCGACGTCTGCGCCGATATTTTGCGCGATTTTGGTAAGCCGCTCGCGCGGAATTTTTAAGCCTAATTCCTCGTTAGCAAGCCGCAAAAACGCCGCCGCATCGCTACTGCCGCCCCCAAGACCCGCGCCGATCGGAATATGCTTTTTAAGCACGATCTTGTGCGAGCCGAAAAACTCCGCAAGCTCGCGCGCAAAGCCCGCCTGTTCAAGCGCCGCCTTGGCTTTTAAAATTATGTTATCCGCGATATGCGCGGCGCCACATTCAAGCGCAAAGCCGCTCGCGCGCTCGAAGCTTATCTCATCAAAAAGCTCCCTGCGCAGCACGAAGCGCGAGGCGATCTCGTGGTAACCGCCGCGCGTGCCGACGACTTTTAAAAAAACATTGATCTTTGCATAGGCCTTCAAATTTTACTCCTTCTGCGCCTTGGCACGCTTGCGTTAAATTTAGCCCGCGGCAAGCCCATCTAGCGCGATTAAAAATTTCAATCCGCGCGCGAGTTAAATTTCAGCCTGCGGCATGCCCCGTCCAGTGCGATCAAAATTTAAAACCGCGTGCCGTGAAGTGCGCGCCGTGGAATTTGACCCACGATCGCGGCGCCCGATACGTAAATTTTATAAAGCGCGAAATTTTAAATCCGCAACACACGCGGCGGAATTTCAATCCGCGGCGCAAATCTATCTTAGCGATTAAAATTCCAAACCGGCAAAATTCTAGCCGCACCGCGCTAAGTCGTAAATTTAACTTGGCGGTACGCCACCCGTTGTGAAATCAAACCCGTCGGTGCAGACTACGTATTAAAATTTCATTCGACAAAAGCTGCTTGCTGCGCCGCAATAAGCCCCAACCTGCGCGCTTTTTAAATCGTCAAATTTTAATCTCGCGGCGCTTCACCATCACGCGGCACAAGTAAATTTAAACGCCGCTCCGCCGCATTTAAATTTGGGTTTCGAAATTTTATTCCTTTTTGCGAGCGGCTGCCGTCCGCCGTGCGTTGAAATTTATACCGCTTAAGGCCGATTTACGATCCGTGCGCAACGAAAGAACGCAATCCCCGCCGCCGCTCGCGATAAAATTTAGCCGCACATGGCGGAGCGCTATGCTAGCAAATTTAAAACGCGCCGTATTTATAACTGCTCAAATTTCAGCTCGAACCGCCCGATCAAAATTCCGCCGCAAGTTAGAGGCGCTGATTAAAACGCGCCGCCTGCGATCGGGACATCATTCCAAAGATAGCGCACCTCGCCCGCGTCGATCTCGATGATCGAGTAAAAATCGCCGCAGATAAGCAGGTAGCGGCCGTCTGCGTGGCTCGCCAGATCCTTTGCGGCGAGCTTCTTGCCCAAGATCACGTCGCGCGCATCGCCGTCGTAAAAGTTCGGCTTAAGATCCAAAAACTCGAGCGGATTTAGCGCCGCCTCGTCCGCAAAGCGCGGATCTTTCAAATCAAAAGCCCCCTCGCTTTCTCGTCTAAGCGCGCTTAGCGTACCGCAAACGCCTAGCTTTTCTGCTAAAATTTGCGCGAAAGAGCGCACGTAGCCGCCCTCGCTGAGTGCTACGCGAAAGCTTACGAAGGGATGAGCATAACTTAAAATTTCAGCATCAAAAACCCGCATCGAGCTCTCTTTCAAGCTCACCTCTTCGCCCGCGCGAGCGAGCTTATATGCGCGCACGCCGCTAATTTTCTTGGCGCTGAAAGCGGGCGGGATAAATTTTATCTCGCCGCGCATTTGCGTCATCGCAGCGTCTAAAATTTCGCGCGAAAGCGGCGGAATTTGCTCCACGCGCCCTATGTTTTCGTTATCGCCGCTTGGGCTTTGCGCGCCCAGCCACAACGTCGCAGTGTAAACTTTTGGCTCCTTTTTCAAAAATCTAAAAAAGCGCGCGTATTGCCCAAACGCCACGATCAGCGCGCCACTCGCGAAAGGATCGAGCGTGCCGCTAAAGCCCGCCTTTTTCACGCCGTATTTGCGCTTAAGAGCGCTTAAAAATTTATTACTGCCGATGCCCGCGGGCTTGTCCGCCAAAAACAATCTATTCATAAGCGCCGATCTTTTCTACGAAATTTGACATTATTACGCGCGAAATTCCGCCGAAATTTATAGTGAGTCGATCGCCGTTTACCGCCGTGATCTGTCCGATACCAAAGAGTTTGTGCTTGATCAGCTCGCCCTTGCTAAAGCCGCTACTTTGCTCGCGCGGCGGCTCTTTAGCCACCAAACCCGCCTCGGCTATAAACCTGCTAGCGTCCAGCCTCTCGCGCTTGCCGCGATAAAAACGGCTAGCGGCAAAGCTAAGCGTAAGCGTGCGCTTGGCGCGCGTTATCGCTACATATGCGAGCCTGCGCTCCTCCTCGATGTCATTGCTGTCGCCCAAAAGCGGGAAAAACCCCTCCTCCAGTCCGATTACGAAAAGATGCGAAAACTCAAGCCCTTTGCTGGCGTGCACGCTCATTATATTTATCGCATCGCCCATGATAGCGTCTTGATCGCTAAGAAGGCTCAGCTCGTTTAAAAATTCCGCCAGATCAAAATCGGGCTTATTGCTCGCCTCGTCCTTCAGCATCGCCAAAAACTCGTCGATGTTCGCTACGCGATCGGCGCCGTCCGGAAGCGAGGCATAGTAAGCCTTTAGCCCGAAAGCGGGCTCCAGCGCGTCTATTTTTTTGATAGTATCGGCTAGCGCGGAGATAGAAGCGATGCCGCTTTTAAGCTCCGCTAGAGCCTGCGCCGCCTTGGCGCTAAGCCCCGCATCAGGCTCGCTAAACGCATCAAATAGACTGATGAGTCGCAGGCGCGAAAGCTCCTCGAGCTTTGCCAGCGAGACCTTGCCGATGCCGCGCTTGGGCACGTTTATGATCCGCCTCATCGAAAAGTCGTCGTGTTCGTCGTTTACCAAGCGCAGATAGGCGATCGCATCCTTGATCTCGGCTCGCTCGTAAAATTTCACGCCGCCTACCATTTTGTACGGGATTTTGGCTCGATTCAGCCCCTCTTCCAGCGCGCGCGAAAGAGCGTTTACGCGGTAAAGCACGGCGATTTGAGAGGGCGCTACGCCGCTTGAAAGCAGCTTTTTGATAGCTTCTGCGATCTTTGCCGCCTCGATACTCTCCTCGTCCGAGCGCAAAATTTCGATCTTTTCGCCCCCGCCGTTCATGCTAGTAAGGCTCTTGCCGAGGCGGTTTTTGTTATGCGAGATGAGCTCGTTGGCGGCATTTAAAATTTCATCTGTAGAGCGATAGTTCTGCTCGAGTTTGATAAATTTTACGTTTGAGAACTGATCTTTAAAATTTAGAATATTTTCTATCCGCGCGCCGCGCCAGCCGTAGATACTCTGATCGTCATCGCCCACTACTACGAGGTTTTCGTGCGCGGCACAGAGCTTTTGCAGCAGTTTGAATTGAATGTCGTTGGTGTCCTGATACTCATCGACCGTGATGTAGGCGTAACGGCGCGAAATTTCATCGCATAGCCGCTCATTGGCGCTTAAAATTTTATAAGGCAATATCAGCAGATCATCGAAATCCACAAGATTATTCGCCGCCAAATACTCCTCGTAGCGCTTGTATGCTCTAGCGCAATGCGCGTAAAATCCGCTATACATCCTGCTTAGCTCGTCATCTTCGCCCTTCAAAAGCTCGTCGATATCTTTGGGATCGATCAAGGAATTTTTGTAGGTTGAAATTTTAGCCGCCAATAGCGACGTGGGCAAATTTATCTCAAAGCCCTTGATGATCTTTTTCTTATCGTCGGTATCGATCACTTGGAAGTTTGCGCTGCGCCCAAGCTCGCTAATATGAAATTTCAAAAACAAAAGTCCAAATTTATGAAAGGTGCACAGAAGCGGCACGCTGCTTAAATTTAGCCCGCTTATCAGATTAAGCGCTCGCGAGCGCATCTCGGCGGCGGCTTTGTTCGTAAACGTAAGCGTGAGAGTATTTTCCGCAGGCACGCCGTTTGCGAGCAGATAGGCAAGGCGTGCGGTGATCGTTTTGGTTTTGCCGCTGCCCGCACCCGCTAAGATTAACATCGCTCCGTCCACGTGGCTCGCAGCCTCGCGCTGAGCGGGATTAAGACCTTCTAAAATATCGCTCATTTTGAGAAAATTTTACGCGATTTTTCGCGCTTAAGCCACTCGGATTCGGGACGAGAAAAATTTACCGCGATAGGCTTGCCGTCTACGACGATCTGCAAGACCGCGTAAAACGGCACGCTAAGCGTGCTTGCAAAATCCTGCGCCCCAAAGCCCGCCTCGAAAACCAGCTCATCCTTGCTAAGATGCGCGCTAGAAAGCGTGTATTCCTCCAGCTGCAAAAAGATCGCGGGCATTTTGAAGCTTTTTAAAATTTCCTCCGGCAGCGGCGGGTCAAATTTTATCTGATCCGTCCTCGCAACGATGCCAAATCCATATCCAAGAGCCAAAACGTAGTCCAAAACCGCGCCTATATTTGCACTGCTCGCAGCGATAAATTTATCGTCCTTTAAAATTTTATCTATCATCCTAACCCCTCACAAACTCATCTACAAGCGCCGCGACCTGCTCTATGCCGATACGCCAAAACTCGCTTTTATTGATGTCAAAGCCAAATTTCGCCACTAGCTTTTGCGGCTCGTCGCTGCCGCCCGAGCTTAAAAACTCGGTGTAAATTTGAACGAAATTTTCGAGCCTGCCGCTCTTATACAGCCCGTAAAGCGCAAGCACCAAAAGCTGCGCATAGGCGTAGGAGTAGCAGTAAAACGGCGAGTGGATGAAGTGCGGGATGTAGCTCCACCAGCTTTTGTAATGATCCTGCAAGATTAGCTCGCCGGCAAACATCTTGCGCGACTCCTCCATCCAAAGCTCACCCACCTGCTCGACGCTTAGCTCATCCGCGCTTGCATGCACGCGCCGCTCAAAGGTCGTAAATCCGATCTGGCGGTAAAGCGTAGCGAAGATATCCTCGATCTTTGCCGCAAGCATCGCTCTTAGCGCGGCCTTGTCGCTTGCGGTCTGCGAGGGCGTATCCCTATCGAGCTCTGCGTATTCGCACGAACCCGCAGAGCTTTGCGAAGCAGCGTGCTTTACGGCGTGCTCGTTTGGAATTTCACCGCCCTGAGCCTCTTGCGAAGCGTCGCGTTTAAAATTTTGCGAGCCGTTTAAATTTGAAAAATTTTCGCGCATATAATCAAACACCAGCATCTCGCAGAAAACCGACGCGGTCTCAGCCGTCGTTAGCGGCGTGAAGGAGTTGAAATAACCCACGCCGTAGCTTAGATACTGATGTATCGCGTGCCCCAGCTCGTGCGCGAGAGTAAATACGTCGCGGCGCTTGCGCGTGAAATTTAAAAGCACGAAAGGATGCGTGTCGCGCGAGCCCGAATGCGAAAACGCGCCGCTTTGCTTATTTTGCGCGGGCATCGCGTCGATCCAGTTTTGCTCAAATGCGATCAGCGCGATCTGCTTAAATTTCGGGCTAAATTTTTCAAACGCCGCAAGCACGATCTGCTTAGCCTGCTCGAAGCTAAACTCGCTCTCATCGCCCCCAAGCGGCGCGTATCTATCGTAATCATACAGCGCGTCGTAGCCTAAAATTTCGCGCTTTTTGGCGTAAAATTTGCCGACCAGAGCGAAGCTTCGCTCCGCTTCTGCGATTAGCGCATCGACGCTTGCGATGTTTATCTGATTTTCCTCATGCATCACCGCCTCAGCTTTATCGTAGCCGCGCAGTTCGCAGCGAATTTTAAGATCGGTTTTGATCATATTGTAGATGTAGCCAAGCAGGTGGGAGTTCTGCTCTAGCACCGCGCTTAGCGAGGCTGCAGCGTCTTTTCGCACCTCGCGATCGGAGCTATGAAGCAGGCTTAAAATTTCCTCCTCGCCAAGCTTGCGCCCGCGAAAATCAAAGCTCATCCGCGCCATGCTCTCGTCAAAAAGTCGCGAAAACGCCTCACCGCTTACGGGCGAAGTTTTTAAAAGCACGCTTTCTTGCGGCAGGCTTAGCTGGTGGGCCTTGCGCTGCTTAAGTAGGCTCAAATAATATTTAAATCTCCCGCTCCCTGCGATAAACTCGTCCTGTTTTGCGGCGTCAAGCTCGTTAAACTCGAGCTCGAAAAAAAGTAGGCTCTGCGAAATGTCGTTGCAAGCCTGCTCCGTCTTGGCCTGCTGCGCTCCTAGGCTCGTATCTTGCGCGAATCTTAGATGCGCAAAGCTCATTATCTTGCCGATCTGCTCGCTGATGCCCTCATAGAGCTCAAGCGCGCCTAGAAATTCCTCCGCGCTAAGAGCGTGCAACCCGTCTTTAAATTTAAGCTCAAAATCCCTAGCCTGCGCGGACGCGATATCTATCGCGCCGCTAAATTCCGTTTCGTTTGCAAACAGCTCGCCCAAATTCCAATTCATCGATTTCCTTTTAAAATTTTTGGATAATTTTATCAAAAAAGAATAAGTAAAATTTTAAAAACCGCGAGATCCGCCACCCTAGCGGAAATCGCGGTAAATTTTAAGGTGAGTTATTTTTGCATACTTTGCGACGCGATCGCCGTAAAAATCACGTCGGTAGAGCTATTAATCGCGGTTTCTACAGAGTCTTGGATTACGCCGATGATAAAGCCGATCGCGACTACCTGCATTGCGATGTCGTTTGAGATATTAAAGAGCGAACACGCAAGCGGTATCAGCATCAATGAGCCGCCGGGTACGCCGCTAGCGCCGCACGCACCGACTGCTGAGACCACGCAAAGCAGTAGCGCCGTCCAAAAATCGGGACGCACACCAAGTGTATGAGCCGCGGAAAGCGCTAAGATCGCGATTACCACCGCAGCGCCAGCCATATTTATCGTAGCTCCCAAAGGTATCGAGATCGAGCTTAGCTCGTCGCTGATGCCGAGCTTTTTGCATAAATTTAAATTTACCGGGATATTCGCCGCCGAGCTGCGGGTGAAAAACGCCGTGAGGCCGCTTTCGCGCAGGCAGGTAAATACGAGCGGATACGGATTTTTCTTGATCACCGCAAAGACGATGAGCGGATTTACCACGAGGGCTACGAACGCCATCGCGCCTACGAGTACGACTACGATTCGCACGTATCCAAGCAGCGCATCGACGCCGGTTTGATACACGGTAGAAGCTACTAAGCCGAAAATTCCAAACGGCGCGAGCTGGATTACGAATTGCACGATTTTGGTTACCGCTTCGCTCAGATCGGTAAAAATTTTCTTTGTTTCATTAGTGCAAAATTTAAGCGCGACGCCAAGACCTATCGCCCAGGTTAAAATTCCTACGTAGTTTCCATGCGCGATAGCGTTTAGCGGATTATCTACGACCTTAAAAAGCAAGTCTTTTAGCACGATCCAAACGCTCGCAGGGACCGCATTTTCTGCCGCACCGACATTACTTAGAGCAAGCTGCGTCGGAAATAAAAAGCTAGCTGCTACCCCCACGCACGAGGCTAAAAAGGTGCCTACAATATATAGAACAACCACGCGTTTTAAGCCGCTTGCGCTGCCGTATTGTTTATTTACGATCGAGCTTAAAATCAAGATAAAAACTAAAATCGGAGCTACCGCTTTAAGGGCGCCTACGAATAAATTTCCTAAAATTTCCGCGAAGTTTACCAAGCTTATCAAAAGCGGAGTGTGCTCGGCTGTAACGCTGCCTGCCGAGGAACGCGCAGCAAAGCCCAAAATAGCGCCTATTATCAAGCCGGTAACTATACGCAGCACCAGATTTTTATCTTTGTAGCTGGCTACCAATTTTTGCATTGAACTCATTTCTTACCTTTCAATAAAGTGTCGTTTGAAATATATCGAAATTTTATTTAAGCACATTTAAATTTGAGCGGAATTTCGTAATTTTTAGTCAATCTTAAAACCTCGTTAGATAAAATGCCCCGAAATTTTAATTAGGAGCAGATATGTATCTATTTACCAGCGAGGTCGTAAGCCCCGGACATCCGGATAAGTGCGCCGATATCATCGCAGACAGCATCGTGGATGAAATTTTAAAACAAGACCCCAATGGGCGCGTCGCGGCGGAGGTTTTCATCGCGGGCAAACACGTAGTAATCGGCGGCGAAGTAAACGCTAAGATCGATTTTACCCACGACGATTACCGCCACATCGTAAAGGGCGCGCTTAGCGAGATCGGCTACAACGACAACCCTCATTTCACGCGCGCGCAGTGCCTGCATCCGCAAGATCTGCAAGTGGACGTATTTTTAAATCAGCAAAGCCCCGACATCAACCAAGGCGTCGATCAAGAGGGCGGCGAGATCGGAGCGGGAGATCAGGGCATAATGTTCGGCTTCGCAAGCTGCGAAACGAAAAATTTTATGCCGGCGGCGATTACCTACGCAAGAGCGCTTTGCGATCACATTTATGCCTACGCAAAATCCCATCCTAACGAGCTTGGCGTCGATATTAAAACGCAGGTTACGGTCGATTACGGCACAAAAAGCAATTTTGAGGAGTGCAAGCCGCAAAGCATCCATACGATCGTGGTTTCCGCGCCATGCGTCGAGAGCATGAGTATCGAGCGCGTCCGAGATCTGATCGGAAATTTAATCGATTCGGCGAGGCTTCCCAAGGAGCTTTACGACAAAAGCAAAACTATCATCTACATCAACCCGACTGGCCGCTACGTAAATCACAGCTCGCTTCACGACAGCGGTCTAACGGGCCGCAAACTGATCGTCGATAGCTACGGCGGCTACAGCCCGATCGGCGGCGGCGCTCAAAGCAGCAAAGACTACACCAAGGTCGATCGCAGCGGGCTTTATGCGGCGCGCTACATCGCCAAAAATATCGTTGCCGCAGGGCTTGCGAAAAAATGCATCGTCCAGCTCAGCTACGCAATCGGCGTGGCTAAACCGGTAAGCGTCAGCGTCGATTGTATGGGGACGAATTTAGGCTCAGCGAGCGACGATGAGCTATCCGCTTTCGTGCTTGAAAAATTCCCGCTCACGCCGCGCTGGATCATCGATAAATTCGGCCTTGATCGCCCCGGCAAAGGAAGCTTTCTCTACGCCGACGTAGCCGCGCGCGGACAGGTCGGAAACGACGAATACCCGTGGGAGCAGCTTGATAGCGCGGAGCTTTTTAGGGCTTTGAAATAAGATTTACGCTTTGTAGTAGCGCCTTTTTAGCTTACGACATTCGCTAGGCTTGCAGCAGCGAGCCTGGCTCAATATTCTACGCGGCTTTGCATGCCGTGTAATTTTATCGCGCGCCCAAAAGTAGCGTTGCAGCAAAATTCTGCATCAAAATTCTAAGCCGTGAATTTAAGAGTTTTCGCAGGTAGAATCGAATTTTAAAATTTTAAGCCCAGCTCGCGCAAAATTTTAAAATTGGCGCGGTGAAATTCCAAAGCTGAGCCCGTCTAGTTTAGTGATAAATTCTAACTAGAGCGGGCTTTAAAAAAAAATTTTTACGCAAGCTTTTAAATTTACAATCGCTTAAAACAAAATTTGACCTATAAAATTTTTTCTAACGTGCTTTTTACTTAATCTCCGAAGGAAAAAATTTTAAATTCTCCTTACTTATGATATTTAAGCGTGTAAATTTTAAAATTTTGCATTTTATTTGAAGTTTGCCGCTTTTATTTAGCAAGAAAACCCCCGAAGCAAATTTCATTTAAAAGCGGCATTTGCAAGATAAAAGCGCTGAAATTTTAAAATATGGAATTTATGAACGCTATTAATTTAAAATCTCAGATTGGCACGCTTCGCCAAAGCTCCTCCGCTAACTACGCGAAATGAAAAAGCAAGATTAAATTCTCTCTCGCTCAATGTCACCCGCAAGCAAGCACGGCAAAATATCAAGATTAAATAACATAATAGATAAAAGAATAAGACAAAAGGAGGAGGCTCAAAGCTTGATAAAATTCTAGCCTTGTGCGGCGGCGACCGAGCGGCTTTTAAATTGGACTTTAAAAACAATGATGCAAATTGCACGCCTTAACTTAAATGCTAAAGCAGCGATAAAATTTCATCGCTACTTTCGTAAATTAAAATTTTAAAGATACTCCGAGCTACACAGCTGCAATAAATAAATCGCCCGCACTTCGCCTAAATCTACTAAATTAGCGACCGAATTTAAGCCGCTTCTTGACTTGATGCTAGGTTTTGATACGTAACTTAAAAGCGAAGCACTATTTCGTCTGATTATCCTCGTTTTTTGGTGCGGCAGTGCTTGCATTTATCTCGCTGGCTGCGCTATTTACGGGCTCAGGAACAGAGATTTTCTTCACCGAAGCGGTAAAATTCTGCTCGGCTTCAACGTCGCCCGTTTTTTCGATATATGTAAAATCGCCCATCTTCGTCCACGTTCTAGCTTTAGCTAAAAACGCCTTTTGGCTCTCCCAAATCTCTTTGAAGTCGGGATTTTTCTCGCTTTCTTCGGCTAAAATTTCATCCGTCGCCTTGCGAAGCGCACGCATAATCTCAGGCGAAAAAGAGCGAATCTGAACGTTCGGATATTTCTTTTTGATCTCGTCCCAAATTATTACGTTTTTATAAAACGTCTCGTTTTCTGCGTATTCGCGCGCCTTTGCGATCGAAGCCTCCAGGATATTTTGCAAGTCCTTAGGAAGCTTTTGCCAAGTTTGTAGATTTATCACGATCTGTTGCTCGCTAGCGGGTTCTTGCCATCCCGTATAATAGTAATTTGCGACCTTGTGAAAGCCTAGAGGTATATCAAAGCTAGGACTTGCCCACTCGACCGCATCGATGGTGCCCATCTCTAGCGCCATATATAGCTCACCTACCGGTATCGTAGCGACTGCGACGCCAAGGCGGCTCATAACCTCCCCGCCAAAGCTTGGAATTCTAAATTTAAGCCCTTTTAAATCGTCTAGCGTATTAATCTCTTTTTTAAACCAACCACCCATCTGCATGCCGCTATTTAGGATATTAAAGACCTTTAGATTGCTTTTAGCATAGAATTTATCCGCTAGCTCCTTACCCCCGCCGAAGTAATACCAAGCGTGCTGTTCGTCTTTCGTCATACCAAAAGGCACCGTCGTAAACAGCATATTCGCACTATTTTTGCCTTTATAATAGTAGCTCGCAGTATAGCCTAAATCGTATTGTCCGTTTTTGACCATATCATAGATCGCAAAAGGTGCTTTATGTTTGCTAGGCGCGTCGATGCTGATTTTCAGCCTGCCATCAGACATACTATCTGCAAGATCTGCCATACGCTTGGCGACATCGCCTACGATAGGCATACTAAGCTCGTAAGTCTGAGCTAGCTTAAGGCGATAAACTTTCTTATCTGCGCCCCACAGCGACGTGGCTATAATCAAACTTAATCCGACAAGAATCGATTTTTTCATATACTACTCCCAAAATGAAATGGTGCGAATTTTATATAAAATCATCTAAATTCACGCTTTTATAACTAGCTTTTAAGCGAAATTTTCGCACAATTGCAGCCAAATTCGATAAGGAAAGGGCATGCAAGAAAAACATTACGAAGTAATCATCATAGGCGGCGGTATCACGGGCAGCGCGCTAGCATATGTACTGGCGGAATTTAGCGGAATCAAAAATATCGCTCTACTTGAAAAATACGAAGGGCTTGCGACGCTAAATTCTAAAGCCAGCGCAAACTCTCAGACGATTCATTGCGGCGACATCGAGACCAACTACGACCTGCAAAAAGCAGCAGAAGTCAAGCGCAAGGCGGATATGATCGTGAAATATTGCCAAAAGCACGGATATAAGAATAAATTTTTATTTCAGGGGCAGAAAATGGCTCTTGGCGTGGGCGAAAGCGAGGTAGAGCTAATTAAAGACCGCTTTGAGAAATTTAAAGAGCTTTATCCGTATCTGCAGCTTTTTGACAAGGAAGAGCTCAAAAAAATCGAGCCCAAGCTAGTTTTTGACGGGCGCGGTGAGGAGCGAGCGGAGGATATCGTAGCAATGGGCGTGCAATCGGGAGTTTACACGACGATCGATTACGGCGCGATGGCGAATTCCTTCGTGCAAAACGCTAAAAGCGTGGAGGGCAAAACCTGCGATCTGTACCTAAACACCGAGGTGCAAAACATCACTAAAGTAGGCGATAAGCTCTATATCCGCACTGCAAATAGACTCTCACTAAGCGCTGATTTCGTAGTCGTAGATGCAGGCGCTCATTCGCTGTGGCTCGCGCACACAATGGGGCTTGGGCAGGATCTTAGCACAATCTGCATTGCGGGTAGCTTCTATCTAACCAAGCAAAAGCTTCTAAACGGCAAGGTGTACATGGTGCAAAACCCAAAGCTTCCATTTGCCGCGCTTCACGGCGATCCGGATTTACTCGCAGACGGCTGCACGAGATTTGGTCCTACCGCACTTACACTGCCAAAGCTAGAACGCTACAAGGGCTGTCGTTCGGTGCCGGAATTTTTTCAGTCATTAAATTTTGACTTGGACGTAGCCAAGGTTATTTGGCAAAATTTTGGCGATAGCGAGGTAAGGGATTTCTTAATCCGCAATATAGGCTTTGAGATACCGATTTTAGGTAAAAAGCTTTTCGTCAAAAATGCGCGCAAAATCATACCTAGCATCCGCGAGGAGGATATTTACTACGCCAAGGGCTTTGGCGGCGTGCGCCCACAAGTAATCTCACACTCGCAAAAAAAGCTGCTTTTAGGCGAAGCAAGAATAGGCGAAAATCCGGGGATTATCTTTAATATGACCCCAAGCCCAGGTGCTACGAGCTGCCTAGGTAACGCGCTTCGCGACGCAAAAAGCACCTGCGAATATTTGGGAGTGAGCTTGGATGATGCAAAATTTGACGCGGAAATGATGCAATAAAGAGGAATTTTTAAATTTCGCTCGGGCAAGAATTTTAAAATTTTACTTCGACGAGGATTTTAAAATTTTGCTCGCGCTTCACGTATATAGAGGATTTTAAAATTTCATTCAAACGCGAATTTTTAGAATTTAATCTGCACCGCAAGCTATGAAATTTTAAAATTTCGCCGTGAAACCGTGAAGTAGAATTTTAAAATTCCTTCGTCTAACGAATTTTAAAATTTAGAAATTTCAAAATTTCGCGCAAAATTTCGCCTAATACGGCGATAAATTTTAAATTTAAAGGAGAAAAGATGCTTAAAAAAACCAAAATTTTAGCTACCATCGGGCCCGCAAGCGACAGCGAGGAGATGATGAGCGCGATGGTAAAGGCGGGCTGCAACGCCTTTAGGATGAACTTCAGCCACGGCACGCACGAGTATCACGAGGCAAATTTAAACAAAATCCGCGCCGTAGAAAAGAGCCTGGGCGTGCGCGTAGGCGTATTTCAGGACATCAGCGGCCCAAAGATCCGCGTCGGCAAACTCGAGGAAAATTTTAAACTAAAAACGGGCGATAAGATTACTTTCCTTCCTCGCGAAATCATCGGCAAAAAGACCGGCGATGGCGAATACGAGCTGTGTATCAACCACCCTGAAATTTTGCCGTTAATGAAGGTAGGCGAGTTTATCTACCTCTACGACGGCTCAATCCGCGCCAAGGTAGTAGCGGTAAGCGAGCAAGGCGTGCGAGCAGTGCTCGAAAACGACGGCTTTTTAAGCTCAAATAAGGGGGTGAACTTCCCAAACACCCGCCTAAATATCGACGTCATCACGCAAAAGGACCTCGAGGATCTGCGCTGGGGCGCGGCGCACGGCGTAAATTTCGTAGGTATCTCCTTCGTGCAGTCGCAAAACGACATCCTGCGCGTGCGCGAAATTTTAAACTCGCTGGGCTCAAAAGCTAAAATTTACGCCAAGATCGAGAAATTCGACGCGGTCGAAAATATTGAAAAGATCATCGAAGCAAGCGACGGTATAATGGTCGCGCGCGGAGATCTGGGCATCGAGATGCCGTTTTATGAGATCCCGCGTATCCAAAAGCGCATCATAGCTCTTGCCAACGCCCGCTCAAAGCCCGTCATCACCGCCACGCAGATGATGCTTAGCATGACCGAGCACGAGCGCGCCACCAGAGCCGAGATCAGCGACGTCGCAAACGCCGTGCTCGACGGCACCGACGCCGTAATGCTAAGCGAGGAAAGCGCCATCGGCAAAAACCCCGCAGCCGTGGTCGCCGCGATGAGCGAGACGATCCGCGAGACCGAAAAGATCTATCCTTACGATAAATTTAACGATTACGATTTCTACGACGAGACCGATATGATCACTTCAAGCACCGCAGCGCTCGCTGCAAGACTGGGCGCGGGCGCGATACTTTCGATCACGGGCTCGGGACGCTCGGCGATTAAACTCGCACGCAACCGCGCTAAAATCGACATCATCGCAATCGCGCACGACGAGCAGACCGCGCACGCGCTAAGTCTCGTGTGGGGCGTAAATCCAGCGATGGTCAAGGAAAAAACGAGTATCAACTCGCTGCTCGCACGTATCATAAGCGAGGCTCTGCAGCGCGGGCTCATCGAAGAAGGCGGCACCTACGTGATGACGGCGGGCTTTCAAAGCGGCCATCCCGGCAGCACCGACTACATCCGCATCATCAAAAGAGATCAGATCGATTTCTACCGCGACGCGGCAGAAACGGACACCCGGGGTAAAATTTAAAGCGTAGTGCTAAAGCCGCAAGGTCGAAGACTGCGGCTAAATTCCATTTCGTTACGAGATTATGGGTAGCAATGTCGCGTTTATATCGCGATAGAATTTGTCAAATTTAATTCCATTACGAGATTGCGACGCAGAAATTTAGCCGCTCGAGCTTTAGCTCGCTTCGACGGCGCTTTTGCGCCGTTAAAAACGAGTGCGCGAACGGTTATGTCTTTGATCTCAAAGCAACAACTAGTAGATAGACATCTTTTATATAAGGATGCGAGAGATTGTAAGAGCGACTACGACAAATAGTTTTTGTCGCTAATTGACGATTAAAAGCGTGTAAGGTATAGTCGAGACGGTGCTTATATGCGCATTCTTAGTGGACATTTGGGTGACTTTAAACGAAGACTACGGCGATATAGAGTTTAAAAAAGTAGATAGTGCTCTCGTCTGTACCAGCATCAGGTGCGCTTTATCTACAATAGTGAGTTTGGGTTCAACGATAAGATCGAGATCAGCATGCAAAACTACATGCCATAATTTTGATAGGAGCAATAGAACCCAAACACATGCGAGTAATTAGTGCGCAAAAAGGACAAAATAGATAATGAATAAAGATGTTTTTAATTTTTGTAGAGATATTATTTGTCTACAAAACAATCGAGATATAATAGAAATCTATAAGTTATACTTGTATAATTCTCAAATATTTGAGAATTATACTTTTATGATTGGAACTGATGATGATACATTTATACAACAAGATATTTTAAGGCAGATCACAAATTTAAAATATGATAAATTTTCTTTTAAAAGTTCGTTATCTGCCTACAAGAACATACTATTGCTGGATAAAAATCTCAGTAGAATTAAGAAAAATATTGACATATCTATAAATATTGACTCTAACTCCTTGGGGCTTTTTATTGAGAAAGATAAAAATAGTAATAGTTTTATTCCAAAAGACACAAACAGCAACCCTATAGCAAAATTTGTGTTTGAAAATAACTTGGATATAAATCCACAGCCTTATATAGATGAAGATCTTATGAATTCAAACCATACTTATTCGTTAGAATATGAAAAAGAATTACAAAAATATAATATAAAACTTAACAAACTAAGCGCTTTATTTAAATTTCAAAATTTAAATGTTAAAGATACGTCTTTACTTGATAATATAGTAAGACGCAGAATTTATTATTTTACACATAATTATCTAGACGAGGAGTGCAAGCTTTGCCGTAATATGGATGGTTCTCCTATGTATTTGGATATAAGCAAAAAAGAGTATTGGTTAAATTTTAATGGATTTAAATATTCAAATCATACTTTTATATATTCCTATGTGTTATTAATGTTTGTAATATCATTTAAAAGGATTAGCTATAGCGAGAAAACTATAGAATTTTCAAAAATAATGAGAAAATCTGGACCTATTTTTTTAGAAGTATTAAATTTCGCTTATGAGTATTTTAAGGATAACTCCAAAATGACAGAATTTATGAATTTTGATATAAGACAGTGGAACTTAGACAAAATTTTTCAGGAAGCCAAAAATAAAGCTTGGGATATATTTTGTTTTTATGGGATTCAGTATATTGAACTGTTTAAAAACGAAAAAGCTGATTTTGGTGTTGGATTTTTCCTAAGCGGAGATAAAAAATTTATTAATGATTATATAAAATTCTCAAAAAGACGAATAGTAGTAATAAACCATAAAGAAAAAACATTTCAAGCCATTGCAGACACAAAAGAGCTAGATAAGTTATTATACGAAAATTGCTTTGACAATACCCTACATCCAGGGTATGTTAAGCATAAAAATCTTATAGCATTATCGCTTATATTAAAAGAATATGCTGAAAAGAGAGTAAAAGAATTGAAGGTGGCATTATAACTAACTAAGTTACTAGCGATTAGTTGTGCATTTCTACAAATTACTATGTGCTTTATAGCAAAAGCGATAGAGGCAAATAAACTTTTATAAGATTCATATTATAAGAAGTTTTTTGTGCAGTCTATTACAAAGCGAATCAAAAGTCCTACGAGCATGAGTGTGTATTTGTCTGCAATTGCTGCTCAATGAATATTTAGGCGACTGTGATATATTACTCTATTAAAGCGGCGACTTTTATTTCGCGCAGATCAAGAACAAGCGTGTGAACAGTTACGCCATTGATTTCATGGCTTCACAGCAGGCTGGCAAATCTATTTGATGTGATACCGCGAATGGCGCGGTCGGTTTATAGCCGCATTCAGCGATAAATGACTAGCATACGGCGCTTAAAAGGGCGAAATTTTAAAATTTTAGTAAGTGCTTTGAGCGATTTCATACAATCTAAATTATAAGCTAAATTTTACGACTAATGTCGCTTAAATTTATCCGCGTAAAGCGTCGCGCTGAAGCCGAATCAAAAGAAAATAGAGCCGCACCGCAAAAATTAAAATTCCGCAAAAGCATATTCGTTAAAAATCAAACGCCGCGTCTTAAAATTTCAGGGTATAATTACGAAGCAAATTTACAAAATTTAACCGAAGGAGAGACCATGAAAAAATTTCGCTCACTACTGCTCTGTGCGGCGGCGGCTGCGACTTTGAGCGCCCAAAGCGAGAGTGAGGATAAAGTGGAAAAAATCACTTCGATCGACATCTATGTTTCGCCGTTTTATTCGGCTAAGGAGGGCAAGCCCGAATACGTGCACGTTTACGAGCCGATCGACGATATGTTGATGAAAAACGACGTGCCGAGCCTAAAAAAAGCGATCAAAATCATCGAAGACGCCCCGGATATGATCGCTCCGACCACGCTGATGACGGTCGCTGCACGCGCTTATGACTTAGGTCTTAAGGACGACGCCGTGTTTTGGTTCTACGCGGGCAAAAATCGATTCCTAACCTTTGCTCGCGTCATCGACGTCAAGGACGAGATGTTTCGTGAGACCGAGTCCGCGAATGCGGCGTTTTTACAGCTCGTCGGCAACGTGGTAAATCCATACGCATTCTGCGATCTCGCTAAACAGCGCGATGCGGCGGCACGCGCTAGGGACTGGGTCAAGGCGCACCCGTATAAAGCGATATTTGATGAGAAATTTCCGTCTCGCTTCGTAGATCGCGCCGCCGCGCTCAAGGCAGCCGAGGACAAAATGGACGCCGCGCTACTTGGGCAGGACGAGTTTTTCGCAGACCCCGCTAAAAAGGCGGACTTCCTAGCCAAGCGCAAAGCAAATAACACGGATAAGCGCTTCTGCGATTAGTATCGCCTAACCAGCGGCACTTTTGAAAAATCGGCATTATTTGAAATTTTTAGCTGCCAAAAATTTAGTGTCGTATTTTATCTCTTCAAGCGGATCTGCGCGTGAATTTAAAATTTTATGACGTAGAATTTTATCGCTAACGGCACGCAGTGAAGCTTTGATATAAATCAGCCTAGATCTGTTTAAAATTTAGCAGAAGCTCGCACGTAATTCTATTTCTCATAAATTCTATCGACAACTAACACAAAATCAGATCAAATATTGCTAAAATTCCAGCCGTTTGGCGACGTAAAATTCCACCGCTACCGCCTAAAAATCGAAGTTTTTAAATTTAGCCGCGCAGCGAAATTTATCCGTTTTTATATACGAACATTATATAATTATCAAAATTTTTTCCAAGGAGAGAGGATGAAAAAGCTCGCTACGATACTTGCGCTGCTCTGTGTGGCGGCGTTTGCCAAGGAGTATGAGTATATGGTGCAAAGTATGAGCTACAGCTCACTCGGGGAGCGCAAGGAGAGCACGCATCTAAGCTACGATGCGGCGGCGCGCAAGCTGGAGCAGATAAGAGATACGAACTCCTCGGACGGCCTGGGCTCTAGCTACAAAGAGATCAGCTACTTTGACAAAAAGGGGGGAATGGTTAAATTTGAAGTATTTAACCTCGATCTTAAAAGCGGCAAGTGGAAAAAAATAGAAGACTACACGGAAAGCGTCAAAGACGGCGTCACGACGCGCGAGACGAATTCAATAGCGGATGACGGCACGCGCAATGCGAGCAAAACCGTCTCCAGCTACGACGGTAACGCGACCGAGGATGTGCGATATAAGTTTGTAAAGGGCAAATGGCAGAAAGAGAGCATGAATAGATCCGTAAAAAACGCGTGGGATAAGGAGGAGCTTACGATAAGCTTCAAATGGGACGGCAAGAGCTGGCAGCCCAAAAATAAGACCGAAATTTTCTACGACGCCGTAGGAGAGATGAGCGGATACGTGAGCTACGAGTTTGTAAACGGCGCGTGGCAAAACAGCGAGCGAGAGATGCTTAACGGCGATCGAAACGGCAGCTACGAGCAGATCCGCAGCACCTTTAAGGACGGCGCGTGGCAAAACGCGACGATGAGCAAGCACGAGCTTGATGCTGCGAAGGACGAGGGGATCGTTACGAGCTTCATCTGGAACGACGAGAAGGGCGCGTGGGATAATATGAGCAAACAGACCGCTATCAAGAAGGGCGCAGATCTTAATATGACCTCTTATTTGTGGGATGAGCAGCTTAAAGATTGGGTCAAAAGCTACTCAAACGGCGAAATTTACGACAAATCGGGCGAGCGCCCGCTCGTGCAAAGCCACGAATCAAATTCCAGTAGCGGCAAATACGTCTATAGCTACGACGAGCACGGCAGCAATACCGCTATGGATATCTACAAGCTTGACGCGAGCGGCAAATGGGTGCAAACCGGGCGCTCGGAGGCCACTTACGATACCGCAATCCCAGCAGATAGCGTGGGATACGGAGCCGCGCTGATGATGTTTGAGATGCCTAGTATCTACGCGATAACTAGCTTTAAGGAATTTAAGCTTAAAGACGGCAAGTCCGAGCTCATAACGGAGCAGACGTGGAAATATAAAAAGATAAAGTAGCGTTTGAAGATGCGTCGGTAAAATTTAGCCGCGAAATTTTATTTGCACGGCGTTGTACACGTGCTACGATTAAATTTAGCAGGCGTGGCGTGGCGTTTAAATTTAACAGGCGCGGTGACGCGCAGGCTTTACGGTTAAATTTAGCGGACGTAGCAATATTCGTGCGAATGCCGCGGTTAAAATTTAGTAGACGCCGGCACACGAGCTTTACAGTTAAATTTAACGGCACGGATGTTTCGTGCGGCGTGTAAATTTTAAAATTTAAATCCTACGCGGCAGTAGGTCCGCATGCAGCAGCGGCAAAAGAAAAGGTTGAAAAATGGTTTTAATCAAAGCGGCTATTTCGATTTTAATTTCGGCAAGTATCTGTTTTGGCGCCGTAGAGACGCAAGATCACGGCGCGGCAAGCGAGCAAAAACAGACGATAGGGGGCGGCGAAAGAGAGGATCGGGCGCTCGCAGACAAGCAGAGCAAAGAAATAAGCGCAACAAAGCGCGCAGACGAGCAAGGCGACGAGGCGCAAAATTTTA
>CAURMQ010000004.1:0-25879 GCA_963525765.1 uncultured Campylobacter sp. | reverse complement strand
GTCATCACGATCACGGCAAACGGCGAGCCCACGCTGCATCCGCGCTTTGCAGAGCTCGTGGACGCACTAAAGGCGCTGCACCTGCCGCAGAAGCTGCTTGTACTCTCAAACGGCTCACTCGTGCGCGAAAACAGCGCTGCTTTAATGAAGCTTGATATCTGCAAATTTTCGCTAGATAGCGTGCTTGCGAAAAGCTTTCGTAAGGTGGACGGTCCGCACGCAGGCATTAGCGCCGAGGATATCGTAAGCGCGATCGCGGATTTCGCGCGCGAGTTTCGTGGTGAGCTTGATATCGAAATCCTAGTCGTGCGCGGGCTAAACGATACGCAAGAGGATTTTGCGGCGCTGAATGCGGCTTTAGCTCGCATCAACCCGCACCGGATCGATCTCGGTACGATCGATCGCCCGCCCGCATACCGCGTGCAGGGAGTGAGCGAGGCTCAGCTGCGCTACCTAGCCACTTTCATCGAAAATCAAAACGTAAATATCATCGCCGCGCCCAAATACGCAAGCGAACGGTTAAGTTTTAGCGAGGATGAGATATTGCATACTTTGGCACGTCGTCCGCAGCGCACGAGCGACGTGGAGGCGATGTTTGACGAAGCGAGCACGCAGCTTTTAAAGCGTCTTGCGGATGCGGGCAAGGTTGTTTTTGAGGACGGCTACTATAAAATCGCCAAGAAATAGCGGCGGAATTGCGAGGTAGAATTTCGTTTCGTAATTTAATGGCAAAATTTTATCGAGATTTCGCAGGTGGAATTTTGCGTCCAAATTTTTAATAGGTGAAATTTTACGTAAATAACTCGTGATGACGTGATGAAATAATAGGGCGCGTAATTTGGATTTAAAATTCTTCAAAAAATAAATTTAATTGGCGAAAATTCTAATGGCAAAAATGCGGGCGTAAATGCTTCGGCTACAGAAAATTCCGATATCAAAAAAATATAATTCTAAAAATTCCGCCTCGCAAAGCTCTGGCAGCGAAGATCAGAGTGCCGAAAATTCTAACGGCGAAAATCAAGGTGCCAAAAATTCGGGTGCGCAGAATTCCGGTGCATAAAATTTAGCTCGCATGATGAAAAATAAAGCTACGTTAAAATTTAAAAATTTCGCTGCCTGTCCGCGCTCTTTTTGGATTCGTCTAAGGCTCACGCGAGCAGGCGCGGCTCTTTGTTGCGCGCGTCCCGCCGAAGCCGTTTGTCTCGAAAGATCAAGCATCGTCGCAAAACCGAGTGAAGTGGGTAAAAATTTAAAAAGTCGAAATTTTAAAAGCCGAAACGCTACGAGTATAAATTGCTAGGCGGGTGACTATATAGACTTTAGTGCGGATTACGACGCGGGTTATGACATACGCCCTAGTGCAGATCGCGACATAATTTCTAACGCAGATTATGATATAAATTCCAATAGGGATCGCGCTGTGAATTTTAAAATTTCAAACGCAAATTTAAAAACGAATTTAGCAGTTTTAAAAGCAGATTTAAGGACGGATTTTAGATGATTAAATTTTTAAATTTAAAAGTTGCCGCCGCCGTGTTCGCGCTACTGCTCGCAGGCTGCGACGGATGGAAGCACCATCTAAGCAGCGACGGCGCCTCGCTCGCCTCCAAGTTCGACCCCTCCGAGCGCACGCTAAAGATCGAGGGCAACGACAAGCCGCTCATGTTGTTTTTCTATACCAGCAGCCGAATTTAGAAATTCTGAAATTTTAAAATTTAGATAAAATTCTACGATTTGGAATTTTAATAAAATTTATGTGGCTACCAGCTTCCGCTAGCACCGCCTCCGCCGAAGCTTCCGCCGCCCCCACTGAAGCCGCCTCCGCTAAAACCGCCATTTCCTTTAAATCCGCCAAAATCCCCGGATGAGCCGCCTCTCATGCGCGATGAGCGCGCAATTTCGCTTATGATGTCTGCACTTGAGATTATATCCTCGTCGCTTCTTCTGAGGCGCGTCACGCGGCGGCTCAGTATTGCAAAAAGCAAGACTGCAAAAAGCGCCATAAAGATCGCAAAGTCCTTGTTGCTCGGATCCTGCTGCGCGTTGGCGTTAAGGGGATCAAATTTTATATCGCCGCCTTCGATCGTGCTAATGATCGCTGAAATCCCGCTAATGACGCCACTTTCATAATCTCCCTGCCTAAAATAGGGCAGAATTTTATTGCTGATGATGCGCTTGGCGCGCATATCGGTTAGCACGCCCTCTAGCCCGTATCCGACCTCGATACGCACTTTATGCTCGTGCGGAGCAACAAGCAGCAGTATGCCGTTGTCGCGCCCTTTTTGCCCGATACCAAGAGCGCGCGCCTGCTCTACGCCGATTTCCTCGATAGAGTAGCCGCCGAGCGATTTTAGGCTTATGAACATGATCTGGTTTGTGGAATTTTTATCGAAAGTCATTAAAATTTCATTCAGGCTCTCTCTTGCGGCTGGGCGTAAAATGCCAGCTTCATCGATTACGGCGGTGCCGTTTGGATGGGCTAGATACTCGCTGGGTGCGGCAGCGCTTATTACAAATAGCGCCATTAGGGCAAAAGCAAATCTCCAAGCCACTCTCATCGCAGCTCCACCAAGGTCTCTTCTATCTCGTTATTTTCGCTATTTTTAGGCACTTGCATGGCTAGCTTGCACAGCGCGTCCATCGCCTTTAAAACAGCAGGCTCAAGGCCTTGCGCGCTAGGGTTAAATTCCGTCGTGATACGCTCAAACTCGCCCTTAGAGATAAACTCCGCCGCTTGCGCGCCGCAGATGATATGAGCGCAGCGTTCGCGGACGCAGACGCAAAACATTATAGCTTCTTTTACGCTACCGTAGCGCTCGTAAAATTTTTGCATCGCAAACTCGCCTGAGAGCCGAAGCCTACGAGATCTAGGCGTGATTAGAGTTAAAAACGTGGGGCATTTAGCTAGCAGAGCTTTAATCGCAATGAAGCTGAGCGCTACGATCTGCAGTAGCTCAGCTTTGCTTATTTGCGGCACGAAGCACAGAACGATGCCAATCGCAAACGCCGTCACTGCCGCCGCGCCATAGCTAGCTTCGCAGTCCTCACTTGCTTCGCGCGCGACCACGCAGACGATCTGCGCACCGCTTGCGGCTTCGGCTTTCGTGATTAGCTCGTGGATTTCTTGCTTGCACTGCTCGCTTAGCATTTGCCGCCTTTAGCGTTATTTAAACGAAACGCTAGGGGCTTTTTGGCTTGAGCTATTAGCGCTAAAGCTAGGTTTGGCGCCGCCTAGTCCTACGATGCGCGCGATGATGTTCGTAGGGAAGGTTCTAATTAGCTTGTTGTATTCCTGCACCGAAGCGATGTAGTCCTTGCGCGCTACGGCGATACGGTTTTCCGTGCCTTCGAGCTGATTTTGCAGCTCGGCGAAATTTTGATTTGCCTTAAGATCCGGGTAGCGCTCGACTACCAGCATTAAGCGCGATAGGGCCGAGCTAAGCTCGCCTTGGGCGCCATTAAATTTTGCAAACGCTTCCGGATCTTGCGCTAAGCTCTCTGCATTGATATTGACAGCGGTTGCCTTAGCGCGGGCATTTATAACGCCTTCTAAGGTATCTTTTTCATGGCTAGCGTAGCCCTTGACGGTTTCTACGAAATTTGGTATCAAATCGGCGCGGCGCTGATATTGGTTTTGTACCTGGCTCCACGCGGCCTTAACTTCTTCATCTTTGCTTATGAGCTTGTTGTAAACGGGCACTGCAAATATCGCAAACGCAATCGCCGCAATCACTAAGACGATTAGAGCTTTGATTAAGATATGAAGCCCTCCTTTTTGATGCGGATACTCTTCTCCGCCAAAGCTCTTGCCTCGCGCGGATAAGCCTTTATCGTCGTAACCTATACGCTCGTTATTTTCTCCTTGCAGCTCTTTCATTGAAATCTCCTTGGGATGTTGGAATTTAATTTGACTAAAATTTCATATTCGATCGTGCCGAAGCGCTTTGCCCAAATCCGCGCGTCGTCCAGCACGCAAACTCGCTCTCCGCCGAATTCCGCGCAGAAACTATCCATCGACATTTTTCCGAGCATTTTTTGCCCGTTTGCAAGCGCTAGCTCGCCCTCGCCGTCGTAGCGAAATAGCCCATCGGCGTAGCCCAGATCGTATGTGCCGATCTTCATATCGCGTGGTGCTTCAAATTTCGCGCCGTAGCCTACGCGCTCGCCTTTTTTCAGCACGCGCGAGCTGATTAGATCGGCATAGAGCTTTAGCACGGGGTGTAAATTTAGGCTCTCGTCAAATTGCGGATAGCCGAACTGTGCCATGCCTACGCGCACATATTCGTCCTCAAAACCCGCACTTCGCTCGATAGCTGCGGAGTTGCTCGAATGAAATTTTAAATTTTCAAAGCCCGCGGCGGCGGCTTTTTGTCCCGCGATACGCTTAAATTCTATGAAATTTTGCCTTTGTGCGAAAAAATCGCCGCTTAGCTCGTCGCTTGCGCGAAAGTGTGTGAAAAAGCCACGAAGCTTAAATCCGCCCGCCTTGCATAGCCTAAGCGCCTCATCTAACTCGCTCGCAGCGATGCCGTTGCGGTGCATAGCAGTATCTGCAGCGATATAAATTTTAAGCCCTCGTTTAAGACGCGAGAAGTAGCTCAGATCATTTACTGCGTAGCAAAACCGCTCGTCCTCGTCCCCGCGCGGAATGTGCGAAAGCACTAAAATTTCATCAAATAAATCCGCAATCTGCGCAGCTTCCGCAGCACTTCGCGTCACAGCGCGTACGAAGCCTAGCTTTGCCGCTTCCTCGCAGCAAAGCCTGCAGCCATGGCCGTATGAATTATCCTTGGCTACTAAAAATACTCGCTCTGCTCCACCTACTTTGGCGGCGATTTGCGCTAGATTGTGCGCATAAGCGGCGCGATCTAAGATAATTTCAGACATCGAAGTCTAGCCCATAAGTGCGGTATAAATATGGCAGTAGCTTGCGCGCAGCGTAGTCGTAGCCGTAGAATTTCGCATAAACTTCCTTCAGGCTCGCCGCGCCTGCGCGCTCGAAATCAAATACGTCGGTATCCGCGATTTTTGGCACGCGCTCATCTAAGAATTTAAAAAATTCCGCTCTCGCAGCCAAAAGCTCTTTTATATTTTTCTCAACCTCTTGCTTTTCAGATTCGTTCATCTCTGGTCCTTTAAATTTTCTAGTTTACCTAAAAATACGCGCTGCATCTCGTCGCGAAACTCGGGGCTAGAGGCCTCGAAGCGAGTTACGATCACAGGCGTGGTGTTGCTTGCCCGTACGAGCGCCCAGCCGTCATCAAACCGCACTCTGATGCCGTCGATCTCGATAATATCGCGGATGGGTGGCAGCTCCGCGATACCTGCGTGGATTTGAGCTTTAAGAGCTTCGATGATCTTAAATTTCGCCTCCTCACTCGTATTAAATTTTATCTCGTCGGTGCTAAAAACTCGCGGTAGCTTGTCTAGTTCGGCGTCTAAATCATATCCTTTAGCTACGAGCTCAAGCACGCGCATCATCGCATATACGCCGTCATCAAAGCCGAAATATCGCTCTTTAAAATAGATATGCCCGCTAACCTCGGCGGCAAGATCGATGTCAAGCTCCTTCATCGCCTTTTTGATATTGCTGTGGCCGGTCTTGCCCATGAAGCTTTTGCCGATCTTATCGATGGTATCGTACATCGCCTGCGAGCATTTGACTTCGCCTAGGATGCGCGGATGGTGCATATTTAAGGCAAGCAGGCAGGCTAGCTCGTCGCCTTTGATATTGCGGCGCGGCGTAAGCACGGCGATCCTATCGGCATCTCCGTCAAAACCAAAACCCAAGCTCACGCCATCTTGCTTCATCGCAGCTTTAAGATCCGCTAAATTTTTCTCCTCGCTAGGATCTGGGTGGTGGTTTGGAAAGTTGCCGTCGGGCTGCGGGAACAAAACTTTAGCGTTTAGATCCAGCCTTTCGATGATTTTAGTAGTCGTAACGCCCGCAGCTCCGTTTGCGCAGTCGATTATAAAAGGCGCGGTAAAGCCCTTAAGAGCCGCAAATTCCTTCTCAAAATATGCTAGATACTCGCTTAAAATGTCGTACCTCTGGGTGCTTGTATCGGTTGGAATTTCAAAATTTGAACTCATCAGCTCTCGCACCTGCGCGCCAAGACGCCTTAAATCCTCGCCGAAGAAGCTGTCCGTGCCGATCGTAATCTTAAAGCCGTTGTAGTTTTTAGGATTGTGCGAGCCGGTAATCATTACGTTTGCGTCAAATTTATGCGTAAATACGCTAAAATAGCCCACCGGCGTCGGCAGTAAGCCGATATTATAAACCCGCAACCCGGCGAAATTTAGCCCGCTTACGAAATAGCCGAAAAGCTCATCCGCGCTAAGGCGAGCGTCGTATCCCACGCTAACGCGCTCAAGCCCGAGATTTGCGATATGTTTGCCAAGCGCGAAGCCGATCGCTTTTACGCTGCGCTCGTTTAGCTCCTCGCCCACGATGCCGCGAATATCGTATTCTCTAAAGATATCTTTGATCATAAAATTCCTTTAAATTTAAATCGCGGTATTTTATAAAAACTTGCTTAATATTTATATTATAAATGATAAAATCGCCGCTAAAATTCCAAAGGATGGTTATGAAAAAAATTATTCTAGTAGCGATTTTAGCGGCTTTTGCTTGCGCGGGCGATTACGAGCTCGTAGGTAGCGTAAATACTTCGTTTAGAATTTTTGGCAAAGACGATCGCATCGAAGTTATCGCGGTTAAAGATCCTAAGATCGACGGCGTGACCTGCTACGTCTCTTACGCCAAAAAAGGCGGTGCCAAAGAGATCATCGGCGTGGAGGAGGACCGCTCCGAAGCCTCTGTGTCGTGCGTGCAGACAGCGCCTAAAATCATCATTAAAGAGGAGCTGAAAAAAGAGGATATTTTTGAAAAACGCAGCTCGTTGATCTTCAAAAAGACCCATGTAGTTAGGCTTTACGACGCGGTGCAGGGCTCGCTAATCTATTTGGTTTATTCAGACAAAGTGATTGACGGCTCGCCCAATAACTCGATCTCGGCGATCCCGTGCCACCAAGCCGTGGGCGACGTGTGCGAGCTCGCATATACCCAAGGCAAAAAATAATAAGAAGGAATTCCGCAAAGATAAAATTTTATAGCAGCGGAATTCTAAATTATAAATTACGCGATGAGATGACGCATGAAATTTAATAGAATTTCGTCAAATTCCGCAGCATTTTATAAAATTTATCCGCGCCGTTAAATTCCTGCGCGAATGCCTAAGATGAGAATTTGATCGCTTTGTCAAAGCATCTTAACGCATATTCGCGCTACGCTAGTAGGCGTGCGCTTGCAGGTCGTAAAATGAAAAATTAAGCAATTTTTGCTAAAATCTCGCGATTTTGAAAACCCTCGTAAATCTAAAGGAAATCAATGAAGACATTTTTTAGTATGGAGTGCGCGTCAGTGATGCTACTGATTTTGGCGCTAGCCTGTGCAATCGCTACTTTTGTAGAGACCGCTTACGGCACGGAAGTAGCTTGGGCGATGGTTTATTCTACTGCGTGGTTTGGCGCGCTGATGGTGCTTTTGGGAGTAAATTTAACCTACAATATCTATCGCTACCGCATGATTAAGCTTCGCACGCTGCCCGCGCTAATCTTTCACGTAAGCTTTTTGTTTATGCTTGCTGGAGCGATTTTAACGAGATATTTCGGCTTTGAGGGCAATATCCATATAAGAGAGAACGGCGAGAGCTCGATCGTAACGACTAAAGACGAGGTCGTTCAACTTCTTACTTTAGGCAGCGACGGCGAGTTTATATCTGCTGACGAGAGCAAATTTTTAAACGGCGCAGGACGGATGAACTTCGATCTCAATCTAGACGTAGAGGGCAGGATCGCAAATTTAAAATTTAAAGAGCTAATAGAACACGGCGAGCTAAAATGGGTGCAAGATCCGACCGGACAGGCTCCTGCGCGCGTGGAGCTATTATTTTCAAACAATGTCGGTAGTCAAAACGTCTCCTTGCAATCGGGCGAAAGCATGGAGATAGGCGAGCTTAGTATCACTTTTAATGCAGAGCCTAAAAGTAAGAATTTCATCTATATAAAATCCAAAGACGGCAAATTCTATCTAAACTCAAGCCTTGATATAAACGCCACTAAAATGGCTGATATGAGCACTTCGCCGCTTAAGAAAAACGAGGATAATCCGCTAGGCAATCTCTCGCTTTACAGCTTCGATGGAATAAATTTCGCTCCCGTTAGCTTGCTTAGCTCCGCGGTCGAGAAATTCGTCCCAGTCGATGCAAATTTACCGGGCGAGCCCGGCGTAGTAGCTACGCTAAGCTTTGCGGGACAGAGTCGCGAAATCTACGTGCCTAGGGATTCGCATGGCGCTAGCTACAAGGTGGGTGATAAGAATTTCATCGTAGCCTTGGCGCCAAAGATGCTTCATCTGCCTTTTAAAATCGCGCTTCGCGACTTTGTGATGGATCGCTATCCAGGCACCAATTCGCCCTCCGGATATAAAAGCGAAATCACGCTAAAAGACGGCAATACGAGCTTTGATTATGATATTTTTATGAATCACGTGCTCGATTACGGCGGATACCGATTTTTCCAAAGCTCATACGATACGGATGAGCGTGGTACCGTGCTTTCGGTCAATAAAGACCCCGGCAAAGCTCCAACTTACATCGGCTATTTTTTGCTTTGTGTGGGGATGTTTTTTAACTTTTTCAACCGAGGCTCGCGCTTTTTCAAGCTCTCGCGCTTAATCAGCGAAAATACGCATCTTGCTCGAGAAAAAGATGTAAATTCTAAAAATTCCGCGTCTAGCTCGGTGCCCGCAAGCTCCGCAGAAAGCTCCATATCAAAACACACCAAAAAATCGCGACGCGGTACTAAAGGCGCGGCATTAGCATTTGTAGGCGCATTGGCTTTGAGTTTGGTCGCATTGTATCCTAGCGCAGCAAATGCCGAGCAAAACTCCACGATTCAAAATTCTACTTCGCAAAATTCTGCCTCAAATGCAGCCGCAGAAAATTCAGCGCCGCAAAGCTCGGCTAGCGTGCAAGATCCCGCTTCGCAAAATTCCACGCAGAATTCCGCCGTTGAAAATTCCAAGCAAAGCTCCGCTTCGCAAGAATCTGCAGCGGAGCAGGAATCCATCCCACCGCATAATTTTTCTACTATGGGAGGCGAGCTAGCCGTGCCGAAATTTGATCCTAAATTTAGTGAGGATTTAGCAAGCCTCGTAATTCAGGGATTTGATGGGCGAATGGAGCCTTTTGATACAGTTTCTAGGGAGCTTTTAAATAAAATTTACCGTGCCGACGACTATAAGGCACCAAATGGTGAAATTTTAAACCATAACGCCGCTGCGCTTTCGTTTATGCTAAATCAAAGCTACTGGAGGCGTGCGCCAATCATCAAGGTTAGCGAGCCGGAGCTTAAAAAAATTCTAGGTATGGATGAGAAGCAAAGCCACGCCAGTATGATGGATTTTTTTGAATTTAAAGGAGGCGAGAGCTACTACAAGCTCGATAAAATGGTCGAGGAGATCAACCGCAAGCCTTTGGGTAATCGCGGCGTGCTCGATAAAGAGATCATCAAGGTAAATGAGCGCGTAAACGTCTTTTACTCGGCGTTTATGGGGGATTATTTTAGAATTATTCCGGTTAAGAACGCTAAAAATAACGAGTGGCTTTCGCCGCTATATCTAGGCGATGCGCTGGATCAAAACGAATCTGCTGAAGTTAAAAAGATGATGGGAATATTCGTTTCGTCCGTGGTCTATGCCCAAGAAAGCGGGGATTGGAGTGGCGCGGAAAAGATGCTAAGCTACGTCAAAAAATACCAAGCGCAAAACGGAGCAAATTTAATGCCTAGCGAGAGTGCGATAAAATATGAAATTTTATTTAATAAGGCTAAAATTTTTTCTCGCCTCTTTCCGATCTACACCGTCTCGGGATTTTTGCTTCTGATCTTTATCTTTTTGCGGATGATGAAGCCCGCTCTTCGCCTAGGCGGCGCATTTAAGCTCGTTTATATCGTAAATATCGTCGCTTTTATCGCGCATACCGCGGGCCTTGCGCTACGCGGCTATGTCTCGGGGCACGCGCCGTGGAGCAACTCCTACGAATCGCTCATCTACATCGCGTGGGCGCTGTCGCTAAGCGGAATATTTTTCTCGCGCAAATCCGCGATCTCGCTGGCGCTAACGTCGATAATGGCGGGTATAACGCTGATGGTAGCGCATCTTAGCGACATCGATCCACAAATCACCAACCTCCAGCCAGTTCTAAAATCGCACTGGCTTACGATCCACGTCTCGGTAATCACCGCGAGCTACGGATTTTTAGGCCTTTGCATGCTGCTTGGAATTTTTACCCTCGTGATGTTTTTATTCGATAAGAAGAACCCCGAGATCGCGCGCAACATCACAGAGGCGACGCACATTAACGAAATGTCGATGATCCTGGGCCTTTGCTTGCTGACGGTGGGCAACTTCCTAGGTGGCGTGTGGGCGAACGAAAGCTGGGGGCGCTACTGGGGCTGGGATCCGAAGGAGACCTGGGCGCTCATTACGATTTTTATCTACGCGGTGGTCGTGCATTTTAGGTTTATGCGCAAGCTCAACAATCAGTTCGCCTTTGCCGTAGCCTCGATGTTTGCGTATTTTAGCGTCATAATGACCTATTTTGGTGTAAATTTCTATCTAAGCGGCATGCACTCCTACGCTAGCGGCGAGCGTATTCCGGTGCCGGGCTGGGCGTACGCGATGGTCGCTTCGATGGTGGCTCTTGCGATCGCGGCGTATTTCCGCTCGGGCAAATCGGCTAGACTTTAGATAGGTGGGGCTCAAATTTTAGAATAATAATTTTGAAATTTCGCCCGGATTTCGCAGCTTGCCGAGGCTTTATGGATTTATGAAATTTATCTTTAAATTTTGGCTAGGCTTTAGGATCCCGCAGAATTTTATAGAATTTTACGGCTCGCGATTGCGCTAAATTTTAAAATTTTGCATCGCGACAGAATTTTTGATGCTTGAGATTTTAAGACGTCGTAAAATTTTAATGATTTGGAATTTGCACCGCTATGGGATTTTAATGTTTTAAATTTTACTTCTAGTGGAATTTTTTCATACGACGGAAGCGCGACGTAATTTAGAATTTTAAAATTTCAGCTAGCGCGCTAGTGCAAAATTCGCCCCGCCGCTACCATAGCCGAGCAGTGAAATTTTAAAATTTGATTTTATAAATTCTATGCTCGTCTTTAAATTTAAAATCTCGCGCTTTATGAAATTTTATTTATGATGTCGAAATTTTAAAATTTTGCACGCCATTGTTGCAGCAATTCTTGCGTGACAAAATTTTAAAATTTTAAATTTCGCGCCATGTTATAGAATATAATAAAATTGGAAAAATTTATAAAATTTTAAACTGCGAAAACGCCTCGCCAGGCATTAAAATTATCTTAAAATATAATTTAGCTTGCAAGATTAAGCTAAATTTCTGCTTATAATCATATTGATTTAATCTTTATTTGGCTAAAATTGACGCTTGTCAATTTCTTAATTTGAAAGGATAAAGATGTCTGATCTAAAACAGGATAGACGAGGCTTTATCGGGCTTACTTTCGGCGCGGTTGCCGCTGTGGGTGGCGTTTTCGCGCTCGTGGGGATGAAGAAATCGTGGGATCCGCTTCCTAGCGTGCGCGCCGCCGGAGTCACTACGGTAGATTTAAGTCCGATCAAAGAGGGCGAGCTTTATCAAACTCAGTGGCGCAAAAAGCCGATTTTCGTGCTTAAAAAGACCACCGATATGCCTAAAAACGATGCCCGTGACGTCGTCGTAGGGGATGCTAGATATACGCTTTGCATCGGGCTTTGTACGCATTTGGGCTGTATTCCCAGCTACAAGCCATCGACGCAACAATTCATCTGTGCATGTCACGGCGGAATTTTCGATGCTAACGGCGTAAACGTGTTCGGTCCGCCGCCGCGCCCTATGGATATACCGCCCTTTAAAATCGACGGAACGAAACTCGTTTTAGGCGAAGAGGGCCCCGAATACCAAGCCCTAAAGCAGAAAGCATAGGAGGCGCAGATGGCACATATAAGAAAAGCTACGGGAGTTTGGGATTGGTTCGACCAAAGGCTCGCCGTAACGAAATTTTTCAAGGTGATGGTAAGCGAGTATTGGATTCCTAAAAATATCAGCTTCCTTTGGGCGATGGGCGTTATTTTAATGACGCTATTTATAGTTTTGTTCGTTAGTGGACTAATGCTTGTGATGTATTACAAACCGGATGTAAATCTCGCGTTCGATAGCGTAAATTTCACGATTATGAAAGAGGTCGAATACGGCTGGCTATGGCGTCATATCCACGCGGTATCGGCGTCGGTTGTATTTTTGATCCTATACATTCATACTTTAGTAGCTATTTATTACCGCTCGTATAAGCAAGGACGAGAGATGATTTGGGTAAGCGGAATGCTGCTTTTCATCATCTTTTCGGCGGAGGCTTTCAGTGGCTATATGCTTCCATGGGGGCAGATGAGCTACTGGGCGGCGATGGTGATTACGAATTTATTCGGTGGAATTCCCGTAGTTGGCGATGCGATAGTAGAGTGGATTCGCGGCGATTACGCCGTAAGCGATCCGACGCTGACGCGATTTTTTATGCTTCATGTCTGTTTGCTGCCTCTCGTGGTGGTTGCGGTGCTAGCGGTACATTTTTATTCGCTTAGATTTCCGCATGTAAATAACCTAGACGGCGAGGAGATTGACTTTGAGCTCGAGGGTGAGAAGTATCTGCAAGGAAAAACTAGCGAAAGCAAGGTAATTCCGTTTTGGCCGGGCTTTTTAGCGAAGGATTTTTTCTACGTCAGTATCTTTATGATATTTTTCTTTTATCTGGTGGGCTTTCACTTCGATTTTGCGATGGATCCGATAAATTTCGAGCCAGCAAACAGCCTCAAAACCCCGACGCATATCTATCCAGAATGGTATTTCCTCTGGGAGTATGAAATTCTGCGCGGATTTTACTTCGACGTAGGACCGCTTAAGGCCGCCGACATCGGGCTTATCGCATTTGCATTCGCTGGAGTTTCGCTATTTTTCATACCGCTATTTGATCGCAGCAGTGTAGTAGCACCCGCGCATAAAAACAAGGCGTTTTTCATCTGGTTCTGGGTTTTGGTAATCGACATGATCCTGCTTAGCCTATTCGGAAAGCTCCCCGCAGACGGTATGGAGCTCGGTATCGAAAATAAATACTGGGGCTTTGCCCTATCGATCATCTATATCGGATTGCTTGTCGTAGTGCTTCCGTTGATCACGATCGCAGAAAGAAAGAGGGTATAGCCATGAAAGAGATAAAAACCCTAATCTTGGTGCTTTTTTGTGTGGGAATTTTATACTGGTTTATCGAGCCTTATGCTCATACTAAGCTCAGTCCGCACACCGATCCGGTAAATTATGACTTTGCAGCAGGCGATACGGCTTTAGCCGCGCATAACGTAGCCGCAGCAGAAAGCGCTTTGGCCGCAGCAGAAAAGGGCGGAGATGAGACGATGATAAAAAATTCTAAAAAAGCCCTTGCTAGTGCGAAAGAGCAACAAGACAAAACGGTGCTTTTTTGGGACGAGATAAATAAAATCGATCTTAGCAAAGGCGATGCCGTGCGCGGTGCTGAAACCTTTACAAATGCAGGCTGCACCGCATGTCATGGAGTAAAAAGTGCAAATATCCCCGCTCCTATGGACGCAGCAAGCGCTAGTGCCGCATACGGCGTCAATCCTCCGGATCTTAGCAGCGCAGGCTATCTATACACTGATAAATTCTTAGCTGCGCTCATCAAAGATCCGATCATGGCTCTTAAGCTAGATCAGAAATTTGGCGACGAAAAGCCTTTTCCGATGCCTGGATTTTTCGGTGCGGGCGGTGATCTAAATCAAGAGATCGCCGATATCGTAGCCTATCTAAAGTCGCTCGCTCCTAGCGAGGATAAACTAATCGCCTCTGAGGCTGCTGCTAGCGGCATCAAACAAGGCACCGAACTAGACGAAGCGCAGAAAAAATTCCTTTTAAGTAAGGCGGTTTTTGAGGATGCTTGTCTAAGATGCCACGACGTCAAATATGATAAGCTCTTTGCATCCAGCGATAAGGCTAGCTTGGCTGCGTATATGGGCTCGACGCCTCCTGATCTTTCGATGATGATCCGTTCTAAGGGCGCCAACTATCTACACGAGTTTATCAATGATACGCAAAAGAAGCTTCCAGGCACTTCGATGCCGCGCGTAGGCTTGAACGAAAACGCTGAAGCCAAGGTCGTGGAGTATCTAGCTGACGTAGGCGATAGCAAAAAAGCTGAGCGTGAAGCTACAACCATAAATATTATGATTTATTTCTTGATCCTTTCTGTTTTTGCAGGTCTTTGGAAAAGTAAAATTTGGTCGAAACTTCATTAAAATTTTAGCAGTCGGAGCAAAATCCGACTGCCTTTTAAAATTCCGCCATATCCTAAATTCTATTAAATTCCATCTATCAAAAAGCTCTTGCAATTGAGAATTTAGCCGCTTTTGTGCTTTATGATAACCGCTTTTTTTATTACTTTTTAAGATTTTTCTACATATAATTGCCGCTAGATTTTGAAATTTAATGTATGAATTTAACTCAAGAAGGTTCAGATGAAATTTTTTAAATTTGCGGTTTTAGCTCTAATTTTTCCGCTTGCTATGCTTTTTGCGGATACGGATTATCGTGCGGAAGCAGCGACGATAAAAGAGAAATTTGCTCAAGCGATCAAGCTTTATGTCGATGGTAATAATTCTGAGGCTAGAAAGATAACTCAAGAGGCGTATTTTGGGCATTTTGAAAATCTAGAAGCCGGCATTCGCATAAATTTAAGTCAGAAAAAATCCTACGATATGGAGAAGCAGTTCGGCGATATCCGCAAGGCGATCAAAGCAGAAAAGCCGGTAAGCGAGATCCAAGCGATGATAGATAATCTAAACCGCGAGATCGACGAGGTCTTGCCGGTGATAGAATCAGGTCACCGCCTAGTGGCAGAATATCAAGATGGAGGCGACGGTAGCACTTCTGCGCCAACCTCAGGCGGGAATTCCGCAGCATCCGGTACAACCTCGCCGTGGATGAGCGTCTATACGGAATTTAAAACTGAGCTGGATAACGCTAAAGCTGCGTTTGATAAGAAAGACACTGCTGCACTAAAGGCTGCGCTAAATCGCGCTAAATTTGATATCTACCGCAACGAACGTCTAGAGGAAGCAGTGCGAAAATATGTCTCATCTCAGACCGATCAATCGATCCAGCAAATTATCGGAAATCTCTTGCGCGAGGATGCGGATACGGACAAATCAAAATTTGACGAAGCGATAAACGCCCTAGATAATCTAGCATTAAAAGCTGTAAATGATCTGCCGCAAGAAAGCTACTCCATAGCGCCACAGACTGCGTTAGCTCAAAGCGATACTAGCGAGGATGAAGGCAAGGATTTTACGCCGATTGTGCAAAATATCAAAGACAAAATGGCTAAGGTTTTGCAGCTTTACGAAAGCGGCAAGGTTGATGATGCGATTGACGAAAGCGGCAATATCTACTTCGACGAATACGAAGAGAGCGGTATGGAAAATATCGTCGGTGCTAAAAATACTCAGCTCAAGCTAGACACCGAAGCAAGCTTTAATAAAATTTCGGCTCTTATGCGCGCGAGCGCTTCCAAAGAACAGATCGTAGCGGCGCAAAATAAGCTATTTGATCAGCTCACCCAAAGTCTAGAGTTAACGAAGAAATCAAGCAACTGGGATCTATTTTTATACGCGCTTATCATCATCTTGCGCGAAGGATTTGAAGCGCTCATTATCGTAGCCGCAGTCATCGCCCTACTTATAAAATCCGGCAACTCAAAGCACCTAAATATCGTTTACAGCGCTCTTGGCGTCGCGGTCGTGCTAAGTATTGCCACGGCTTACGGACTAAATTATATCTTCGGTAGTGAAAATGCAGGACAAACGCGCGAAGTGATGGAGGGCGCGGTAATGCTAATCGCCGTGGTGCTGCTATTTTATGTGGGATTTTGGCTTCTTTCAAATGCAAGCTCCAAAAAATGGACCGCCTATATCCAAGGTCAAATTTCAAGCAGCCTAAGCTCGGGCGATAGCAAGATGCTTTGGTGGACGGTATTTTTGGCGGTTTATCGTGAGGGCGCGGAAACGGTGCTATTTTATCTGGCGCTACTTTTCGATGCCAAGACTCCGGCAGCTACTAGCATGGTAGCGGCGGGTTTTGTAGCGGGTCTGGTAGCCCTAATCGTGGTCTATGTCATCATCAAAAAATTCTCGCTTAAAATCGCTATCAAGCCGTTTTTTATCGCTACATCGGTCATCATATTTTATATGTCCGTCGTATTCGTAGGCAAGGGCGTGATGGAGCTAGTAGAGGGCAAGGTATTCGTGCCTACCGTAATAGACGGGCTTCCTACGATTACATGGATCGGATTTTATCCTTACGTCCAGAGCCTCGTGCCGCAAGCGGTGATGATCGTGCTTTTGATCGCAGGAATTTTGATCTTAAAAAACAAGCAAAAGAACAATTCTTAATAAAGGAGTGAGAGGATGAAAAAGATTTTTTCAGGTATGTTGGCACTAAGCCTAGCTTCTGTTGTCGCGATGGCGGGAGAGCATCCGATCGGCGAGCCGGTTGAACAAAACGGAATGGAGATTGCGGCCGTTTATCTTCAGCCTATCGATATGGAGCCAAAGGGCATCGATCTAGCCCCTAGCAAGGCTGATATCCACCTAGAGGCCGATATCCACGCTATTAAGGGCAACGCAAACGGATTTGGCGAGGGCGAGTGGATCCCTTATCTAAAGATCGCTTATGTGCTTAAAAACCTAGACACCGGCAAGATCCAAAAGGGAAATTTCATGCCGATGGTAGCTAGCGACGGCCCTCACTACGGCGCCAATATCAAAATGGTAAACGGCGTAGGTAACTACGAGCTAACCTACAACATCGAAAATCCAAGCGTCAACGGATTCGGCCGCCACGCGGACAAAGCGACAGGCGTAGGCAAATGGTGGGAGCCGTTCTCGGTTAAATACACCTTCCAATACACTGGCGCTCCTAAAGAGTAAATCATAGCAAGCTCCGCTGAATCCGTTTTTGGCGGAGCTCTAGCGGTATTAGGTTTAGCCGCGTGCTTTCAAATTTAAGGCGGTCAAATTTAGCCCATTTAAATTTAGCCATTACGCCGCAGCCAAAGCGCATCGTTTTTGCTTTAATGCGTTTAAGCTTACGAATCTTTTAGTTGCGGCAAAATTTTAAAATTAGCGCGTCGCGAGGGTGAGACAAAACCAAAGCAATAGCGAGGCGAAATTTCTCTTTGCGGGCGGCTCTATTGCTGCGAACTTTTTGCGGGCTGATTTGAAATTTTAAAATTTACAAAATGGCGTAGGTTTTAAAATTTTAAAATTTAAGCAATTATAGGCGATTTACGCGCATTAGGCTCGATGAGGATTTTTAATGACGATATTTTTTTATCACGTTAGCTTGGCTCTGTTTCCGCTCGCGTTTTTAAGCGCGTATCTGGGCGGCAGGCGCTTTATTGGCGCATCGTTTTTGCCCGCGCTTTTAGGAGCTGCATTCGGGGCGCTGTGCTTTAGCGCATTTGCGCGCTCGGCAAACGCCGATACAGGCAAGATTATATTTGACGCGCTCGCGCTCTTGGCGCTGTTAGCGCTACTGTTTGCGTTTAGGCTTAAGCGATTCTATCTTACCGCTGCAGTTATTTTTGCTCTTGGTTGCGCGTATGGATTTGAATACCGCTTCATAGGGATGAATTTTAAAATTTTCTCCGGCGAGCTGCTGGATAGCTTCAGCCTAACCAACCTCTTTATGGCGGTTTTAGGCGTGCTGGCGCTAATTTTATTCTATTTTATTTATCACTCAGCTCTAGCGCGCGCGAGCAGAGGCGCAAAGCTAGTGTCTTTCGCTCTTGCCTGGGTGTTTGCTTTTATCGCTAAAATCGGCTTTTTAGGCCTTGATCTGCGCCAAGCGGACGCGCCCAAAGCGCTAGTTACGCGAGGCTTTGAAGGGCTTTCAAACGCGATCGGCTCATCCGAGTTTCTAAGCGTCATCGCCAAAATCATCCACTACAACAACTCCTATCTGACGCTAGCTCTTTGCCTTATAGCTACGCTAATTGCGCTACTTACGGCATTTCGTGCGCCAAGTCGAGTGCCTCGCGAAGCGGACATTATAAAATTTAGAGAGGTTAAAGCGGGCAGATTTGCCATTTTTAGAGATTTTAGCCTGATTTTATCGCTTGGGGTTTTAATCAGCTTTTTGGGGCTTTATTATATCTTGGTCGCTTCAAAACCGCCTACGATCGATGAGCCTAAGATCATCGAGCCGCAAGGCGCGGAATTCATAATCGATGCAAACATCGTAAAGGACGGCAAGCTGCACCGCTTTGCCTACGTTACCGACGACGGGCACAAGGTCAGGTTTTTTTTACTAAACCGCTTCACGGACAAATTTGCCCCGGTCGCGGTTTTTGACGCGTGCTCGATCTGCGGCGATATGGGCTATATCAAAAAAGGCGACGAGCTCATCTGTATCGCTTGCAATGTACGGATATTTTTGCCGAGCGTCGGCAAGCTGGGCGGCTGCAATCCGATCCCGCTGGATTATAAATTTGACGGGCAAAATATCGTCATCGCGCTTAAGACGATTGAAGACGGCGCGTCCTATTTCTCGGAGATTGTGGATAAAAAGGTGATCGATCCGGTCAGTAGAAAAGAAATTTTAAACACCTCTAAATTTAGCTATCTTTACTACGGACGCACCTACTTTTTTGAAAGCGAAGCGAATGCAAACGCCTTTACCGCGCATCCCGAGCGCTATGTAGATGAAAACGGCACGCTAAAGGAGCTTAAATAATGTTTTTACGCATCATCAAATCCTCCATTTTAAACTCCAGGGATAGCAAAATTCTAGCGTTTTTGACCATATTTTTATCGGTCTCGCTGATCGCTTGCATGCTAAATATCACGCTAAAAATCGGCGATGAGGTCGCTAAGGAGCTACGCAGCTACGGCTCAAATATCGTAGTGCTACCGCGCTCGCAAAGCCTAAGCATCGAGATCGGTGGGCGCGAATACTCTCCGCTTAAGAATGACGATTTCTTAAAAGAGAGCGAGCTGCATAAGATCAAAGAAATTTTTTGGCGCAACAATATCACCGCCTTTGCGCCCTTTTTAACTACCCGCGCAGGAGATTACGACGTCGTGGGAACCTACTTTGAAAGGGACGTGGGCGTTAGCGACGAGCCTGATTTCAGATCGGGCGTGCGCTCGCTCTATCCGTTTTGGAGCGTAGAGGGGCAGTGGGTAAAAGACGGCGCCGAGAATGAGGTGCTCGCAGGAGACGGGCTTGGACTAAAGATCGGCGATACGGTTAAGCTTGGAGATTATGAGGCTAAAGTCGTTGGGATTTTGCACGGCGCGGAGGATGAAGCTAAAAAGCTGATCGCAAATTTATCGCTAGTGCAAAAACTAACGCACAAAGAGGGCCTCATCGCCAAGGCCGAAGTTAGCGCCATGACGATCCCAGAAGACGATCTGTCCGTAAAGGCAAGAAGGAGTCTCGATAACCTGGACGCCACAGAATACGACACATGGTATTGCTCAGCATACGTTAGCTCCATCGCATATCAGATCACCGAGGAGTATCCAAACGCGACCGCTAAGGCGGTGCTTAGCGTCAGCGAAGCTCAAAGCGGCATCACGAAAAAAATTCAAAATTTAATGGGCGTCGTAAGTATTTTATCTCTGCTGATTTCAAGCATCTGCATCACGAGCCTGCTAAGCAGCGAAATTTACAAGCGTAAAAAAGAGATCGGACTGCTTAAGGCGCTAGGAGCGAGCAATTTTATGATCTATATCCAATTCGCCGCCGAAATTTTCGTCATCTGCATACTTAGCTCGCTCGTGGGCGCGGTTGCGGGCTACGCGCTTAGTTGGGCGATCGCGTATCAAATTTTCGGCTCATTCATCGGCATCTCGCTTATGGTCTTCCCGCTTAGCATCGTCTTTGGACTTCTTATTTGCATTATCGGCTCGATTTTGCCGCTACGCGGAGTGATCAAGCTACTGCCTGCGGAGGTGCTTTATGGTAGGAAATAACGGCGCGTTTTTCAGAGGTGCGATCTTTAAAAGTATCATCAACAGCGGCATCCGCAGCTTCGTGATTTTCGTCGCGATAATGCTAGGCAGCGCAGTTTGCGCCGCGTTCGTAAATATCTACGCCGACATCGATAAAAAGGTCGCCAGCGAGCTAAACAGCTACGGCGCAAATTTAATCGTAAGCCCTGCAAATTTAGAAAATTCCCATATGGACGAAGCGGCGCTCGATGCGAAATTTGCTAAAATTCCAGCTCTAAAAAGCGCGAATAAATATCTTTTTGGCAGCGCAAATTTGGGCGTAAACTCAGGCATCATCATGGGGGTAAATTTCTCCTCTCTGCGCGATACGATGCCGTTTTTGGATCTCAAAGAGGGCTCGTTTATCGGTGTGGATTTCGACGATAAAAACGCGCTCATCGGGCAGGATCTCGCCAAACTTTTGGGCGCGAAGCTCGGCGACAGTATCGAGATCACGCCGATAGGCTCAAACGAAACGAGCAGGGTTAAGATAAAAGGCATCGTCTATGACGGGCAGAAAGAGGACGGCATGCTGCTAATCTCGCTACCGCTGGCGCAAAAAATTTTAAATCAGCCTGCGCAGGTAAATTACGCCGAAGCGATCGTAAGCGGCGATTTTAAGCAGCTTAGCGAAATTTCAAAAAGCCTGAGCGACGCGCAGATGAGCTTCGCGCCGATCGGCAAGGTATCCAAGACCCAGGGCATCATCTTAAACAAAATCAAGCTTTTGATGCTTCTTATCGGCATTACGATCCTTCTGATCACCTCGGTCTGCATCAACACGAGCCTTAGCTCGATCCTGCTTTCGCGCATCAAAGAGTTCGCGCTCATCCGCGCAATCGGCGCGAGCAAACAAAATTTGCTCCACCTGATCCTGAGCGAAATTTTAACCGTCTGCGTCGCAGGCTCGCTAACGGGGGTATTCGTGGGATACCTGCTCGCGATCTTGCTGGGGCATCTGATATTTTCAAGCAGCGTGGATTTTAGGCTAATTAGCCTCTTTGCTGCGGTCGCGCTGAGCCTGATTTTTGCGCTCGCGGCAAGCTACTATCCGATCAAAAAGGCGCTGAATCCGAATTTAGCGAATCTATTAAGGGAATGACATGGAAATTTTAAAATTTGAAGGCATCTGCAAATACTTCGGCGAGGTTAAGGCTCTCGATAATATCAGCTTCGACGTTTTAAGCGGCGAGTGGGTCAGCATAATGGGCCCAAGCGGCAGCGGCAAGAGCACGCTCGTAAATATCCTAAGCCTGATGGACACCCCCACCGCGGGCAGATATATCCTAGGCGGAGCCGACGCGAGCGCGCTAAACGACGAGCAAATTTTAGAATTTCGCCGTAAAAAGATCGGCCTCGTGTTTCAGCAGTTTCACTTAATCCCCTATCTAACGGCCGTCGAAAACGTCATGCTAAATCAATACTACCACAGCTGCGTGGATGAAGACAGCGCCAAAGCGGCACTTGAGAAAGTGGGGCTCGGGCACCGCATCACGCACCGCCCTAGCGAGCTTAGCGGCGGCGAGCAGCAGCGCGTCTGCATCGCTCGCGCACTCATCAATGATCCCGACATCATCATCGCGGATGAACCTACGGGCAACCTCGACGAAGCCAACGAGCGCGTGGTTTTGCAGCTCTTTCAGACGCTTCGTAGCGAGGGCAAGACGCTGCTTTTGGTCACGCACAATGAAGAACTCGGTAAATTTGCCGACAAAGTGGTGCGTCTAAGACACGGCAAGCTCGATCGAATAGAGCTTTTGGATCAAAGCACGATGAAGCATAATCTTGGCTCGCAAGATAAAATTTCAGATCGCGATCCAAACAAAAGCGCTTCGCAAAGCTCTAGCGCCGAAGCTGCGAGCGAGCAAAATCCCGCCTCGCAAAATTTAGGTGGCGAAGATCGGAGCGCTGAAAATTTAAGCGGCGAAAATCAAGGTGGTAAAAATTCGGGCGCGCAAAATGACGGTGCGTAAAATTTAGCTCGCATGATGAAAAATAAAGCTACGTTAAAATTTAAAAATTTCACCGCCTGCTCGCGCTCTTTTTGGGTTCACACAAAGCTCGCGCGAGCAGGTGCGGCTCTTTGCTGCGCACGTCCCGCCGAAGCCCTTTGCCTCGAAATATCAAGCGCCGTCGCAAAACCGAGCGGAGTGGGTAAAAATTTTAAAAGTCTAAATTTTAAAAACCGAAACGCTACGGGCGCGGATTGCGACATGGATCGCGCCATGTGTCACGGCATAAATTCTAGTGCGGATAGCGACATAAATTCCGACAGAGATCGCGCCATAAATTTTAAAATTTCAAACGCAAATTTAAAGGCCGATTTAACGCGCCCGAAGGCGGGTTTTAGATGATAAAATTTTTAAATTTAAAAGTTGCTGCCGCCGTGTTCGCGCTACTGCTCGCAGGCTGCGACGGATGGAAGCACCATCTAAGCAGCGACGGCGCCTCGCTCGCCTCCAAGTTCGACCCCTCCGAGCGCACGCTAAAGATCGAGGGCAACGACAAGCCGTTCGTGCTGTTTTTCTATACCAGCGGCTGCGGCGCGTGCAAAGCCCAAGTACCCGTGCTAAACGAGCTGCAAGCTAGCGGCGACGCGCTAGTTATCGGCGTTTTGGGCGACGGCAAAGGCCTGGAAGCAGATGCCGCGATCGTGCGCGAAAAGGGGATAAAATTCCCAAGCGTCAGCAGCGCGAGCTCGGTGAAATACTTTGAAACCATCGTAGGCGGCATTTTCGGCACCCCCACGTCGGTGATCTACGATAAAAACGGCAAAGCGGTCAAAAAGCTCATCGGCCTCTATCCCAAATCCGCCTTCGAAACGCAGCTCAAGCTTATGAATTAACGAGCAGAATTTGATGCAGCTAGCTTTTGCGGCGGCGGATCGCAAATGCCCACTAAAATAACACTTCGAGTTTAAAATTCCTTTCAACTTGCAGATGCCTTTGCGTTTAAATTTCAAAATTTAGGCGCGCAGCGGATTTAAGTATTCGCTGAGTTTTGCTAAAATTAGCTTTGTCACTAAGCTGCTTAAAGGGCTAAAAAGCGGCAATATTAAAATATAAAGGATACTTCAATGAGTAAGAAATCCCTTGCTTTAGGCGCTGCTGCGATGCTTTGCGGCGCACTAAGCCTAAATGCCGAGGTTGCGACGCAGAGCGCGCAAATAGATTTGAAATTTAATGCCGCAAATTTTACGCAAGAAAGCGTGATCGTAGGCGGCAAAAAGATAAAATTTCGCGCTTACAAAAACATAATCTACGTCGCAAAACCCGCAAGCGCGCACTATCAGAGCATGAATATCTTCATCCCGCAGCAGTATTTTGAGGGGCGCAAGAGCGGCAAATTTGACGCCGCGAGCGCGCCGATATTTTTGCCAAACGGCGTGGGCGGCTACATGCCGGGCGAAGCGGGCGAGGTCAAAATAGACGCAAGCGGCAAGCCAAACGCGATCGCTACGGCACTTTCGCGCGGTTACGTCGTAGCCGCTCCCGCAGCGCGCGGACGCACGCTAAAAGGCGCAAATGGCGATTATATCGGCAAGGCGCCCGCAGCGATCGTCGATCTAAAGGCGGCCGTGCGGTATCTGAAATTTAACGACGCGGCAATGCCTGGGGACGCGAACAAGATCATCTCAAACGGCACGAGCGCGGGCGGAGCGCTCTCGGCACTTTTGGGCACGAGCGGAGACGAGGCCGCGTACGAGCCGTATCTGCAAGAGCTGGGCGCTGCGAAGGCGAGCGATAAAATTTATGCGGCGTCCGTATACTGCCCGATCACAAATCTAAAGCACGCGGACGCGGCGTATGAGTGGATGTTCGGCGCGCAGAGCGAATATGAAAAGATGGATTTTAGCGGCCTTGATGCGGTGGGATTTAACGAGCGCGGCGAAAATTCTAGCGACGCTGAAAAAAATTCCAAAAAAGACGCAAATCAAAGCGCCGCAAAGCCCGCGCGCAAGATGATAAGCGGCAAACTAAGCGCAGCGCAGATTAAAATTTCAGACGAGCTAAAGGCGCAATTCCCCGCCTATCTGAACTCGCTAAGCTTAAAGGACGGAGACGGCCGCGCGCTAAGCCTGGATAAAAACGGCGACGGCAGCTTCAAAGATTACATAAACGGGCTTATATCGGCCTCGTTTGCTGATTTTGCGGCGAAAAATCCGCGCGCGAAGGCGCCCCTATATCTCGCTGCAAAGATCAAGGATGACGCATCGCAATCGCATATGCTTTTTTGGGGCTACGCGACCTCCGAGCCGCGCGCCAAGACCCTGCCCGCATTTGACGGCTTCGCGCTTGAAAATCCCGAAAACGAGCTGTTCGGCGACGCGAAATTTAACGCGGCGCATTTTACGGATTTTAGCGCGATGAATGACCCCGCCAAAGGGGTGCTAATCGCAGATGCCCAGCTCGTGGAGATGATGGATGCGATGAGCTTCGTGCGCAACGAAAACGGCGCGAAGCATTACCGCATCCGCCACGGCGCGAGCGATCGCGATACGGCGCTTGCAATCCCCGCGATTTTGGCGCTTAGCTTGCAAAATGCAGGCAAGAACGTCGATTTTGCGGTGCCTTGGGGGCAAGGACACGGCGGAGATTACGATCTTAAGGAACTTTTTGACTGGATCGACGAAATAGCCGCGCAGTAGGCTTTGCGGGCGAAATTTTACTTTGGATTTAGAATTTTGCCCGCAGCTCTGCTTAAAATTTTATCGCCCAAACACTCTCTATCGGATACGCCTGCGCGGCGTAAAATTCCGCTGCAAATTCTATCGCGTCAAAATTTTAGCATCGCCGCAAGACGCATAACGATTTGAAATTTTACAGCTAGCACTGGGAAAATTCCATGGAATTTTATCGCGGCAAAACGGCGCGAATTGAATTTTATCGGCCGCAACAATATACGGCGCAAAATCTCAAGCGCGATCCGCACCAAAATTTCGGCGCAATCAAATTCTGCGGGCTAAATTTTAAATTTAAAGACCGAAGTATGAGATAAAATTTCGCGGCGTTTATACTATCCGATCGCAGCTCTTTGAGCGCGCAGTATCACATAATGGGCGCACATTCGGCGTGCGGATGATTAAAGCGCAAAAACTCCAAGCGAGCGCGGCAAGCAGGCTAAATTTAAGGCGTGCATTCGTGATCTTCTGCGAATCCAAGCCCGCTTTGACTTTTCCATTAAGTCTGCTTCAATAATTCATCGGCGCCCAAAAAGCGCCGCTTGGGGTCTGTATTTTTGCGCCGTGTGTATAAATTTGATAATTTAGCGACGCTTTTGAGCGCAACTTAGCCTATTTAAAGATCACCGCGCCGCGTCAAGATCGTTTCCTAAACCTGGTACGCCGGTATCTTTACGGCAGCGGCGCACCTCGGCGCTAAATTTAACGCTAGCTAGCATTGCGCTGCCTTTAGCTCGCGTGCGGCAAGCGCTCTATCTATGGCAACGCAGCTTCGGCATTAAATTTAAACGCGCTATCTTTGCGCCGCCTCTCTAGCTTGCGTGCGGCGGGCACCGCCTGCGACGACGCCAAAATGCAAGCCGCTTTTTACCGCGCTACGCCGCGAAAAAGCTTTTAAAATTTTAACGCCCTAGCCTTTTGCGATCTCGTAAAAACCGTCTCTGAAAACGACCTTGTCAGCATCCGCAAGACGCTTTAAAAGCTGCGTGCTCGCTTCGTCAAAC
>CAURMQ010000003.1:0-28522 GCA_963525765.1 uncultured Campylobacter sp. | reverse complement strand
AGCTAGCTCAGCTCAAAGCTATCGAGGCCTATGTGCCTAAAGAGCGCATCTACGTAGGCACCTCCTGCTCGCTTTTGCACGTGCCTTTTACGCTAAAATACGAGGACAAACTAAATCCGGAGATCAAATCTTGGTTAAGTTTCGCGGTCGAAAAATTAAGCGAAATTTCGATTTTAACCCATCTTTTCTTTGAAATTCCGATGTGCGAGCACGGCATGAAAGCTTACGAGGAAAATCAAAAATCCGCTAAAACCCGCGCTAGCTCGCCACTTATTCATGACGAGCGAGTTCAAAGCCGCGCCGCAAATTTAAATAAATTCGAGCGCGCCGATCGCTACGAGGATCGCATCAAGGTGCAGAAAAAGGAGCTAGGCTATGGAATTTTGCCTACGACTACGATCGGCTCCTTTCCGCAGACTGCTGAGCTTCGACAAGTCCGAAATGCCTATAAAAAGGGCTTAATCAACCGCGAAGCCTACGAGCGTGACATCAAAGCCTACATCGACGACTGCGTTAAATTTCAAGATGAGATTGGTCTGGACGTGCTGGTTCACGGCGAGCCTGAGCGCAACGATATGGTTGAGTATTTCGGCGAGCAGATGAGCGGATACGCGTTTAGTGCCAACGGCTGGGTGCAGAGCTACGGCAGCCGCTGCGTGAAACCACCGCTACTTTTCGGCGACGTGAGCCGCCCAAAACCGATGACCGTGGAGTGGATCAAATACGCCCAAAGCCGCACTAAAAAGATTATGAAAGGCATGCTAACGGGACCTGTTACGATGATGAACTGGAGCTTCGTGCGCGACGATAAGCCTCGCGAGCAGATAGTAAAACAGCTTGCGCTTGCGATTTTCGATGAAATTTCGGATCTGCAAGACGCGGGTATCAAGATCGTTCAGGTGGACGAAGCTGCGTTTAAAGAGGGCTATCCGCTTAGATCCGAAAACATCCCTGCATACGAAAAATTTGCCGTTAGTGCCTTTAAGCTCGCCGTCAGCGCCGCAAGCGCTCATACGCAGATCCACACGCATATGTGCTATTCGGAGTTTAACGACATAATCAAAACGATAGAGGCGATGGATGCCGACGTCATCAGCATCGAGACCGCTCGCAGTGGTAACGAGCTGCTTCGAGTTTTCAAATCAGTCGGCTATAAGCAAGAGGTCGGTCCGGGCGTTTACGACATCCATAGCCCGCGAATTCCTAGTGTGCAGGAGCTCGTAAGCCAGATCCGCGCGCTACTTGAGGTGCTTCCTAAAGAGCAGCTGTGGATTAACCCGGACTGCGGCCTAAAAACCCGCAAATGGGAAGAAGTTCGCCCTAGCTTAAAAAATATGGTCGAAGCGGTAAGAATCATCCGCACAGAGGGGTAAATTCCGCGCAGAAAAAGACTTTGCTGCCGGGCAAAATTCCACCCGGCAGCCGTTTTGCGATAGAATTATGTGGAACGTTTATTTCGAGTATGGACCGCTAAAACATCTGGGCGAAATTTTACTTCGAACGAGTATTAAAGGGCGGTGAAAGATTTCTACGCGTTTGCTTGGCAAGCATATTTGATAGCCGCTAAGTAATGCAGCAATATGAAATTTAGCGCGAGATTTACGGATTTCGCAGTTGGGCAGGCGCGGGATTTTTTTTAAAATGCGGCGTAAAACTTCATCTCGACTGATAGCTTAGAATTTCATCGCAACTGCTCACTTGCTTGAGACGCGGAGCGTAAATTTTATCGCGATTGCCCTGAAGGCAGGCTGGGGCAAGCGATAAAATTTTAAAATTTTCGCAAATCAGTTCTTGTGCGCACAAACCTCACCAGCCGAATAAAAAACGCTGAAATTTGCAATTTTACGCGGCGTTTTATGAACTGTTCGCGCCGCTAAATTAGAATTTCAAAATACGAGCCAAAGCTGGTATCGTTGCGCTAGAAATTTTAAATTACAAATTAAAATTTACATTATCTCGTTAGAATGGCTGGATTGCGAACCGAGATCCAGCTCTGCTAGGTTAAATTTCAGCTCAAACTGAAATCTATGTAGCCGCATTAAATTTACGACTAATTTTGCCTAGCGAGCCCGAAGTTGCGTCATGCTAAAACCCAAGTCTAGAGCCAAAATTTTACGACGCGAAGCTCATTGATTTTAACTTGTGTTTTTTGCAAGAAAGAGCGAGGCTAGCGTAAGGTGCGTTTGCGTTGATACAAAATTTTAAAAGGGGCTTTATGGCGGCGCAGGTCTGCAATTTGCGGTAAAAATTAAAAGCTATGATTTTGGCTCATAAGGCGCAGCTTTTAGATGGTTTCTATCGCGCTCTAACGTGAGATTGACTTAGTAATTTCGCGCGATAGATTTTAACGGGCGGAATTTTATCATCGCTGCAAAATTTTTGGCTTTTAAAATTTTACTTTGTAGGATTTCAGTCCTCATAGTTGTGATGAAGTGGCTCATCTTATTTCGTAGGATTTTAGCGGCATCGCGCGCCTAATTTATATGGCATAATTCCAAAAGGCGCTTATTTTGAAATCCTGCGGGTAGAACCTGCGAGACTGCGTTTGCGAGGTTTTATAAGAATTTGATGGCAAACCGCTCAGCGCGTTTAAAAATTTTATTCGTGCGTCGAGCTCTCATTTGCGTTTCAAATTTTGCCATTGTGGCGGAATTTTGCTCACGTGGCAAGGGCTTGCCGCAAGCTGTCCATGAGATCTAAGGATTTGGACGCTAAATTTATTCGCGCATTTAACGGCGTAATGCTGTGCCTGCGCATAAAATATTGCGCTGCAAGCGATTTAAAAAAGCTTTTTCGCTTCGTATAAATCTCACGCCGCAAGCGTTTAAAAGCCGCAAGAGCTTTAAAAATTTAAATTGGAAAGATTAATGACATTTTTTTCGCCTGAGTTTGTCCTTGCTTTTTTAGCGTTTTTAATCGTTTATTGGACGCTCAAAAATCATATTTTCGCGCAAAAAATTCTGATCCTGCTGGCAAGCTACGGCTTTATGTGCTCCGTAAATCCTCGCTTTGCACTGGTGCTTGCAGCCTATAGCGCTTTCGTATATTTTGCAGGGGTGTGTATCGCTCGCGCCAATCGCGTAGTCGCAAAAACCATACCGCCCGCAAAGCAGTCTTCGCACAAGAAAAAGCTCTCGCGTAAAGCGGCAACCAAGCAGATGAGCGCAACAAAACAAGCTGGCATAGCAAAGCAGGTGCAAAAAGCGGGGTTAGCGAGGCAACTCCCATTACCCACTACGAAGGCACGTGCGGTGATGCTTGCGGCAGTTGCTGGCGGCTTATTTTTTCTCGCGTTTTTTAAATATTATGGCTACGTCAGGGAGTTTTTCAATGCCGCGCTTGCTGTGCTGCACCTAGGTGCCGTCGATAGCGTGGCGTTTCCGCTTGGAATTTCATATTATGTTTTTATGTCAATCACCTATTTCGTCTCGGTTTATAGGCGCGAATGCGGCGAGCAGGGCTTTTTGAGCCTGGCGTGCTTTTTGGCGTTTTTTCCTAGTGTCGTGATGGGTCCTATCGGGCGCGCTAGCGCTGCCAAGGGCGTAGAGCCAGTACTGCCGCAGTTTGATCGCTTCAAGCACTTTGGCAATGCCGATGAAATTTATGTGCTTATAATTTTTGCCTTAGTTAAGCTGCTGCTTGTTAGCGGCTATTTGGGAGCATATTATAACGATGTGATTTCAGGCGTTTACGGCGACGAGCCTGAGTCCTCCGCGGCGCAAATTCTAGCCGCACTGCTGCTTTATGGCGTGGTGCTTTATACGAATTTTAGCGGTTTTATTGATATGGCGCGTGCGCTTGGGCTTGCGATGGGCTTTAAGCTGCCGCAGAATTTTAATATGCCCTACGCGGCTAAGAATTTAGGCGAGTTTTGGGATCGCTGGCATATCAGCTTATCCACGTTTATACGCGATTATATTTATATCCCGCTCGGCGGCTCGCGCAGGGGTTTTGCACGTACCTGCGTAAATTTACTAATCGCGTTTGCGCTCTCGGGCATTTGGCACGGTGCGGGATTAAATTTTTTGATTTGGGGACTTTTGCACGGAGTGGCGCTTGTATTTTTAAAATGTCTTGCCAAAGTGGGCGTAAAGCCGCTAAATCCGTATTTGGCGCTTTTTTGCACCTATATTTTTGTAAGTTTCGCTTGGATTTTTTTCGCCAATTCCCTTACAGATGCGGCGGCGATTTTGGGCGCTTTTACCCGCGCACGAGCTTTCGGAGATATTAGCGAGCTAGCGGCGCTTGCGGTGATTTTAGCGGGGATTTTTGTTTATCCTAAAATCTCAGCTTTTAAGGATACTTTGATCGCGCTTTTTGCCGAGCTGCCGTTTTTGCCTAAAGCTCTTGCGCTCGGCGTGATTTTCACGCTGATTTTCGCGCTGATGCCAAGCGGAATTCCAAATTTCATCTACGCAGGATTTTAGATGCTTAGGTTTGTTTCGACTCTGCTTTTTGCGTTGCTTTTCTCAGCATTTTTTATGCAAGGCTCGCTGCTTTATTATTTGGAGCAGCGATTTCACGATGACTTTGGGCTAGAAGAATGGCTGCGCCGCTCGCCGTTTCGCGTAGGTGGAGAGATCTACGAAAAGATTGCAAATGGCGCAGATAGGCTTGAGCAGCGTATCAAAGGCGAGGATATTAGCAAGGATGAGGACGTAAGTCCGCATAGTGGAAGCGAAAATTTTAAAAAACCTGTGCAAGATCGCATGGCGGAAAATCAAGCTTTGCAAAGCACGAGGGTGCGAGATCACGATGCTTCGCAAAGCGTTAAGCCGCAAGGTAGCAAGCCGCAAGCCCATGCTGCAAAGAATTCAGCTTTAAATAATTCTACGCATCATTTAAAGACGCGCGATTCTGCGCAGGAGCCTTACGCACAAAATTCCATCCCTCAAAATTCTACTTCGCAAAATTCCGTGTCACAAAGCCAGACTACAACAAGCTCTGTGCCGCACAGCTCCTCTGCGTCGCAAAATCCCGTCACGGCAAGTGCAACCTTGCAAAGCGGCGAAAATTCCGATTCTCAACTCCCTGCTTCGCAGGCTTTGGAGCAGAATTTAACGACGCAAAGCTCCGTGGAGATTGATGCTAAAATTTCGCTTAGCGACGATGGCAAAATCCGCCTAAATGCAGGCGATGAGGTACTTTTTATGGGCGATAGTCTGATGCAATACGTGGGGATGAATGCTAAGAAATTTTTCCCGAAGCGAAGCCTGAGGGTGATCGATCTTAGCAAGCAATCGACGGGGCTTGCGAGCAAGAAATCTTTCGACTGGCAAAAGACGCTCGATACTGCGCTTAGAGATAATGGCGGCGTTAAGCTCGTAGTCGTGCTTCTGGGCGCCAACGACGTCTGGGAGTACCGCGCAGGGGGTAAAACTTATGGCATTAAAACGCCGCGCTGGCGAGAGTTTTACGCCTCAAGAGTGCGCGAGATCTACGATACGGCGCACTCGCACGGCGCGGGAGTGCTGTGGCTAGCGATGCCGTGTATGCAAAAGCCGGATTTTGAGGAGAAAACGCAGCTGCTAAATCAAATATATGCCGACGCTAGTATGGCGCTTGGCGGGTATTTTATGCAAACAACCCCGCTGGTGTGCGAAAAAGGCGTCTATAAAACCTATCTGCAAAGCGGCTCCAAGCTCGTGCGCGTGCGCCAAGACGACGGCATTCATATGAGCAAAGAGGGTTGCGAAGCGGTAGCGAAAGAAATTTTATCAAGGATTGAAGTTGAGTAAATTTATAGTGATTTTATTTGCTGCATTATTAGGCGGATGCGCGGCAAACGCAGGCGTTCGCGGCATAAATTCCGCAAACGCAAAAAGCTCTGCGGGCTTTGGAGTGAAATTTTTTGGCGATTCGCATTTAGGAAGCGACGCGCTGATAGATGCTTTCAGACATGGTTTTTTCGTGCAAAACAGCGTCGGCTTCGTGCCTGCAATGATGCCTAAATATCACAAAAGCGAAAATATAGAATTTAAGCAAAGTGGCTTTAATGTGATCTCGTCTCGCACCGAGCAAGACCCCGATTTTCCACTATGCGGAGTGATCGCTACCGGCAAAAAGGGCGCTAATGTGCGACTGGAGCTAAAGCAGCTTAGCGGCGATTTTTACGTCGAAATTTTACATAAATCGGATCAGGGCGGCGAGATTTTTCGCGTGCGCGATGCAAGTGGGCTAAGCGCGTATATTTCGCAAGAAGTGCCGCAGAAATGGGAGTATTCTAAGCTGCGACTTAGATTTCCGATCGAAATTCGATCGCTGCGTGACGGAGCAGAGCTTGGAGGATATAAAATTTACCGTAAAAACGCGCGCTTTGCAGACTCTTGCGCGAGCAATGGCGCGTTTAGCAACCTCTACGAAAAATGGGGCGCAGATGCCTTTGGTAGGGATTTTTCAGGACTTAGATACAATCTCGTAGTCATCGCTTACGGCACAAACGACGCGATGGATCCGAAATTTGACGAGCAAAAATTCTACCAAAGCGTCCGTGGGCTGCTTCGCTCCGTTCGCTCCGCAGCTCCCGGTGCGAAAATCCTGCTCGTAGCGCCGCCGCGAAGCCCTAAAGTGCCAAACGCCTCACGCGCTGCGGAGGCGCTAGCGCATCTAGCGCGAGATGAAGGGGCGATGTTTTACGACATAGCCGGTCTTATGGATGAGGATGGCGGCTGGCGCGGCTGGCGCGAGCGTGGGCTGATCCGCCCTGACGAAATCCACTTGCAAAAAGAGGGCTACGAAAAAATCGGCGCAGCGCTGGCGACGAAATTGCGCGGCAGGCTTTAAAATTAATCTTTAAATTTAGGCGGCTCGCCGTAAAATTTACAAAGTTCGTCGCTAAATTTAAAATTTAGCGGCAGTAAGCAAAGCTGCGCCTACTTGGATTTCGCCGCTTAAATCTGCGCCGCGGAATTTAAATCAGAAGCTGCGGCTTTAAATTTACGCGTCGATAGGCTTGATGCCTGTGCTTTTAAAATATGTCGCCCAAATTTACGCTTTTAATTTGGATTAAATTTATGTGGTTACGGCTAGGGGCGAAAGGTCTGTGCGGTGTGCGCTGCGTAAAATTTAGCGCTTAAAATTCTATTCGCACGGGCTGCGACGAAGTGCGGCTAAATTTAAAGGAAAGCAAAAAAGGAAGCAGATGATATATCTTTGCGGCGATACGCACGGCATAAATGAGATCGGCAAAATAACGAACAAAGCCTTTACTAGCGGGCTTAGCGCCGATGATTTCGTCATCGTGCTCGGGGATTTCGGACTATTTTGGAGCGAGCGGATAAATGAGCTTCTAGCGCGTAAAAATATAGAAAGATATTTTCCTGCCACGCTTCTTTTTATCGACGGCAACCACGAAAATTTCGATATGTGGATGAACTGCCGCGCGAGCGAAAATTCGGCGGCACCGTGGGCGTGGGCGGCGAAAACACATTTTGGCTGCGACGCGGCGAAATTTACGAGATCGCGGGGCGGCACTTTTTATGCTTCGGCGGCGCGCTTAGCGTCGATAAGGCGCATCGGATACCGGGGCTTAGCTGGTGGGCGCGCGAGATTCCGAGCGAGGAGGAGTTTGCTTGCGCGATGCGAAATGCGCGCGATTTCATCGCCGCGGGCGGACGGATCGATGCGGTGCTGAGCCACACGGCGCCGGGATTTGCGATGAAATTTTTAAAAGAATACCTTTGGTGCGGCAAAAGTACCCCCGATAAAACGTCTGAGTATTTAGAGCGGATCTTTGATCTCGTAAGGCCTGAGCGGTGGTATTTCGGACGCTTTCACGGCGATAAGAAATTCCACGTACATGGTTGCGATTTTTATCTCTGCTACGATGAAATTTTAAAATTTGAGGACTAGCTTCAAGCTTGCAGTAGTGAAATTTAGAGCTTTGCGAACGGCGAAATTTCGCTCGTAAATTTTAAACGCTACGACGCGCGAAATTTTAGCCTTTATATTAAAATTTAAGCTAGTTCTGCTAGAATGTGGCACTTTTTTAGAAAGGAATAAAGATGAAGGTTGTAATTACTTATTGTAATTCTTGATCTTATAGACCGCAAGCTCTCCGTGTGAGAGATGAAATAACAAGCGTCTATAAGGATGCAGTTGTCGAGTTGGCCCCTGGTGGCAGCGGAGACTTTCTAGTAGAAGTTGACGGCAGAAAGCTTTTCTTTAATAAAGATTTTGCTAAGCCTCGTTTCCCAAGTGAAGGTGAAATTTTAAATCTAATTAAAGTTGCAGCCTAGCTCAAAGCCCGAAAGCGGGTCGCAAGATTTGCTTTCGGGCGTTTTTATACTCAAATTTTAATTATCCGTAAATTTAATCGTAAAACCATCCTAAATTTGCCAAATCGGCGCTACGCAAAATTTAGATTAAATGATCTCGCGCTGCGGCAAATTTAAAAAGCCATTTTTATTAAATTTACGCAACGGCCGCGGTTTAAATTTTATCATCCGGAGTTTATAAATTTTAAAAGAAAGAGGAATTTTTGCGAAATCAAAATTTCGCAAAAACAGGGGGGGGATTATTTATTTGCGCGCTCGATATACTCGCCGCGGACGGTGTCAACGCGGATGACCTCGCCTTCTAATACGTGAAATGGGATCTGTACCACGGCGCCGGTCTCAAGCGTGGCGGGCTTTTTGTTGCTGCCCTGCGTATCGCCGCGGAAATTTGGCGCAGTTTCTACGATTTTAAGCTCCACCACCTGCGGTACATCCACGCCGATCGCTTTGCCGTTGTAAAACATTATATTTACCATCATACCATCTAGCATCCATTTTTTCGCCTCGCCCACGTCCTCGTCGCTAATCGCGATCTGTTCGTAGCTATCGGTATCCATGAACTGACACGCCTCGCCGTCGTCGTAGAGATACTGCATCTCTTTTTCCTCAAGATTCGGCGCCTCGCATTTATCGCCCGCGTGGAAGGTCTTTTCAAGCACCTTGCCATCAATGAAAGATTTTATTTTAACGCGCACGAAAGCAGGTCCTTTGCCCGGTTTTACGTGTTGGTATTCTATGATTTTAAACGGAATTCCGTCCACCTCGATTTTTAGACCTTTTTTTAGATCGCCCATTGAATAAGCCATAAATTTCTCCTTAAATTGATAGGGCGCGATTATAACAAATTTTATTTTAAATTGATATAATTGGCGAAATTTTAAGGGGAGGGAAGCTATGAAAAAACTCATCTACGTTTTGGCTGCGTGTGCGGCTTTTGTGCTCGGTGCGAATGCGAACGAAGCGGAGTTCGTAAAAAACCTAAAACAGAGTCTAAATGATAAAAACGCTCAGCTCATCTCGATCGACAAGCTAAACTCGCTAAACGGGCTAAATTTGCTGATCGTCCGCTCGGGCGAGAAACAAGAGGCGTTTTTAGCTAGCGACGACGCCAAAAGCCTAGTGGCGGTAACTGAGGATCCTAAGCTTGCAGACGCGGCGGATGCGGCGCTGTTTAAGATGAGAACTCAAATTTTAAAGGACGCCAGAGATGCCGCCGCACTTGAGCTACTAAAAAGCATAAATCCGGCGAGATTTGCCTATATCGAGTCGTTTGATAAAAATAATCCCTACGTGACCTACATCGTGGGCGATCCGGAGTGCCCGTATTGCGCCGAGGAGATGAAGAGAATCACGAAGCATCTTCGCAACAGCAACGTAAAATTGATCTTTGCGCCGGTGCACGGCAAAAGCGCGTTTATCAAATCGGCACTGATTTTAAAGCGTCTAAAAGCCCTCTCTCCGAGCGATCAAAAGGGCGCGATCGACGTGATCGAGAAATACTATAACAAGGACGCGCAGGTAAGCGATGCGGACGTCTCAAAAGCCGAGCTTGACGCCGTATATGCGGACACCAAGACGCTGTTTTCTAAAGGCGTGATCAAATCGGTGCCATACGTGATCAAGGTGAAAAAATAGTCTAAATTTGAGGAATTTAGGGCGCGAGGTTTGTGCGCGGACAGCGCGAGTCTGCTCGCGGTAGTGCAAGTCACGCGCAGCGCAGTCGTCCGCGCGAGCTGAAATTTTATATTGATTGTAACCCGGCAATTCTAAATTTAAAACGATACATCTTCTAAAAGCACGCCCAAGCGATTTGCTTGGGCGTGTAATTATATGCGCTGCCATCGGGCTTTTTTAGCGCGCAGTTCAAAGTAAAATTTTAAAATCCTCGAGCGAAAAGAGTAAAATTTTATCGCTTTTTAGGTTTCGTAGCTCGCCGCTAAAGCCGCTTTTGGAAAACAGCGCGAGCAGATCAGGCGCGAGGTCAGCTTTTTCGCATTTGAGCATTAGCTCGTTTAGCACGTTTTTTGAAATTTTTCGCTCCTTGTATTTGCACTCGCCCGCGACGCAAAAGCTCTCAAATTTCGCGTAGATGTCGATCTCGACCTCTTTGTTCCAAAAGCTTGAAATTTGCGAAATCTCTAAATTTAGATACTTCGCGAGCAGCTCCTTGCTTAAAATTTCAAACCCGAGCCCCGCGTAGGCGTTGAAATCCGCTTTGATTAGACTTAGCACGCGTCCTATCTCGCCGCGGCGCAGCGCGGGCAGGTTCGGCTCGATAAATCTAAACCAAAACCTCGCAAAGTTGCTGCTAAAATGGACTTTGTCGGTGATATGGTAGCGGCGCAGCGCGCGCGGGAGGCGGTCGTTTTTGCGCTCTTTTTGCGCTCTTTGCTCGCTTGATTTTTCGGTGATTAAAAACTTCGCGTTTATGAGATCTGCGGTGATTTTTTGCGCCGTAAATCGCGGCAAGATTTTTGAAATTCCGATCTTTTTACGGTCGCTTCTAGCGAATTTCATCAGCGCTTTTTTGATCTGCTCTTCGTGCTTGCCGCCGAATTTGAAGCGCTCGCCGAGATGTTCAAAGCAGAGCAAAATTTCATTTTCGATCGCTTCGAAAACGTCCGCGTAGCCGCTTATACAGCCGATCTCGTCAAATACGAAATGAAACTGCAAAATCGCGTCGATACCAACATCGCCTAAATTTCGCGCAGTGTCTTTTAACTCGTAAATTTCGCCCTCCTTGCGGGCGTAATTTTAGCGAGTTTGGATATAATTTGCAAAAATTTTGGAGTCGCGCTTTGGATTTTCAAACGATCAAAGAAAACATCATCTTAAAAGAGGGGGTCAAATACTTCGATTGCGCCGCTTCGGGGCTCGCGTATCGCCCTATAGAAGCGGAGATCGAGCGCGTGCTTGCAACATACGCCAACGTCCACTCCGCAGGCGGAGCCAACGCCGAGATCACGAGCGATTACTACGAAAATGCAAGGGCGAAAATCAAAGAGCTTCTGGGCTGCGAGGAGCGCTACTACCTGATCTCGTGCGGATTTGGTGCAACTGCGGCAATAAAGAAGCTCTGGGAAATTCTAGGCATCTACCTGCCGCCAGCAACGCGAGATAGGCTGAGTTTGCGGCGCGAGAGCCTAAAAGATCTGCCGCTTTTCATCATCTCGCCTTTTGAGCACCATTCCGTGGAGATCAGCCTAAGGCAGGGGCTTTGCGAGGTCGTGCGCGTTCCGCCGGATCCAAGCGGGCTGATGGACTTTGCGCGGCTGGGCGAAATTTTATCCGCAAACAAAGGGCGCGAAATTTACGGTGTACTTACCGCGGCATCGAATGTGACAGGGCTAAAGCTCGATTACAAGCGCGCTTACTTGATGTTAAAAGCGCACGGCGGGCGGCTGTTCGTGGACGCTAGCGCGCTCATCGCGCACGAAAACGTAGATACCAGCTTTTGCGACGGCATGTTTTTCGGCGCGCACAAGCTTTTGGGCGGCGTGGGCGCTAGCGGGATTTTGGCGGTGCGAAAGGAGCTTTTGCGCGGCGAGGAGCCGACGTTCGCGGGAGGCGGCACGATCAAATACGCGGATGCCCTGACGCAGCGCTTTATAATCGACAAGGAGCGCTTGGAGGAGGCGGGCACGCCCGGTATTATCGCGCTGGTGCGGACATACCTCGCTCTAAAGCTTCGCAAAAGCGTGGGGATAGAAGCGATCAAATCGCGCGAAGAGGCCATCTGCAGGCGCTTCATAAGCGAAATTTCAAAAATCCCAGAGATTGAAATTTACGGTAATCTCACCGCGCCGCGCGTGCCGATCTTTGCTTTTAATATGCAAGGGCTTGGCGCGGACGCGCTAGCCGGGGTGCTCGGGCAGAAATTTGAGATCCAGACTCGCGCAGGATGCGACTGCGCAGCGCCATACGGCTTTGATCTGCTCGGCTTGCAGCCCGATACCGAAATGTCACGCAAACCCGCTTGGGTGCGGGCTAGCTTCTCTTTCATCCACGATGAAAGCGACGTGGATTTCTTGGCGGAGGCGCTAAGACAGATCGTTCAGATCCGCGATAAAATCACCTTCGTAGCGGGCAAATATCGCTGCGGCAGCGTAAATTAAGCTCGCGAAATTTTATAGCAATAACTGCTTTTAAATTTCGCGGTGCGGGATTTTGCGACATAAAATTTTGTCGGTGAAATTTCGTAGCGTAAAATTTTATGGCTTGGAATTTTAAAGCGTAGAATTTTATGTGCGACTCGGGCAGCAGATATTCCGTGCCGATTAGGACTCGGGATTTATGGCGTAAAATTTAAAAGCTTGGAATTTTGAAATTTTAAATTGCGAGCTGAATTCTATCGGTAAATTTTGTGCTGCGGAATTTTGCGCCGTGAAATTTTAGCGGTAGAATTCCGTGCCGCGCGTATAAATTTTTACACTGCCAAGTTTTAAAATTCCGAAATTTCAAAATTTCGCTATTCGAACTAGCTTTGTAAATTTTATATTTCGTGAACGCATGGAAAATTCTGCGTCGTGAAATTTTAGCCGCCAAATTTTGAAATTTCGCAAAGCTGAATTTTACTCGGCAGACTTCCGCGGCGAGAAATTTTACCACAGAGCCCGTGACGGCGAAAATTGATGCGGCCGCGGCCATGCGAAAGCTAAATTAGGGCGCGAGCGCAAGCACTTGTAAATAAGAGCGCAGATTTTAAGAAGCGAAATTCTGCACTGCTAAAAGGCGCAAAATTTCACCTAATTTACTCGCCGAATTCCTTCTGCAGTTTATAAACCTTATCGTAATCGACCCCCTCGATGATGCGCGGACGCGAGGCGTTGAAATCCGCGTTTATCACCGAGCGAGCGGGATCGTACTCCGGTAGGTCGGTCATCTCTAAAATTTCTGCGATCGCGTGGATGAGATCGTCGTTTAAAAACGGCCTGTCTTTGGCTGCCGCGATACGCGCCCAAAGATCAGCGTTTTGCTCTTTGAACTTATCCGATGCCATGAAAATCAGCGGGATTTCGAGCGTGAAGCGGTTGATGCCGCCGTGGATTAGCTTGCCGCGGTACTGATAAAGGCTCTGAGCGTGGTCGCTGAAATAAACTATCAGCGTGTTGTCGCTCGCAAAAATTTTATAAATTTCGCTTACTATAAAATCGTTGTAAGCCACGGTGTTTAGGTAGTGCGCGAGCTCTTTTTTCTGTCCCTCATCAAGCGGCTCGCGCGAGATGTCCGCGGCGCTAAATTTAGCAAAGCTTTTCGGATAGCGAAACTCGTAGCTCGGGTGCGAGCCCATTAGATGAAGGATGAAAAATTTATCCTTCATCTGCGCGCCGCCCACCTCTGCGGCGGAGCTTTCGTCCTTGCGCGCAAGAGGCGATCTTTTCGCTCCGGATTTAAAATTTTTTATGCTCGGAAGCATGACCTCGTCGAGCGAGTAGGCGTATTTGTAAACCGGGATCTGGTTCGTAAAGTCCGAGTGATCCGTCATCTGCGCGCTCGCGCCGCTTGCGACCGCCCACTGTCCGTAGCGTTCCTGGTTGCTGATCCAAAAAGTTTCGTAGTTTGCGAGCCGTGCGAGATTTACGATGTCGAGGTTGGCGCTCCACGGGCGCTGTTTTTCGCTCTCGTAATTTCCGAAATTTAGCACGTATTTTAGCACATCGTTGGTCTTAGCTCCAGGCGAGACGACGTCGCTAAAAGCGATTAAATTTCCGCTTCGCTCAAGCGCTTGCAGATTCGGTGTGGTGGGCAGATAGTAGCCGTATAGGCTCATAAAATTTCGCTGCAGGCTCTCTCCGATGATGAAAACGACGTTTGAGATGCGGTTTGGCGCGGTTTTATGCGAATGTGAGGCGTAAATGCTTTGGTATCCAGCTTGCAGCTCGCGCACGCTTTTAAAATCGGCGCCGAAATAATCCTTTGTAACGAAAGCAAAGTTATAAATCGGAATTTTATTTAGCGCGATTATGACGCTAGCGCGCATTTTCGAGCTTTTGGCTACGTAGCTTTTAAATGCCGCATGCGCGATAAAAACGAGCAAGCTAAGCAGAAAGGCTAGCTTTATCGCGCGACATAGCTTCATTCGCGCTCGCTGGCTCACTCTAAGCCTAAGAGCGGCGAAGACGAAGATCAAAAGCGCCAAAAAAGCCGCGATAAGCTTAAAATTTAAAAACGCATGCGCGAACTCGAAGGCCTCCTTGGGCGTCGTTTGCACTAGCGCGTCTAGCGTGCCGTGCGAGTAGGTAAGCTCCAGGCTAAAGATCAAAAAAATCTGAGCGATCGCGAAGATTGCGTTTATCGCCAGAAGCGCAAAGGCGAGAATTTTATATAGCCTGGCGCTGTAAAAGCTAAGCGCGTAAAGCGCGAAAAAAAGTATTGTCACGCCGCAGATCGCAGACGCCACGAAAAACAGTGCCTGCGCAGAGAGCAGCTCGCCGCCGCGTGCGATAAGAAGCAACCCTAGAGCTAAATTTAATACTAAAACTAGCGCATATGTGTTTAGTACCGCGCCGTCAAATACCGATAGGAGGCTAAATCTGTCTTTTAAAAATGCGCCGATATTTTTTGCTAGGCTCATGAAATTCCTTTGATGATTGCGTTTAAAAAACGAAGATGAAAAAGACGATGCCGATTAGAATTCTATAAATTCCAAACGGGATGAAATCGAACTTCGAGACGAAGCTTAGAAATAGCTTGATCGCCGCAAGCGCCACTACGAACGCCACTGCGCCGCCTACGAGGAAGGTCGTGATATTGTCGGAGTTTTGCGCGAAGGTGTCTAAATTCTTATAGGTGTCGTAAAAAGTCGCCGCAAACATCGTAGGGATCGCGAGCAGGAAGCTAAAGCGCGCGGCTAAGTTTCTGCTTAGCCCGCACAAAAGCCCTGCGATGATGGTGGCGCCGCTGCGCGAAGTACCCGGCACCATCGCAAAACATTGCGAAAGCCCGATGATAAAGGCCTGAACGTATGAAATTTGATCCAGATGCTCTAGCTCGCTTTCTCTCGGGCGCGCCTTGCGAAAGAGCTCGACCGCGATAAAAATAATACCCCAGCCGATCAGCGCGTAGGCGACGGTTTGCGGCGCGAAGAGCGATTTGATGCTTTTATACAGTAAAAAGCCGATCGCTGCAGTGGGGATGAAACCCACGATAAGTTTGCACCAGAGCTTAAAATCGACCAAAAGCCGCTTGTAAAACATAGCCACGACCGCTAAGATCGAGCCTAGCTGGATAACGACCTCGAAGCATTTAAGCGTGTCGGTCTGCTGCAGGCCCATCAGTTTTGCAGCTAGGATCATGTGCCCGGTCGAGCTTACGGGCAGAAACTCCGTCAGCCCCTCGACGATGCCTAAAATCACGGCGTCAAATATATTCATCCATTTTTTCCTTTAAATTTGCTAAATTCTGCGTAATTGAAGCGGGTTTGTAGATCGCCTCTACCATAGCGATATAATCAGGCTTGAGAGCTAAAATTTCATTTAAATTTTCTAAGCTTATGCCGCCGATTACGGCGATTGGGAGGTTTAAAGATTTTCGCGCCTCTTGCACGAGCGCATCGGGGCAAAGCGGCGCATTGGGCTTTGTTTTGCCGCGCCTGAGCGAACCGAAGGCTACGTAGCTAGCGCCCTGCGCCTCGACCTGCCTAGCGCGAGCAAGATCAGCATAGCAGCTAACGCCGACGATCTTATCCGCGCCTAAAAACTCGCGCACCTGCGCCGTCTCGCCGTCGTCCTTTCCGATATGCACGCCATGTGCATCTAGCTTTTTGGCAAGCGTCGCATCGTCGTTGATAATGAGTTTGGCGCCGTAATCCTCGCAAAGACCGATGAGAGAGCGGATTAAAGCTTCATCCCTCACGGCGAGCTTGCTGCGATATTGCACGAGCTTTACGCCGCAGCGCAAAATTTCATCTATCTGCGAAAAGATAGTTTGCGGCGGCGTTAAAGCATCGTCGCTGAGCGCGTAAATTTCGCTCATTTATCCTCGTCTTTTTTAGGTATAGGTACGCCGTTGAGAATGCAGTTGGTAACATCCCAAAATTTTGCGCTATACATTCCGCGCTTAGCCTCTTTGGCTTCCTCGGCGGCTTTTAAAAGTAGTTCGCTATCGTCGGTTATTGGTACGGCAAATCCCGCCGCTACTAGGTCCAATCGCAGATTGCTTTTAGGATCGCTTACGTCGCAAATATAGGCATCGTTGCCACGATTGATTAAATTTACGTAGTAGCGCTTGCCTGGTTTTATCACGGACTCAAGAGCTTTTTTATATTCTTTGTCGAATTTCCTTAGCTCTTTGGCGTCCGTTATGCACCTAGAAGCGCCCGCGGCGATTATGTTTAAATTTTTTAAGTCGCATGGAAAGAAGCGATCTTTTTGAGCCTTTCTAAAGGTAAAAACAAAGGTTCTGCCGTCATCGCCAAGACCTGCAAATGCGGCGATGCCGTATCTATCTTTTTGCTCCGCAAAGCTCTGCGTGCAGAGCAAAATCGCAAGTGCTAAAAATATCTTTTTCATAGGATTCCTCTTAGGCGGCGCAAATTCTATGAGAGGAATTTGCGCCTAAATTTTGCGGATTATTTTAAATTATACTTTTCCAAAAGCTTTTCGTAGCTTCCGTCCTTTTTCATCTCCTCAAGCGCCGCGTTGAATTTAGCGAGCAGCTCGGGATACTTGCCCTTATCGAATGCGATCGAAAAGCCCTCGCTGCCGTCGGATTCTTTAAAAAATGCTACGAGATCGTCATTTTTCTTAAGATACTCGTAGCCCACGGACGAATCCACGCAAAGCGCGTCAATCTTTTTGTTCTTCAGCGACATAACGGCTACAAAGACGTTCTCCGTAGCGCTAACCTCGGCGCCTTTTATATCTCTGATCGCAAGCTCCTGAATAGTGCCTAGCTGCGCGGCAAGGCGCTTGCCCTGCAGATCGGCTTTGGAATTTAACGAGCTATCGTCCTTGCGTTTGACGTATAAATTTTCGACCTTGTAGTAAGGATTTGTGAAATCGATCGCCTTTTTGCGAGCCGGCGTCGCGCTCATTCCCGAGGCGATCATATCGATCTTGCCGCTTTTAATCGCAGGGATTAGCCCGTCAAAGCTCATATTTAAAATTTCATATTTCACGCCCGCGCGCTTTGCAAGCTCGGCTACCAGATCCATATCAAAGCCGGTTACTTTGGAGTTTTCATCCACGAACTCAAACGGCGGATACTCGGCGTTCGTGCCCACGATGAGCGTATCTTTGGTGATGTCCTTAGCGACTAGCGAACCGCAAAGCAAAGCGCCTGCAACTAGAAATCTCATAAATTTTTTCATTTCCCTCTCCTTTAGTGGTTTAAAATTTTATTTAAAAATTCTTTTAATCTCGGATTTTGCGGATTTTCAAATACGTTTTTAGGCGTATCGTCCACAGCGATCTTGCCGCCCTCCATAAAAAAAATCCTATTCGCGACATTGCGTGCAAAGCCCATCTCGTGCGTTACCACAAGCATCGTAATGCCCTCTTTGGCGACCTCTTTCATTATACCTAACACCTCGCCGATCATCTCAGGATCTAACGCCGAAGTAGGCTCATCGAATAAAATCACGTCCGGATTTACCGCCAAACTTCTAGCGATTGCGATGCGTTGCTTTTGCCCACCGCTAAGCTTGTGCGGATAAGTATAGGCCTTATCGCTAAGACCGACCTTTTGCAGCAGCTCCTCTGCTTTTGCGTAGGCTTGTTCTTTAGTATAAATGCCCGCTTTTATGGGCGCTAGAGTTAAATTTTCTAGTACGTTTTTGTTTGCAAAGAGGTTGAAATGCTGAAACACCATACTAACTTTGCGGCGAATTTTATTAATATCAGTGCGCTCGTCGGTAATATCCTCGCCGTCTATTTTAATAGTGCCGCCACTTGGAATTTCAAGCAAATTTAAGCAACGCAAAAAGGTTGATTTACCGCCGCCACTTGGACCGATGATAGCTACGATATCGCCTTTATTTATGGTCTTTGAAATTCCTTTTAGCACCGATAAATTGCCGTAGGATTTGGTTAAATTTGATATTTCAATCATTGCGGTTTAACCTACTTTCTAGCATTTTTACTAAAAACGAGAAAAATTTCACGCTTGCATAGTAAAGCACTGCGGCAAAAAGTATCGGCTGGACGGTATAAAGTGCCGCCTGCATGCTTTTTGAAAAAAACGTAAGATCGGTAATTGCTACGAGGCCCACGACCGAGGTCTCTTTAAAAAGGCTAATAAACTCATTCGCAAGCGCAGGCAGGATATTTTTTATCGCCTGCGGAAAGACGATCTCTTTCATCGCCGTGCCGTAGCCTAGCCCCATCGCACGCGCAGCTTCCATCTGGCCGCGATCGACGCTATTTATGCCGCCGCGCACGATCTCCGCGACGTAAGCTGAGCTATTAAGCCCCAGCGCAAAGATCGCAGCTGCGATATTATTGCTCCACGTAGCAAAGATAATAAACACGAACACCATCAGCTGGATAACGATTGGAGTTCCGCGGATGATATCCACGTATTCGTCGATAATGAAGCTTAAAAATTTATTGTTTAGAAATTTTAAAAATGCCAGCATAAATCCTAATGCGATACCGATCACGATGCCGCCGGAGGTTAAGATGAGCGTGATGCCGTAGCTTCTGAGATATGAAATTTTTTGCGCCTGAGTTAGTTCGACGGGGTAGGTAAAATAGAGTCCTGCACAAACTACTACCAAAAAAAACGCGATTTTAAAAATTTTCTCGTTCAACACAGACGCCTTTTGGTTAAATTTAAAAGCAAAGAATACTAAAATTTCGTTAAAATCTGGCTAAATTTCAAAAGCGAAATTTTATTTGAAGTAGGGTAGAATTAGCCTTTTTAAAAGGATGACAGGATGAGCTTTTGGACCTATTGCGCAATCGCGATATATTTCGGCGCGCTTATTTTTATAGGTAGGTATTATTATGACAAGAATGCGAGCTTAAGCGAGTATCTGCTCGATAATCGCCGCCTAGGGCCATTTGTAACGGCGCTTAGCGCGGGCGCTAGCGATATGAGCGGCTGGATGCTTTTGGGAGTGCCGGGCGCGATGTTCGCAACGGGGATTTGCAATATCTGGATCGCCCTAGGACTTTGCGTGGGCGCGTGGTGCAATTATAAATTTCTTGCCAAAAGGCTTAGAATTTACACCGAGGTAGCAAGCGACAGCGTCACGATCCCGGATTTTTTAGAAAACCGCTTCAAAGACCATACTAAGACCCTTCGCATCATCTCCGGGCTTTTGATCATCATATTTTTTACGCTCTATGTTAGCAGCGGCATCATCGCAGGCGGCAAGACCTTTGAGAGCTTTTTCGGACTAAATTTTACCTACGGCGCGGTCGCCACGATCTTAATCGTCGTGTTTTATACCTTTTTCGGCGGATTTAAGGCCGTCGCGATCACGGACGCATTTCAGGGCGCGCTGATGTTTGCGGTGCTTATTTTGATCCCTCTGTTTTCTTATCGCGCGCTGCAGATCCCTGCAGACAGTTCCTTTTTGGCGCAGGTGCGGCTCTACGGCGCGAGCCACCTCGATCTATTTTACAATCAAAGCTTCTTAGGCGTTTTGGGCTTGCTTGCTTGGGGGCTCGGATACTTCGGACAGCCGCACATCATCGTGCGCTTTATGGCGATCAGAAGCTCGCGCGAGCTTGATAGCGCGCGCCGCATCGGAATTTCGTGGATGGTGTTAGGTCTTGCGGGCGCGATGCTTAGCGGTCTGATCGGCTTTGTGTATTTTTCACAAAAAGGTCTTAGCATAGACGATCCCGAAAAAATTTTCCTAGAGCTCGGTAAAATTTTCTTTCATCCATTCATCCTAGGCGTCATAATATCTGCGGTGCTGGCGGCGATTATGAGCACCATCTCAAGCCAGCTTTTGGTAAGCGCGAGTGCCGTTACGAAGGATTTTATCTTTGCGTTTTATAAAAAAGAGGTAAGCGAGCGCACGCAGACGCTAAGCAGCCGCATCGCCGTCGTGATCATCGCCGCGGTTGCCGCGATCTTGGCGTTTGGCTCAAATGATACGGTGCTAAACGTCGTCGGAAATGCTTGGGCAGGATTTGGCGCGAGCTTTGGAGCGGTGCTGCTTTTCAGCCTGTATTCTAAAAAGATGAGCGCGCTCTCGGCTTTGGTGGGTATGCTCGTAGGCGGTATCACGGTAATTTGCTGGATCTTATCGGGGCTTTCGGCGGTCGTTTACGAGCTGCTGCCTGGTTTTTGCTTTTCGGCGCTTGCGATACTGCTCGTAAATCGCTATAACTCCGTGCTCGATAAGATGGCGGATGAGCCCAATGCGGCCCAAATTTCGCAGGAATTTGAAAAGATGAAAGAGCAGAGTTTGGGAAGCAAAAATGGCTAACGTAAAGTGCCCGCATTGTGGCTCGCAGATTGATATAGACGAGGCGCTGCAGCGCGATATCAAGGCTAAATTTGAAGATGAAATTTTGCAGCAGAAGCGAAAGTGGCAGCAGCAGCAAAATGAAGCTACGCTTAAATTTGAAGCCGAGATCGCCGCTAAGCGCGAGGAGTACGCGAAGCATCTGGCGCAGCTGCAAGTGAAGGAAAACGCCTTCGAGCAGCGCGTAAAAGCGGCGACCGATTCCGCGCTAAACAGCGAGCGAGAGAAAATTTTAGCGCTCGCAAAATCTCAGATCGAGAGCGAAAACGCGGCGAAATTTGAAATTTTACAAAAAGAGCTGCAAGAAAAATCGCAAAGAATTTCCGAGCTAAATTTAATAAAGGCTGAGATGGAGGCGCAGAAGCGTAAATTTAGCGAGCGCGAGGCCGAAAACAAAGCCAAATCAGAAATCGAGCTAACCAACCGCGTAAACCAAGAGCGCGAGCGGCTTTCGAAGCAAATTTCGCAGGAAAACGAGCTGAAATTCCGCCAAAAAGATGAGCAGATCCAAAGCCTAATCGGCCAAATAAACGAGCTCAAGCGCCGCTCGGAGGTGGGCTCGCAGCAGCTTCAGGGCGAGGTACAGGAGCTCGCGCTGCAGGAGTATCTGCGGCTAAATTTTCCTTTGGACGAGATAGATGAGGTAAAAAAGGGCGCGCGCGGCGCGGACTGCGTGCAGATGGTGCATACGAGGGAGTTTGCGGGCTGCGGTAAAATTTTATACGAGAGCAAGCGCACGAAAAGCTTCGAGCCCAAATGGATCGACAAACTCAAAGACGATATGATAGGCGAGGGCGCGCAGATCGGCGTTATCGTCACCGAGCAGATGCCGCCTCACAGCCCTAGGCTGCACCAAGCGCCGAGCGATGCTAGCATCTGGATTTGCTCGTTTGAGGAATTTAAGGGGCTTTGCGCCGTTTTGCGCGAACATGTCGTGGCGCTTGCGTTTGCCAAAAGATCGGGGCAAAATCAAGATAGCAAAACGGCGATGCTCTACGACTATTTGACCTCGCCCGAGTTTGCAAATCAGATAAAGACGATCGTATCGGCATTCGTCGGCATGCAAGAGAGCTTAAATAAGGAGCGCAACGCGATGGAGCGCATCTGGAAACAGCGCGAAAAACAGATCGCACGTGCGCGAGACGGCGCGATCGCGATGCACGCAAGCATCAGAAGTATCGCCGGAAGCGGCGTAGCGCAGCTGGAGGACGTCGATGAAATTTTAAGTCTCGAGGCGATCGCGGCGGAGAGCGAAGCGGACGCACTTCAAAACCAAGACGGCGACGAGACGCCATAGCGGCATGCGGGCAGATCGCGGCTATGGCGAGAGCGCGAGGCGAGTTTACAGTGCGAGGAGCTTGCGTCGTGAGGTCTAAATTCTATAAAGCAACGTAATATTGGTCTACGGGTAAGTGGTGCTAAAATTTCAAGAAATAATTGTTCTATGTTTTTAGGTTTGCGAGGTTGGAATTTTGCTTGCGAATTTTATCTCGGCAGAAATATGCCGCACTGTGTGGCGCGGGAATTTCACGTGTAAAATTTAAATTCATAATTAAGGAAGCGCTTCATGTTGCGAAAATTTGATTTGGAATTTCTATCTTGTATCCCAATTAGGAAGATTTTACACTAAAAGCTATAGCAAAATTTTAAGAATTCACTTTGTTGTACCGTAAAAATTTTAAAATTTTGGTTCGCAAAATTCATAAAAATTTATAAAATTTTTCAAAATTCTATCATCAAAATTTTAAAATTCCTAACCTTTTCAAAATAAATTTTAAATTTTGCAAACACTCTTGCCGCAGTTATTTGCATACTAAAATTTTATCAATGAAAAGCGTTTGTTGCCAATCGTTAAACCCCATCTCTTATCATTCCGTAGTTGTTTTGCGCATGGGATTTTGCGCGCATACGACTCGTTTTGTGCGGTATAGCGTGCAGGTCGCATAAAATACGCCGCAAAAGCAATGGTAGGCTGTGCAACGTCTCTAGCAGGCGGCTTGCTTGATTTACATAATTTATAAAGAGGTAAAATATGCGTATTTTAGACAACATTATTTGGTTTTTTCTAGGCGGTTGGATCTTGGCTATTTTAACTTATTTGTCGGGTTTAATCCTTAACCATTTTAGTCGGACTGCTCCCGTGGGATTAGGTCTTATGGAATACGGCAAATCCTTATTTTTATCCTTTACGCACGATATGGCGCGCAAAAATAAAAGCTCGCTTATCGTCGTCGCAAAGTCGCTGCAAAACTACGAATATGACGTAACGCCCCAAAAAGTATCCGTAGCGAAGGTAATAGCTGCGGTTTGTATCGTAGCGATCGCCTTACCTGCAGTAGCGATTGCGGAACCGGGGCTGACTACTAGAGATGATGCGGAGATCTCTAAGTTGGCGACAAATTTAATTACCGTTAAATACGATCTAGACGCTTATTATATCTCCCAAGGCAAATTCGCATCCGATTTTTCGGTTATGACGAATGTTCCGCTAGAGCCTAACGGAGAAAATTCCGCATATCTTAAAAGCACAAAGGGGGATAAATGCTTCCTAATCAGCGTGGATGGCGAAAAGAAAACGATCACTATCGCAAAAGGCCCCGATGCCGAAAATAACATCTGCCGGGGAACGTATGAGCTACCCGGCGTCCCTAAAATGCTATCGGAGCCTATTCAAGTAAAAAGCTATTAATTTACGCGATTTGCGAGCGGATTAGATTTATCGCGGCGGATTTAAGAGCTGGAATTTATATAAATTTTGTCTTAAATTTACGCCGCCTTGTGCGCACGAAAGTGATCTGGTCGGAAATCAGATAAAGTTGCGCGCTTTGGTGTGAAATTTAGCCACGATTTGAGCGGGTCTAAGTTACATAAAATTCTGCGGTTAGAATTTTAACGCCGTTTTAAGATTATTTTTGTAAAATCACATTTCTTTTTTACCGCTGGCGGGCTCATAGCTCAGTTGGTTAGAGCATCCGGCTCATAACCGGATGGTCCTAGGTTCAAGTCCTAGTGAGCCCACCACCACAAAATTTTTTGCTTTTCACTACATCAAAATCCGCAAAATTCTATAAATTTCATGCGTCGTTTTTCCTTTGAAATTTCGCTTCATAACTTCAAAAAACAAAGTCTGCCGCATAATTCCCGCTTTAAAATGCGGCAAGCTCGCGATTGAATTTTCAAATTTAACTTTCATTTGGCGATCGATTAAATTTTATTTTATGGCAAGTTGCGGTAGAATTCCGTTAAAATTCTTAGTGCAGGGAGATGTCCATGTCAGAAAATCAAACGAAAAAAGGCGGAATTTTAGCCTTTTATTTTAACTCAAGCTTGCTTTGGCGCATCATTATCGCTTTAGTGTTGGGCTCTGCGATTGGTATGTTACTACCTAAAAATATGCCGGTGGGCGATACCACGTGGGTAGCGATTTTAACGCCTTTGGGAGATCTTTTCGTGCGGCTTTTAAAGATGATCATGGTGCCGATCATCATCTGTTCGCTGATCGTGGGCACTAGCAGTATCTCGCCCGCGCACCTGGGCAAAGTAGGCGTTAAGGCGATCATATTTTACGCTATAACGACGCTTTTTGCGATCGTCATCGGTCTAGCGTGTGCGTTTATATTTTCTCCAGGTAGCGGGCTTGATCTAAGCGATGCGTCCAAGGCTGTCGAAAAGGCAGCGAACGCGCCTAGTATGAGTAAAATTTTGCTTAATATAATTCCTACAAATCCTTTTGATTCCATAGCCAAGGGCGAAATTTTGCCGATTATCGCGTTTTGCTTATTTTTCGGCGTAGGGCTTGCGTTTTGCCGCGACAGTAGTGATGCTCGTATTAAAAATTCCGCTGATACGGTTTATAATTTTTTCGATGGAATGAGCGAAATTATGTTTAAGGTCGTGCATTGGGTGATGCAATACGCACCAATCGGCGTTTTTGCGCTAATGTTTGTAGTGTTTAATAAAAGCGGTATCGAGGCTTTCAGCTCGCTATTAAATGTCACGATTACCCTATACGTGGGACTTGCGATTCAAGTATTTGCGGTTTATTGCGTTATTTGTATGCTTATCGGAGTTAGCCCGATTAAATTCCTTAAAAAAGTGCGTCCGCCGATGCTTACGGCTTTTGTTACCCGCAGCTCCAACGGCACGCTTCCGATTACGATGCAAACCGCCGAAGATATGGGAATTCCAAAGGCGATCTACGGCTTTGTTTTGCCCGTGGGCGCTACGGTGAATATGAACGGCACGACCGTGTATTTGGGCGTGTGCACGCTCTTTATCGCTAATGCTTGCGGTATCGATCTAAACAGCAGCCACTACCTCACGATCATCATCACTTCGATGCTTGCGGCGATCGGAACTGCCGGAGTTCCGGGAGCTGGTGCGCTGATGCTGCTTTTAGTGCTCGAGTCTATCGGCGTCAAGGTAAGCGGTAACGTAGCGATCGCTTACGGAATGATTTTGGGCATTGATGCGATTTTGGATATGGGGCGAACCTCGATGAACGTAACAGGCGATGTTGTCGCGTCGATCTACGTCGCAAAGAGCGAAAACGAAATGGATATGAGTAAGTGGGAGAATTAACCCAAGTAAAATTTAGAAAGGACGAGCTATGAAAAGAGTTGGAATTATTGGCGGAATGGGACCTTTGGCGAGTGCGGATCTGTATATGAAGATCATAGAAGAGACTGCTGCGGGCAGCGATCAAGAAAATATTCCGCTTGTAATCGATAGCTATCCGCAGATTGAAGATCGCACGGCGTTTATCTTAGGCAAAGGTGAAAATCCGCTTCCGCGCCTAAGCGAGAGCGCTGTTAGGCTCAAAAATGCAGGCTGCAAGGCGTTTGCGATGGCGTGCAACACGGCGCATTTTTTCGCAGACGATGTAGAAGCTGCGGCGGAAATCCCGCTAATTCATATCGCCGAGGTCACCGTAAAAGCGATCCGCAAAAATTATCCAAACGCCCATAAAATCGCTGTGCTAGCCACTATCGGTACAAAAAAAGCTAAAATTTACGACGATCCGCTCAAAGAAGCGGGGCTAATCAGCGTGGATCTCGGCGAAGAAAATCAAGCGGTTTTGATGGATTGTATCTACAAAGGCGTTAAGGCGGGCAAGACTGCCGAATACGTGGGGGCTTTTGAGAATTTGCTAGGCAAAATCGATGCTGATATTTACGTCGTTGCCTGCACTGAGCTGCCACTATTTTTGCCGTTAATCAAAAGCGATAAAATTTTCGTTGATCCTACTAGAGAGCTTGCCAAAGCGATCGTGGAATTCTCAAGATCGTAGAGCCGTAAAAGGCTTTGCAAGCTCGAATTTTAAACCGCAAAATTTTACGATGATTTAAGTCATAGAATTTTGCGGAATTGCGTTAGCTCAAAATTCCGTGTGAGCGGAATTTATATGATAGTGGAATTTCATCACAGCATTTTAAGCTTAAAATTTTGTCAAAATTTAATCCGCAAAACCCAGAATGTAAAACCTCCGAAGTAAAATTCCGTAACAAAATTTACTCGTAAAATTTCGCGCCCAAATTTAAGCTAAAATTCCATTAAATTTGACCGTTTCTAAAGCCCGAATTTACTATAATCTCCAAATCAAAAAAGGACCAAAAATGAGCGACTACACCCACCTACACCTTCACACCGAATATTCGCTGCTAGACGGCGCGAATAAAGTAAGCGAGCTCGCCGAGCTTTTGCAGAGCCGCGGTACCAAGGCGTGCGCGATCACCGATCACGGCAATATGTTCGGCGCGATAGACTTTTATCAGACGATGAAAAAGCACGGCATCAAGCCGATCATCGGCATCGAGACCTACCTGCACAACCACGATGACATCGGCGATAAAAGCGACCGCCAGCGCTATCACTTGATACTGCTTGCTAAAAACGAGACGGGCTATAAAAATTTAATGTATCTTAGCTCGCGCGCGTTTTTGGACGGCTTCTACTACTACCCGAGGATCAACAAAAAAATTTTAAAAGAACACAGCGAGGGTCTCATCTGCTCCTCGGCATGCCTAGCGGGCGAGGTGGAATTTCATCTAAATAGAAGCGAGCGAAATTTAAAGCGTGGCGCGGGCGGCTACGAAGCGGCGAAAAAAGCGGCGCTTGAGTATAAGGAAATTTTCGGCGAGGATTTTTATCTCGAGATCATGCGCCACGGCATCGGCGAGCAATTAAACGTCGATAAAGACCTCATCCGCCTTTCGCGCGAAATCGGCGTCAAGATCATCGCCACCAACGACGCTCACTACTTGCGCAAGGATCGCGCTAAAGCTCACGACGTCTATCAGTGCATCTCGATGGGCAAGACGATCAACGACGGCGACCGCCTAAAACACGTCGTTTCGGAATTTTACGTAAAAAGCGACGAGGAGATGAGGCGGCTTTTTGCCGACATCCCCGAAGTGATCGAAAATACCGCCGAGATCGTGCAAAAGTGCAATTTGAAATTTGCCTTCGACGAGAAGGACTACGCGCCGACGCCGCCGAATTTTAAATTTACGATCGAATACGCCGCTAGGCTCGGGCTTTCGCTGCCCCAGTCTGATGAGCGCTATAGCTTTGCAAACGATGATTTTTTATTCGATTATCTGTGCCGCGAAGGGCTTAAAGAGCGCCTTAAATTTATTGATCCTACTAAGCATGAAATTTATCGCGAGCGCCTGGAAAAGGAGCTTGCCATCATCAAAAACATGCATTTTTCGGGCTATATGGTCATCGTGCAGGATTTCATCAACTGGGCGAAGGACCACGACATTCCGGTTGGCCCAGGTCGCGGCTCTGCGGCGGGGAGCATCTGCGCGTATGCGCTTCGCATTACCGACCTCGATCCGATCCCGTATAATCTGCTTTTCGAGCGATTTTTAAACCCGTCGCGTATCTCGATGCCCGACATCGACGTGGATTTTTGCCAGGCGCGCAGAGGCGAGGTGATCGACTACGTCATCGATCAGTACGGCAAATACAACGTCGCGCAGGTTGCGACTTTCGGTAAGCTGCTCGCGCGCGGCGTCATCCGCGACGTGGCTCGCGTCTGCGATATGCCACTTTCGCAGGCCGATAAGATGGCGAAGCTGATCCCCGACAAGCTCGGCATCACGCTTACGCAGGCTTACGACGCCGAGCCGAAGCTGAAAGAATTTATCGACGCAGATCCGATCGCACAGCAGGTTTGGGAGTTTGCGCTGGGCCTTGAAGGGCTAAATCGAAACGCGGGCATGCATGCCGCGGGAGTGGTGATCTCAAACGAGCCGCTGTGGAACAAAGCGCCGCTATTTAAGCAGGATAAGGGCGAGGATGCGCGCCTGGTAACGCAATACACCAAAAACTATCTCGAGGACGTCGATCTGATAAAATTTGACTTCCTGGGTCTAAAAAACCTCGACGTGATCGATAACGCCGCCAAGCTCGTCAAACGCCGCTACGGTCGCGATATCGTCTGGGAAGAGATCGATTTCAACGACCACAAAACCTACGAGACGATTCAAAGCGGCAATACGCTGGGGATTTTTCAAATCGAGGGTGCGGGCATGCAGGATCTGGCGATGAACCTACGCCCCGACCGCTTCGAGGATATCATCGCGATGATCTCGCTCTATCGCCCGGGGCCGATGGATCTAATCCCTGATTTTATCAGGATCAAACACGGCGAGCTGAGCGCTAGCTATATCTTCCCCGAGATAAAAGAAATTTTAGAGCCAACATATGGCATCATCGTCTATCAAGAGCAGGTCATGCAGATAGTGCAGAAGGTGGGCGGCTTTAGCTTGGGCGATGCCGATCTGGTGCGCCGCGCGATGGGTAAAAAGGATGA
>CAURMQ010000002.1:0-31461 GCA_963525765.1 uncultured Campylobacter sp. | reverse complement strand
GTAATTTCGGCAAAATTTTCGGCGGAGCTTTGGATTAAATTTAAATCGGCATTGCATGCTAAATTTAAATCAGAATTCTCGGCTAAATTTAAATCGGAATTTTCTTTAGAATCAAAGCTCGTATCCGCCTTAGAATCGCAGCCGAACGCCAGCACGTATGAGCGGATATTGGCAGCTATCTCATCGCTTTCAAGCGGCAAGATCACGCCGTTTTGAACCTCCTCTTTTACGAGTTCTTGCATACGCGAAATGTCGCAAAGGCGCGCCTTTTTTAGCCGTATCATCTAAAATTTTCCCTAATCTTTGCGCGATCTTGGCGGCGCATTTTATATCCGCTGAATTTAATTATTTTGAAATTCTGCGCCGCAAAATTTTGCGTATTTAAATTTAGAAATTTCATAATCCAAACGCCCAGCGCACGATGATTTCGCGTGCTTTTTGCAGCCCGCTGCCCTTTAGCGTAGAGACCAAAATCGCTTGCGGATCGTGCCTCAAAAGCTTTGCGCGCTCGCTTTGGTTAAGCTTGTCGGCTTTGGTGTAGAGCCTCACGACCTTTTGATCGCCGCGCAGAAAACTAGAAAGATAGTTTTGCAAATTTTTATCTATCGTAAGATCAAACTGCCTCGCGTCGATGAGATGGACGAAAAGCTTGATATTTAGGCGCTCTTTGATGAACTCGTCGAGATTTTTTTGCCAGATATAATGCAGTTTTTTAGAAACCTTGGCATACCCGAACCCAGGCAGATCCACGAAGATCAAAGAGATATTTTCACCCAAGCTAGCAAGATCCGAAAAGGCGGGGTTGGCCGCTAAGCTTAGCGCGGATCTACCTGTAAAATTTAATTCGGGGCTTTGCGCTGAATTCGGCGCAAAAGCCGCCACAAGATCTGTCTCGCGATCCGATCTAAAATCCGCCGAAGCGCTTTTTAAATTTAAAACGAAATCTTGCTTTAAATTTCGCTCAGACTCCGCAGCCTCTGCGTGATCTTGCGCGCAATTTGCAGCCGAGCTTAAAGCCTCTTTGCTTGCTAGATCGGGCGATGTTTCATTTTGCGAGCCGTCCGCGCTTGCGGCAAGCTTTTGTTTAAATTTAACCTCGAAAAAATTTATCAGCTGCGTTTTACCCGGCGTCGAGCTTGATTTGGCTAGATTTTTGCGCCCGACTAGAGCGTTTATCAGGCTGCTTTTGCCGACGTTGGAACGCCCCAAAAACGCCACTTCACTCATCGCAAACTCGGGCGCACCCGCGATATTTGCGGCGGAAGTGATAAACTGCGCGCTGCTAGGATAGATCATTTGTTTTGATCTTCGACCTGAAAGATCAGACGCACGGGCTTCTTCTCACCGCCGCCGCTCTTTACTTCGTAGGTGCCCTTTTGGCGATTTACGATGATCTTATCGCCGTAAACCTCCTTTTTGGTCTCGGCCTCGTGCAGATAGGCGTTGTTTTCGAGCGTGTAGGCCTCGATAGTCGGATCGTAGGTCAGCACGCCGCCCTTGCCGTCATAATGCTTCTGATTGAGTAAAATTTTAAAATTTGCATTTCCCGTCGCGACGTATTTGGTAGGCTGGCGCTTGGCGTCGAAGTAGATCGTCACTTTGTCGGAATTTAGCGTATCGTAAGCGCCCTTCTTGATGCGGACGTTGCCCGTCAGCACGCTGATCTGCTTGATCTCGTCGGCGAAAAAATTATCCGCCGTGACCTCGACCTGCTCCTGCGTGGCCCCGAGAGTAGTCGCGCCAAAGCCCATAACTAGCGCGGATGCGAGTATTAATTTGTAGAATTTTGATCTTTTATTAAATACCATGCGTGGATTCCTTTTGAGTTTGTTTGTTTGGTTTTAGTATCGTAGCTGATGCTTGCGCCCGTGATGCGGTCGCCGCCTTGGCGCAGCACGTACGGCACGTCGGAGCGGACGATCTTGCTGCTTGTATCGTAGATGATCTCCTGCGCCGTGTAATCAAAGCCTCTGCTATTTACGTAATGCGCGTCGCCGTTAAATTTTATCAGCTCGCCGGCGCGCGTCGCGGTTTTTGAAACCAAAGTGTGATTCAGATCCGCACTAATCTCCTCGGCTTTAAAATTTACAAACTCGTCGCGATCCTTATAGCGAGTGCCGCTGCCCGCGGTAAATTTAGCATCCACGCGCTCGCCGATCTGATAATCGACGATCTTTTTCATCTCCATATTCGCGATGCTTAGATCCTGCCTAAACATATCGCTAAAATACGGCGTCTGCACGCTCAGAAACACCATCGCGACGCAAAAGATCGCAATCGCGACATAGAAAATCTTTATCACCATCGCTCGGCCCCTTTTGATCTGCGCGGAATTTTACCCATCGCGCGCGCTTGCGAAACTACAGCCATTTGCTATTCCACTCTTCGCGCATGCCGTTTTTATCGACGAGCATTTCGATCATCTCGCGCACCGCGCCGCAGCCGCCGTTTTTGCTTAGCGTGACGTCCGCTTTTAGCGAGTTTAGCGCATCGGCGGGCTTGAAGCTGATCGCGACCGCATTTAAAAGCTTCGCGTCGTTTATATCATCGCCGATCGCGGCGGCCTCATCGAAGCTTAGGTTAAAATTTTTTAAAATTTGCTCCGCCCTTGAGAGCTTGTCTTTTTCGCCTTGAAAGAGCGTATCGATCTTCAGCTCGCGCGCGCGGTTTGCGACGATTTGCGAGCTTTTGCCGGTGATGATCGCGACCTTTAGCCCCAGCCGCTGCCATTCCTGGATGCCGAACCCGTCTTTTACGTTAAATTTTTTCATCTCTTCGCCGCCGTTTGAATGGTACAGCCCGCCGTCGCTAAGGCAACCGTCTACGTCTAAAAATATAATCTTTATCACTTCGTTTTCCGTTTTTTGAAATTTTGTGATTTTAACGAAATTTGGCTGAATTTTTGGCAAACGCCGTATAAATTTAAGCTGCGATCTTAGCCCTTAATCGGCACGTAGCCGCTATTTTCGATGATACTTTGCCCCTGCGGCGAAAGGATCCAATCTATCAAGATGCGGATATTTTCGTTTTTATTGTTTTCATCGTAAACCGCGTAAATTTCGGCTACGAGCGGGTATTTACGGCTAGCGATATTTTCTTTGTTCGGATACGCGCCGTTTAGGCTAAGCATCTTCACGCCGCCGTTTTGCACGATCCCCTCGACGTAATAGCGAAACGAAAAGCCGATCGCGCTGCCGAAAAAGCCCGTGATCTTACGCTTAGGCTGCGTCTCGCCCATAAATTTTAAAAACGCGCTCTGGCTGCCGCTGCCCGCGTTTCGCTGCACGGCATCTATTCGCATGCGCTCGCCGCCGAGCTGCGACCAGTCACTATATTGCCCAGAATAAATTCCTCGCACCTGATCCACAGTTAAATTCGATACTTTATTATTCGCATTTACGATAAAGACGAACGCTTCCAGCCCGATCGGCACGAAGCGCAAGCGCACGCCCTTTTCCTGCGCATAAGCTAGCTGCTGCTTTGAAGGGGCAGCGACAAAGATCAGATCCGCCTCGCCGTCGCTTATGGCCTTGTATGCGCCGCGGGTATTGCTAAATTTAAGCCTGCTAGCATTCGTGAAATTTTGTCCGTCAAACTCCACGCTTTCCTTCGGATAGCTCGCCGCGACGAATGCCGAAAAGACGGGATACAAAGCCGCTGCGCCGTCGATTATCGGCAGATCGCCGCTAAGTTTTAAGCTAGAGCTGGCGCGCACGATCTGCGAACCCTGCTCAAACGGCAGAAATTTATGCAGCTCGATCGATTTGGCCTGCATCTCGGCGCTGCTTTGATTTACGTATCGCTTCACGACGAGGCTGTAAAATGCAAAATCGAAAGCCGCAAAGCTAAGCAGTAGCAAAATGACGATAGATGTGCGCTTCATCTTAGTTGCCGTTCGCGATATAGGAGATGATCGAGCATTTGCTCTGCAGATACAGCGCCGCTGCGGTTAGTGCGCAAACGCTGATCGCCCAGGCCGTCAATATTACGGCGATCGTTTTTTGAAAAATTTCATCGCTCATTTTGCGCCTCACATATGCTCGATTGCGTGATTAAGTAGCCAAAAAAAGCCCATTAGGACGCTCAAAAAAATTATGAACGAAAACACAGAGAGGATCAAAAGATTTCTAATTCTTCTGCGGCGCTCGGGTGCACTTTTAGCCGATTTAATAAATTTTACTAAACTTGCGATTAGCCAAATGAGCGAAACTACCGGCAGCCCAGTAAAAACCAAGATAAACATGGAAAAAGGATCGAATAGCCACTGAGAATATATGAGTGGAGTAAAAGCGCATGCAAACGCAACTGCCGAAATAATTAGAAATTTTTTATCTCTTTTATGGCGCTCCGGCTCGTCTTTTGATCTGATAAATTTAATCAAGCACGCGATGAGCCAAACAAAGCAGATCAAAAACAGCACATTTAAAATCTCCATAAGCGATCCGAAATTATTCATCTTTTACCTTTAAATTTTAATATGCAAAGCGGCGGTTTAGCGCTCCGGCAGTGCGAAATTTCATATAGCATAGTTCGCGGTTTTCGCGGCGGGCGCAAATGCACCGCCAGCGTAAGCAGTCTTAATAAAGCGGCGCGCTTTGCCAGAGTAATGGCGAAATTTTGCAAATTTCAAGCAGCGGCGAGAGTAAAATTTCAAACGCCGATAAAATTTTAAAAAAACCGCGAATTGCCAAATTTACTAAGCTTGGCGCGCATTTACCGCTATAAAACGCCCTTCGTGCTAGGCACGCCGGCGCGCTCGTTGATACTTATCGCGCGACGAAATGCGACGGCAAACGCCTTAAACACGGCTTCTGCTACGTGATGCAGATTTTCGCCTCGAATCTGGCTTATATGCAGCGTCAAATTTGCGTTGAAAGCCAAAGCGCGAAAAAATTCCTCCACGAGCTCGGCGTCGAATTCGCCGATCTTGCCGTGCTTTAGGCTCGGGCAATCAAATACCAAAAACGCGCGGTTGGAAAAATCAAGCGCGGCGCTTACGGCAGCTTCGTCCATCACCACGACGCTATCGCCGAAACGCTCGATGTTTTGCGCGGGATAGATCGCCTCTTTGATCGCGCTTCCGAGCACGATGCCGCAGTCTTCGACGCTGTGGTGAAAATCGACCTGCAAATCGCCCTCGCAGTGCAGGTTTAGATCGATCCACGCGTGCTTGGCAAACGCGCTAAGCATATGATCAAAAAAACCGATGTCCGTTTGTATCTGCGCCGCGCCGCACCCGTAAAGCTCCAGCTCCAGCTCGATTTTGGTCTCTTTCGTAGCCCTATTTTTGCTTATCATCGCGCAATCCTTAAAACTAAATTTTGTTTGAAATCTATCTAAATTTCACTAAATTTCGCTTAAAATCTCAGCCAGCTTTTCGGAATTTACGCTACCGATCTGGCGCAGGCTCGTAATCTCGGCGCCCTCTTTAAAAAACAGAATCGTAGGCGGACCGAATACGTTAAAATGAGCTTTTATCGCCCTATTTTGCTCGCTATCTTCGCTAAGATCGATCTTTAAAAGGCTAAATTTATCAAGCGCGCCCGCAAGAGCGGGATCTGCGAATGCTCGCTCGCTCTGCTCGCAATTTTTGCACCAGCTAGCCCAAAAATCCACTATCACGGGTTTTTTGGAATTTTCTATTTCGCCCCGTAGCTGCGCCAGATCGCGCACAAACGAAAAATGTGCGCCGCTTAAATTTTTAGCGCTAGAATTTTCGCCCGCCTGCAAGCTCTCGCCCAAGCCGCCCCTGGAATATCTCGCATTTTGTGGGATTAGATTACCAAGCGGCCTGGAAAAATCTTTTGCACCGCTGGCAAAGCCCGCGAGCAGCAGCGCCGAATATAGCGCGATCACAAGAGCCAAAGCGCGCTTGATCCCGCCCGCGCCGCCATCAAACAGCCCCAAAAATCCTGCGAAGATCGCGCCTAAAACCGCATAAATCAGCAGGCTTAAATTTTCGCCGATGAGCGTGCGCGAAATCCACACCGCCGTAAAAAGCAGCAAAAAGCCGAAAATTTTAGGCACCGCCTCCATCCAAGCTCCGGGCCTCGGTAGTGCGCCGCCAAGCCCCACCACAAGCAGCAGCGCGCCGCTTCCGAGCCCAAGCGCAAAAAGAGCCGCCGCACCCAGCAAGACGTCGCCGCTGCCCGCGATATAAACGAGCGCACCCGCAAGCGGAGCGGAGATGCACGGCGATACGACAAGAGCCGAGATAAGCCCCATCGAAAAAACTCCGATCAGACCGCCGCTTTTTTCGCTTTTGCTATTTAAGAAGCTTTGAAAGCGCGCAGGCAGGCGGATCTCGTAAAATCCAAACATTGAAAGCGCGAGCGCGGCGAATATGAGCGAGGTTAGGATCAGCGCGGGCGGAGTTTGCAGCAGGCCCTGTAAATTTTGCCCAAAAACCGCCACGAATGCCCCTAAAATCGCATACGAGCTCGCCATCCCGAAAATATATGCAAGGCTTACGGCGAGGCTTTTTTTCGCGCTCGGCTTCGAGGAGGTTTTCGCCACTATGATCGACGAGAGGATCGGGATGAGCGGATAGACGCAAGGGCTTAGCGAGAGCAGCACGCCGTAGCCGAAAAACAGCGCGATCGCCGCGATGAAGCTCTTGCCGCCAAGAACGTTTAAAATTTTATCCTGCTCGGAGATGGAATTTGCGCCGCGAGAAGTTTTTTGCGCGGAGGTTTCGTCGGAATTTACCACAGCGCTTTCTGCCGAGCTTGCCGCGGAATTTCCCGCTACGTGAGAGTCCACCACGGAATCTGTCTCTGCACTCGTAGCTGCGGCATTGCTTTTAAAATTTACAGCCCCGCTCTGCGCGCTGTCTGCGGCAGAAATCTGCGCGAAATTTACGCCCTTTCGATATTTTTTCAACTCGGAGTTTGAAATTTTACTGATCTTATAGCCCTCCGCCGCGCGCTTGAAGCTAAAGCCGAACTGCTGCGGCTGGTAGCAAAAGCCCGACTTCGTGCAGCCCAAAAAATCGCCGTTAAGCACGAAATCATCGCTGTCTGCGGCATTTGCGAGCACGAGGCCTAAAGGCACGGCGATGCTAAATTTGCCCTCGTAAATTTTATAATCTTTGTATTCGGTCGCGGCGGGCAGATTTATTAAATTCGTCACCTCCGCGCCGTCAGTGAAAATTTTTATCTCGTTTTGATAGAGATAGACCCCGTCCGCGATATCAAAGCTTAGCGTTACGCTATCGCTTTGCGCCGTCGCGTCAAGCTTGAACGCATCGGAAGGTTTTAAGGGCTCGGCACCCAAGCCTAAAAGAAAAAACGTTGCCAAAATAAGTGATCTGATCAAATTTTATCCTTTGAAATTTTTTCCTACATTCTAACGTAATAAGTATGAATTTATAATGTAATCTAAAGAACTTTTTTGTAAAATTCCTTAAAATTTTTAGGAGGCGATATGAGCAAAGAGATCAAAACCGAAACAGGCGAAATAGCGCTGAAAGAGATAGAATTTAAAAGCTCAAAGTACGAAAAAATCTCGTTCAAAGACTACGAAACGCTGCTTGAGAGATACCAGATCGAGCTTTTGAAGCTGCAAAAATTCGTAAAAGAAAAAGGCTTAAAAATTTTGATTTTGATGGAGGGGCGCGACGCGGCGGGCAAAGGCGGCACGATCAAGCGTTTAACCGAGCATCTAAACCCGCGCGGATGCCGCATCGTGGCGCTCGAAAAGCCAAGCAACGTCGAAAAGACGCAGTGGTACTTCCAGCGCTACGTCGCGCACCTACCCAGCGGCGGCGAGATCACGATATTTGACCGCAGCTGGTACAACCGCGCGATGGTTGAGCCGGTGATGGGCTTTTGCACCCACGCCGAGCACAAAGATTTCCTGCGTCAAGTGCCTAAATTTGAGGAGCTTTTGGTAAGTGCAGGGATAATCTTGTTTAAATTTTACTTTTCAGTTTCTAAAGAGGAGCAAAAAAGGCGCTTCGAATCGCGCCGCACCGACCCGCTGAAGCAGTATAAACTCTCGCCGGTGGATGCGAGATCGCAGGAGCTGTGGAATCAATACACGCTCGCAAAATACTCGATGCTGCTCGCTTCAAATACCGAGTTTGCGCCGTGGACGATCCTTGATAGCAACGACAAAAAGATCGCGCGGCTAAACGCCTTCCGCTGCATACTCTCGCGCATAGACTATCCCGAAAAGATCGACGCGAAGGAGCTTGCAGTGGATCCAAACCTCGTGCGAAACGGCACCAGGGAGATAGTCCTAATGGAGGATAGCCAAAAAAGCGAGGCTTGGCGCAAGCTGGAAAGCCCCTCCCGCAAGAACAAGAAGGATAAGAAAAAGGGTTAAATCTTGCCAATGAAGATTACTCGCTAAGAATTGCCATGGAGGCTTGCTTAGGAATTGCCTCATTAGGGATTATTTCCTAATATATAGAAACGCATTAAATTCTATGATTATGGACCTCAAGATTCTTTGAAATTCTATCTAATGGGATGGAATTCTACACAACGCCACGGGCTACGTGATGAAGTATATCACGTTTCAATTCCTAGTGGAATAGAAAATTCTACCTCGTCGCTTGCTTTTCTCTGCGGCTGTCGCCCATAGTTTCAATTCCCAACGGGATGGAATTCTACCTTGCGCATTCAAAATTTGAGAGTGCGCTATAGGGTTTCAATTCCCAACGGGATGGAATTCTACATACTATAGCATTGTTTAAAGCATTTATGCCATCTACGTTTCAATTCCCAACGGGATGGAATTCTACAAAGTAGGTTGCGAGAAGTGGCACAAGCGTCAGATGAGTTTCAATTCCCAACGGGATGAAATTCTACCAGAATTCTCTTCCTCGTATCGATTACGAGCAGTGTTTCAATTCCCAACGGGATGGAATTCTACTACGATACGCTTCCGGCAAGCGAGATGAATTTGCTGTTTCAATTCCTAATGGGATAGATTTACCCATTCCCACTCCTTGCTTTCGCCGTCGATAATTTCGTTTCAATTCCTAAGGAGAAGATTATTCGCCCAATTTATATTAATAAAGTATTTTAGATTCACCTCGCCAAATTTACTCCACCAAAGCGAGGAATTTACCCTGCAGGATAAATTCCGCCCGATTTTACTTCACCCTCTTTATCTCGATCTCGCCGTCACGCGCGCCGATTTCGATCCGATCGCCCGTTTTGATCTCGTCGCTTAGGATCATATCGGCGATCTTATCCTCCACTAGATCGTAAAGCGCCCTTCGTAGCGGCCTTGCGCCGTATTCGATATCAAAGCCCGCCGAGGCGATGAGCTTTTTGGCATTTTCGCTTAGGCTCGCGTTAATGCCGCGATTTGCGAGCGTTTTTTGCAGACTCTTAAACATAATGCCCACGATTTTTATAAGATCGTCCTCGCTTAGGGCATTGAAGATCACGATATCGTCCAAGCGGTTGATAAATTCGGGCTTGAAATAATTCTTCAGCTCGCCCTTTATCGCCTCCTCTCGCTCGGCAAGCGCGATTTCGCGCGGCTTGCCTGCATTTTTGGCGTCAAGCTCCATAATCTTAGCCGAGCCGATATTGCTCGTTAGGATGATGATCGTGTTTTTGAAATCGACCGTAACGCCCTTGTTATCGGTTGCACGTCCGTCGTCTAAAATTCCAAGCAGGATGTTAAAAACATCCTTGTGCGCCTTTTCGATCTCATCAAAAAGCAGCACGGAGTAGGGCTTTCTGCGCACCGCTTCGGTAAGCTGTCCGCCCTCATCATAGCCCACGTATCCCGGAGGCGCGCCGAGCAGGCGGCTAACGCTGTGTTTTTCCATATACTCGCTCATATCAAAGCGGATCATCGCCCGCTCGTCGTCGAATAAAAACCTCGCTAAACTCTTTGCGCTCTCGGTCTTACCGACGCCGGTAGGGCCCAAAAACAAAAAGCTTCCGATCGGGCGGTTTTCGTTCACGAGACCGGCTTTGTTGCGCTTGACGGCGCGAGCGATGGCGTGTAGCGCCTCGTCCTGCCCCACGACGCTCTCTTTTAGATGCTCCTCGATGTGAAGGAATTTCTCCTTTTCGGAGGAGAGCATTTTACTTACCGAGATGCCCGTCCATTTGCTTAAAATTTCAGCCACGCTCTCTTCGTCCACGCGGTTTCTCAAAAGCACGCCGTTTTCTTTCATCGCGTCCCACTTCGCCTCAAGCTCCTTAACCTTCGCCTGCGCGGCGGGGATCTTGCCGTATTCGATCTCGGCAGCCTTGCTAAGATCGCCGTTACGTCTTGCTAGGCTGGCTTCGTTTTTAAGGCTATCGATTGCTTTTTTCTCCTCGCTGATGCCGCCGAATACGGACTTTTCATTTTCAAATTTAGCCTGAAGCGCATTTTTCTGCTCGGTTAAATTTTCGATCTCTTTATCGATCTGCGCGAGCCGCTCGTCGTTTTTGCCGTCATCCTCCATCTTAAGGGCTTCCTTTTCGACCTGAAGCGTAAGGATGTCGCGCTTAGCCTTGGCAAGCTCGTTTGGCTCGCTTTCGATCTGCATTTTAAGCTCCGCTGCCGCTTCGTCAATGAGATCGATCGCCTTATCCGGCAGAAATCTATCGCTGATGTAGCGGTCGCTTAGCCTTGCAGCCGCCACAAGCGCGCTATCGGTGATGGTGACGTTGTGATGCACCTCTAGCCGCTCCTTTATGCCGCGCAGGATCGCCGTAGCCTCGCTCACGCTAGGCTCCGCGACCGTTACGGGCTGGAAACGGCGCTGAAGCGCGGCGTCTTTTTCAAAATACTTTCGGTACTCTTTTAGCGTTGTAGCGCCGATCGCATGCAGTTCGCCGCGCGCAAGGGCGGGCTTTAGGATGTTTGCGGCATCCATCGAGCCTTCGCTTGCGCCCGCGCCTACGATGGTGTGAATTTCATCGATAAAAAGCACGACGTTCGCGGCTTTTACGACCTCGTTGATGACGGCTTTGAGCCTATCTTCAAACTCGCCGCGGTACTTTGCGCCCGCGATCAGCGCACTCATATCAAGCGCTATGACGCGTTTGTTTTGCAGGCTGAGCGGTACCTCTTTTTTGGCGATCAGCTGCGCAAGCCCCTCGACGACCGCGGTTTTTCCAACGCCCGGCTCGCCGAGTAAGATCGGGTTATTTTTCGTCTTGCGGATTAAAATTTGCATCATTCGTGAAATCACCTCGTCGCGACCGATGACCGGATCAAGCTCGCCCGCGATCGCCTTAGCGGTGAGATCGACGCCAAATTTGCTAAGCGCCTCAAGCGTCTCGTCGGCGGTTTGTGAATCGATGCTTTTGCCGCCGCGAAGCGCCTCTAGCTCTTTTTTGATCTCGCTAAGATCTGCAAATTTAGACAGAATTTTCTTTAGCGGATCTGCGTTTAAATTTGCGATCAGCCAGGTGTCTACGGCGATAAATTTATCGCCCGAGCTCGTCATCAGCCCTTTTGCGACCTCTAGCGAGTTCATCAGCTCGCGCGAGATTCGCACGTTTTCCTTCGTGACGTTTGAGCTCGTAGGCAAATTTGAAATTTCACTTTTGATCTCAAGCTCGACCGCGGTCTTTTCGATGCTAAATTTATTAAAAATTTGATTTAGCACCGAGCCGCTGTCGGCTACCAAAGCCCAGAGCATATGCAATACGCCCACTTCGCTATTTTTGGAATGGATCGCCAAAGAAACGCTGCTTTCGAGCAAAGAGCGCATTTTATCGGTTAAAATTTCAATAGTTTCGTTCATAAATTTTCTCCTAAAGTTGAAGTTAATTGCATTATATAACTTTAGTGTGTTTATGTCAAGGTTTTTTAGTGAGATTTTAAAATTTTCGGTTTAAATTTATCCGTAAACGCGCAAATTTCGTATGAAATTTACCTTATTTTTAGCCAATTTTCTATAAAATTCACTTCATTTTACTTTCAAGGATAAACTTTGCGACAAAAACACCTCTTCTTCGGCTTGGGATTCATATTTTCTCTATTTTTAGGCGTCAGTTTTTTTACCGGAAATTTACAAGCCAGAGAGGTCAACGCGACCAAAAAGCCAGACAGCGAAAAAACGCGTCTGGAGGCGCTAGCTAAGCTTACCAAGACGCTTGCGATCGTCGAAAACAATTACGTCGATGAGATGAGCTTCTCGGAGCTTGTGGACAAGACGATCTCGGGGCTTATGAATAATCTCGACGCACACTCAAGCTACATGGACGAAAAGGCGTTTAACGACACGAAAGTCCAGACCGAGGGCGAGTTCGGTGGGCTTGGAATTCAGGTGGGTATGAAAGACGGCGCTCTGACCGTTATCTCGCCTATCGAGGGTACTCCTGCCGACAAGAAAGGCATTCAGGCTAACGACGTGATCTTGCGTATCGACGGCAACGCGACTTTCGGCATCACGATCGACGATGCGGTCTCAAAAATGCGCGGCAAGCCGAAAACCAAAATCACTCTAACAATCGTGCGCAAGGGTGTTAGCAAGCCTTTCGACGTCGAGATTATCCGCGACATAATCAAAGTGGAATCGGTCTATGCCAAGATGATCGAGGATGATAAAATTTTATATCTGCGCGTTACAAATTTCGATCAGCACGTGGTTCCTGACGCGAGCAAATTTATAAAAGAGCATAGAGACGCCAAGGGCATTATTTTGGATCTGCGAAACAATCCGGGCGGGCTTTTGGATCAGGCGATCGGACTCGTAAATTTATTCGTCAGCAAAGGGCTTATCGTCTCTCAAAAAGGACGCGCTAAAAACGAAACCGAAGCACATAACGCCGATCCTAAAAAGAAGATTACCGACCTGCCACTGGTAGTGCTAATAAATGGCGGTAGCGCGAGCGCAAGCGAGATCGTAAGCGGCTCGCTTCAGGATCTAAAGCGTGCCGTGTTGGTTGGTGAAAAAACTTTTGGTAAGGGAAGCGTGCAGGTGATCCTGCCGATAGAAGATAAAGAGGCTCTGCGACTAACCATAGCGCGTTACTATCTATCAAGCGGTCGCACCATCCAAGCGGTGGGCGTGACGCCTGATCTCATAGTGGCGCCGGGCAAGGTGCCGAGCCGCGACGAGGATGAATTCTCGCTAAAAGAAGCCGATCTCAAAAAGCACCTGCAAGGCGAGTTAGCCAAGGTCGAGACCAAGAAAAAAGATGCTCAGAAAAAGGATGAGAAAAATTTCATCACTGCAGAGCAGATTAATAACGATATCCAGTTAAAAACCGCAATAGACGCGATAAAAATTCTAAACATCAAGTAAGGAGAGTGTGATGCAGGCTACCAAAAAAGAGCTCATCTACGAAGGCAAGGGCAAAAAGATGTGGTCGGTTAACGAAAGTGACGACCTTTTGATCTCGGAATTTAAAGATTCGCTGACGGCGTTTAATGGCGTCAAAAAAGCCGAAGAGAGCGGCAAAGGCGCGCTGAATTGTAAAATTTCGACGCTGATTTTTGATCTGCTTAAAAAGCACGGCATCGCCACCGCGCTTGTTGAGACGATCAGTCCGACCGAGCAGCTCGTGAAAAAATGTAAAATTTTCCCTCTTGAAATCATCGCTCGTAATATCGCCACCGGCTCGCTTACAAAGCGCCTGGGCATCAAAGAGGGCACGAAGCTTCCGTTTACACTGGTGGAGTTTTGCTACAAAGATGACGAGCTGGGCGATCCGATCCTAAACGACGAGCATTGCTTGCTACTTGGCGCCGTAAAGAGCCAAAGCGAGCTTGATGAGCTCAAAAAGATCGCGCGCAAGATCAATGAAATTTTGGTTAAATTTTTCGACGAGCGAAATTTAAAGCTCGTGGATTTCAAAATCGAGCTTGGCAGGGATAAGGACGGAAATATCCTGCTTGCAGACGAGATCAGCCCTGATAGCTGCCGCTTTTGGGACAAACAAACCGACAAAAAGCTCGATAAGGACGTATTCAGACAGGATCTCGGTAGCGTAAAAGTGGCCTACGAAGAGGTCTTGCGTAGAATTTTAGGATAAGCGATGAAGGTGATCGTAAACGTAAGGCTTAAGCAGGGCGTGCTCGATCCGCAGGGCAAGGCGGTTTTGCACGCCCTCGCTTCGCTTGGATTTAGCGGTGTGCGAGATGTGCGCGTAGCCAAACAGATCGTCCTTGAGCTAGATGGCGAGGATAGGGATAAAATTTATGCCGACGTCGCTAGAATGTGCGATGAAATTTTGGCAAACACCGTCATCGAAGACTACGAGATCGTGATATGAAGGTAGCGATCGTAAATTTCCCCGGCACCAACTGCGAGCGCGACACCAAATACGCCTTTGATAAGCTCGGTTGCGAAACGCAGATAATCTGGCATAAAGAAACCGACATAAACGCCGATCTGATCGTGCTTCCTGGCGGATTTAGCTACGGGGATTATTTGCGAACCGCGGCGATTGCTAAATTTAGCCCCGTAATGCAGGCGGTGCTTGATCACGCGCGAAAGGGCGGCTATATTTTGGGCATCTGCAACGGCTTTCAGATGCTTTTGGAGCTGAAGCTGCTTGCAGGAGCGATGAGCAGAAATATAAATTTAAGCTTCATCTCAAAATTTCACCATCTGCGCGTCGTTTCAAACGACAATAAATTTCTGCGCTGTTGCGACAAGGGCGAAATTTTAAATATCCCGATCGCGCATGGCGAGGGAAACTATTATGCGCCTGCGGATACGCTAAAGTCGCTATACGACGAGGATTGCGTGCTGCTAAAATATTGCGACGAAAACGGCGCAGAGCTAAATCCGAATGGCTCAGTGGACGCAATCGCCGGGATTTGCGATAAAAACAAAAAGATTTTCGGCCTGATGCCGCATCCTGAGCGCGCGATAGAGCCTATTTTGGGCGGCACGGACGGAGAGAAAATGCTAAAAGGCTTAATTTGCTAAAAAAAATTCTTACTATTTTAGGTGTCTGCACGCTTGCGTTTGCTGCACCGGAGATTGAGATAGATTCGCTTGACGATCTAAGTAAATACGCGCCGAAAAAAGCTGAGGATAAGCCGGACGAGCCGCAGACGCGCGATAATTCCAAGGTAATGCTGAAGTATAATAAAAAAGAGGTTATGTCGATGGATAATCTAAGCATCGACGATCTTAAGGCTTTGGCGCCTACTAACGAAGTCGATCTTGATGTATCCGACGATAAGGTCTATCAGGACATTAAGCCCAAAGAGCTTACGCTAAAAGCCAGCGGGATGCCTAGGAAGGTGTATTGCAATCAAATTTTTAAGATTGATTTCGCCGTATATTTGGGGCAGAAAATCACCGTCAAGCCAAAGCTAGAGATCAGCCGTACTAATGGTATGAAGTGGCTTAATGCCGACAATCTTACGTGGATTGAGGGTGACGAGATGTTTGAGACGACGCTGTGGTTTGCAGCAAGCGATAAGAGTGATAAGATAAATGAGCTCGTTTTGACCTTGCAGCGCAACGGAGAATTTTTTGAAAAAAGCTCTATCAAACCTGATAATCCGGAATTTATGAAGCTTGATACGAAGCCTAATTTTTCGCATATCGTAGCCGACGAGCTGAAACTTAAAAACTACAAAACTACTAAATTTGACGACGCATCGAATTTACTCACGCTCGATCTTGGTATCCGAAACGGCGCAATCAGCGCTTTTAGCATCGATAATCCAGCCATCATCAAACAGGGCGTGGACTCCGTGCGCGGCACATACGCGAGTCAGAGCGGATATTATTTCGCCGTCGTGGATAAAAATATCACAAATTTAGACTTCAGCTATTTCAATCTTAATACTAAAAAATTTGAAAATTTCGGGCTTGAGCTTAATCCGCGCGCTGAGGATCTTAGCACGCAGATTGGGCTAAATCCGAAAGAGAGCAAGTTCGAAGCCTACAAGCAGATCGCGATCTACACACTAGCTGCCGTGCTTTTGGTGATGTTTCTGCTTAGTAAAAATATCACGCCGCTCATCTTTGCGGTGCTGATTTTGGCGGTAAATTTCTACGCGCAAAGGCCTTACGGCACGGGCAGTATCGCGCAAAATTCCCCGGTTAGAATTTTGCCTATGCAAAGCTCCACCGTGTTTTACGTGACTAAAAATCCCGAAAAGGTTGAAATTTTGGGTACGAATAAGGAATTTTATAAAATCATGCTGGGCGGCAACAAGATCGGCTGGGTTAAAAAAGATGAGCTTAGCAAGGATTAGAGCGTTATTTTACGCGATTTGGTTTATTTTTACCGTCGTTTGCGTCGTGATCGCCATGGCGGTGAAAAACTCCTCTCATCGCCGCTTTCGCCGCATTTGGGGGCGTTTCCAGCGCTACGGCGTCGGATACGATATCCAGATCATAGGTACCCCCGATCCGCGCGCGCAGCTAGTAATCGCCAACCACCAAAGCATAATGGATATCGTCGTGCTCGAAGAAACCCATCCCGCCGATATCTGTTGGATCGCTAAAAAAGAGATTGCAGACATCCCTATCATCGGCAAAATCATCACTCTTCCGAAGATGATCCAAGTCGATCGCTCCAATCCGCGCGATCTGGTGCGGATCGTGCACGAAGTACAGCAGCGCGTGAGCGAAGGGCGCGTCATCACGATGTTTCCCGAGGGCACCAGACATCGCGGCACGCAGCTTTTGCAATTCCAAAGCGGCGCCAAAGCGATCGTTAGCAAGCTCGGTCTGCGCGTCCAGCCTGTGGTGCTCATCGGCACGCAGCACATCGCAAACTCTCACGATTTCACCGTCCACAGCGGACACGTCAAAATCATCTACCTAGACCTGCTCGACACGAGCGATAAAGATTGGCTGCAGCACGCCAGAGATACGATGCAAGCCGTAATCGACGAAAACGAAACCGCCGAAGCATAGGCGGAATTCATAAATTTACCGATGAAATTCAAACGCGACTTTTGTTAATTCGCGCGATTTCTGCGCGACGGCGCCTTTATTCGTCGCTTTGATTTGCGGCGGCGGAATTTTTATAAATTTCATCCGCTCGTGTTAAGTGGCGTCGAATTTTTAAATTTCGTTCGTGCGCGCGGACGACGAAATTTTAAAATTTTATCCATGCGTTTAGGTAGTGGAATTTTAAAATTTCATCTAAACTACAGGCGGGCGAGTTATCGGCGAGAGACCCGCAAGAAAACAGCGCCTGTGTAGAAGCAAAATTTTAAAATTTACGCGGCGCGGCAAGATGAAATTTAGCATATATTTAGCCATTCGCTCGGCAAAGGGCTAAACGATTTGTCACAAGAGCAAAGGCGGCGGCAACCCGCAAGCAGTCTAAAATTTTAAATTCTTAAGGAGGAGAGAATGGCGTTTGTTACAGAGCGTATTTCAGAAGAGGATATCGAGAAATACGATTTACTAAAACCGTGCAATGAGATATGCAATAAGTATTATCAGGGTGAGCTTGATTGGGTAGATTTAAATTCGAGAAGTTGGTGTGTAGATAGAAAAAGAAGCATTTGGCTTTTTCCTGTGCGCATGATCACTATCGGAGATCCTAGAGATATGAATTATAGCGGCGAAGATATATGGATCTTGCACTACAAGGGCAAAGATATAGAGATTGATTTAAGAAAGATATATAATGAATATACCGGCAAAAAAGATACGGATAATCCGTTTATATTAATATATGAACTGGAATCTATAAGAAGCGATCTTGGGGATATAACAAAACAGGAGATTGTAGATATTTTAAAAGAAATTTTAAATGAGTTTAAGATAGGTGCTATAATTTCTATTCCTAGAGAGAATATTCAAGTAATTTTCAGATCTAAAATTTAAAGAAAAGGATAGAATATGGGCTATACAAAAGATCAAGCAGATGCTGAATTAAGAAAAATAGTAGAGGGGAAGTTGCCTGCGATTTAGGAAGCTATTTAGCTTCTGACGTCCATAAATACACAGCCCGTTTAAAATTTCAACGTCGCAATATAAGTAAAATTTAACTCCCGCCCGCTTAAATCAGCGTCGGTTTTAGCTTGCGTGCCGAAAAGTCGGGCCTCTCGCCGCTAGCTAGAGCAATGAGCTCATCCGTCGCAATTAGATAAAAGCCCGCGAGATCTCTACCGAAAAGCCTTTGAATTTCATCGCTTCTGCCGTCTAAAAAATCAAGCGCGAGCTTGGAATTCAGGAGCAAGAAGTCGCTTCCGCTATCAAACGCGTCAAATAAAATTTCGCCCCCCAGCCGCAGCGCGCACTCCCGCTCGCGCTCATATATCTGCGCTCCAAGCGGCGCGCCTTCGCAGCCAAAGTGTACGATCTGCGCGCCCAGCCTGCTAGCCAGCTCCTCCGCAGCCTCGTCGTACCACACGGCGACGTTAAAGCCGCTAAAATCGTGCTTCGCGCCAGCTGCGTCAAATTCCGCCATGCTCTGCGCGCTTAAAATTTTATTACTGCGCGCGGGCTCAAATTTTAAAATATCGCAAAACGCCCTGTATGCCGCGCGGTCGTCAAACTCCATCCCCACGGCGTCACACTTCGTAAAATACGCCATCTGCGGCTCGATGATCTCTAAAACCCTCATGCGCTCGCTCGGGTGCGTCTGCATCAGGCGGTGCGCGAAGATAAAGGCGCTGTTGCCTAGAAACTCCTGCGAGCATGTGGGGATTTTCGTCGAGTAAAAATAGGGCGCGAGGCTTTTGTAAAACTCGAAATCAGCAGCGTCCGCGATGCTCTCAAAGGCTTTAAATTTATCCAAAAACGCCCTCGGCTCGCAGCGCAGATCTTTAATCGCCTCTTTTTCGCTAAGAGGCGAGATGATTAGCTCGCTTCCAAAGTGCGCTAGTAGCGTATCTAGCGGCTCTTTTACGCTTACGGTGGTGCTGCCGATTTTTACAAATTCCACTCCCTGCGCGCTGAAATAGGGATCGTGCGCGCAGATGTCGTCAAGCAGTGCCGCAAGATCGGCAAAGGGCGCGCTTTCATAAACATAGGGCTTGAAGTAGCTTGCGACGTCGCAGCGGGGATCGAAGCGAAAGAGCCTGATTAGCATTTTTCATCCTTTTTTTATGGCGAATGATACTAGAATTTGCCTTAATAATGAGTTTTTTAGGCTCAATTTTATAAAATTGCGCCTTAGATTAACGCAAAGGCCGGCTATGAAAAATTTATACACCCTAAATCACGCGCCGATAAATGCGCATTTTAGTAAAAACTCCAGCGATTTCGTCGTGCGCGAAGTGCCGCTTTACGAGCCTAGCAATGAGGGCGAGCACTGCATTTTGCTGCTGCAAAAAAAGGGCATCAGCACGCACGAGGCGCTGCGGATTTTAAGCGAGCATACGGGCGCTAAGATGCGCGAGTTCGGCTACGCGGGGCTTAAAGACAAGCAAGGCCTTACGACGCAGCACGTTAGTATGCCCGCTAAATTTGAGCCCGCGCTGGGCGGATTTTCGCACGAAAGCCTTAAAATTTTAAGCGTGCAAAGGCACAAAAACAAGCTTAAAATCGGCCATCTAAAGGGCAATGACTTTTTCATCCGCCTAAAAAAGGTCCTGCCGCCCGACGCCGTCAAGCTCGCAGCCGCGCTAGATACGCTAGGGCGCGAGGGCTTTGCGAACTACTTCGGCTATCAGCGCTTCGGCAAGTTCGGCGACAACGCGGCGCAGGGCGAGGAGGTGCTGCGCGGACAGAGGCGGCTTAAAAACCCCAAAATGCGCGACTTTCTAATCAGCGCCTATCAGAGTGAGCTTTTTAACCGCTGGCTTAGCAAGCGGGTCGAAATTTCAAAATTTGCAGCGGAATTTAGCCTTGGAGAGTTTGCTAAAATTTACGGACTAAGCAAGGAGGAGGCGCGCGAGATCGCGGCTCAGCCGCAGTTTTTTAAGCTGCTAAGGGGCGAGATTTTAGGACACTTTCCCCGTGGCGCGTTTTTTAGCTGCGACGATCTGGGCGCTGAGTGCGAGCGGTTTGCGAGGCGAGAAATCACGAGCGCAGGCCTTATCGTTGGGCGAGCGAAGCTGCGAGCTAGCGGGCTTGGCGGCAGATTTGAAGATGAGATTTTCGCGCCCTCGCGCGAGTTTGAGGCGCAGATGAACGGCTCGCGCAGGTTTGCGTGGAGCTTTATGGAGCGCGTACAGCACTCTTACGATGCGCAAAACGCGCATTTTAGCTTCAGTTTTTACCTGCCGAAAGGCTCTTACGCGACGGTCGTTTTGGAAGAAATTTTGCACCGAGATATATTCGAAGGCGCCGCGACGGACGAGGATTGAGCCGCACCGCGCCGCGAAGTAGGGCTCGCGCGCCCCATGTCGCGCCCACGTCAAACCACGCCATATCGCGCGGAATTTTGCGAAATATTAAAACCGACTGCGTGGGTTTAAATTTATGCGGCGATGAAATTTTATGAAATTTCGTAAAATTTCATCGCAGGAAGCGCGACGTTTTGTCTAAGCCATAGAATTTCAAATTTAAAATTTTATTCGGCTCGGTCGCAGATGAAATTTTATAAAATTCTACTCTGCGACGATCTGTTTTTGCCGCACCGAAATTGCGCAGCGGCGCAGATCGCGAGCCGAAATTCCGCGCTCGCGGCGTAAAATTTCAATCCTTAAATTCCACGAGTCCTGAAATTTAAGCCAAAAAAGCTATAATTGCGCTCGGGTGTGGCGTGCGGTCGCTCCGCAAGGAGAGGAAAGTCCGAGCTGCGATAAGACAAGGTTGCGTCTAACGGACGCCGGGGGCAACCCTAGGGAAAGTACAACAGAAAGCAAACCGCCGCGCAAGCGGTAAGGGTGAAAGGGCGGGGTAAGAGCCCACCGCGCGCGTGGAGACACGGGCGGCAATGCAAACCCAACCTGCAGCAAGAACGGGTGGTTTCGTCTTATATTTGAACCGTTCGCTCGAACCGATTTGCAAAAATCGGTCTAGATAAATGACCGCTGTAACGGAACTCGGCTTATAACCACACCTATTTTTACGCCGAATTTATTTACTTGGAATAAGGAAAAAATTTTGAAAAGCTTAATTTTATGCAGCGCGCTTTGCGCCGTCGTTTTAGGGTTCGGAGGCTGCGCGAGTGCGGGTCCTGATAAGTCAGTAATCTTGCAAGGCGACGCCCACGATCGCGCCTGTGCGGAGGTTTATGAGCGCTACAAAGAGCTCGAAGCGGAGCTCTTGGCGGTCGAGGATCGATACGCAAACCCAAGCGTTGCAAACGATTATATACAGGCTTACGATGAGTACGAGCGCACCATCGCCTATTACAACGAAAATTGCGCGACCGATAAATAAGCGGTGCAGATTGAGCGTGATTTGGTATAAGTGTGGCGTGACGCAGCAGTGCAAAGCACTTAAAATTTTATAAAATCTCTAAAAAATATTGAAAATTTTACGCGAAGCAAAAAGCGTCTAAAATTTATTTCTTACGCTTGGATCTAGCGATATAAAGTCGCGGTGTGAAGCATAGCGTGGTGCTTATTTGTGCCCGCATTTAGCTTAGCACGCCAAATTTGCTGTAATCGTATAACGGCGTCACATACTCGCGCATTGGCTAAGGCGCGCGCGATTTATTAATCGAATCGGCGCGAAGCCTTGAAATCGCGAAGTCGCGCTCAAAAATTTCACCGTGTGAATTTGAATTAGTGGCTTAAAGCGGCAAAGCAATACCCAAAAATTTAGCTGCGAGGCGGACGACGAACGATTTATTAATCGGATCGGTATATAAAGTCACACTAAAAATTCCGTCAAGTGGAGTTGGCTGTTATGTCCGTTTATGTGTCTGCCAAAGCCTCGCAGCCTCAATATAAATATATTTCATCGAGTGGATTTGAATTGGCGCCTAGGTGCTTAAATCGATTGTAAAATCAAGCTTTTAAAATTCTATTGCTTGGTTTTGACCTGCTGCGCGATTTTCGCGGCGTATAAGGGTGGTAAAACGAGATCATTAGCGCAGTATTAAGGTACGGCGTAATTTTTTCGCTTACGCATGCGGTTTTTAGGCGCTTGGTAATTTCAGTTTGCTCGCAGAATTTTAAGATGTGCGGTTTTTCGAGACTTTATAGCAGCGGGATTTTGGTTTGGGTTTTTAGCGAGAAGGTATTTGGCGAATTTGCAGTGCTATGGCTTTGATTTTTGTCGAGAAATTTTAGAATTTTATGATTTTGCAGGAGAATTTTGTGTGTTTTGGCGCCGCGTCGAACTTAAAATTTTATCTTGTCGCCGCGTAAGATTGCGCGCCTAATCTTTCCATTTTTTTAAATACGGCGTATGTTTTGAGATTTGCGTCCGTTTTTGAAATTTTACTCCGAATAAACACCGAATACACAAAATAGGTAGCCCAGCGATAATTTTAGAAAGCCGTGCAAGCCTGCAATGCAAAAGCTAAAGCCTTATGATAGGCAAGAGTTTAAGGCCTTTGCCGATAATTTAGCTGCTCAAAATTCCGCCGCGTTACGGCGTGCTAAGGCACCCGAAGCGCCGCATTGTACGCTACGGTTTGCCTCATTATAGCTCGCTAAAACGCTCAAAGCGGGCTTTTAGAGATTTTGCATTTTTGTTTAAAAGCTCCGCTTGCGCGGCGAGCTTATCTGCGTATGTTTGAAGCGACGTCGCATACTTAGCATGCGCCTCAAAGTCCGATTTTAGCGCGTAAATTTCATCTTTTGCCGATTTTATATTTTGCGCGAGCGCCTCGTCTTTTACGAAGGTGCGGATCGTGCCTAAAAGCGCCAGCAGCGTCGTGGGCGATGCCGCAAAAATGCCGATTTGCGCGCAGTATTCAAGCACCTGCGGCAGCTTCTCGCAGACGTAGACGAAAACCGCTTCGCTGGGCACAAATAGCACCGCAAACTCCGTGCTAAGAGGCGGTATGATGTATTTTTCCGCGATATCTGCGGCGTGCTTTTTCATATCAGCGGCGAGTTGCTTATCCGCACTAGCAAGCGCTGCAGTGTCGTTTGAAGCGGAGACGGCGATAATTTTTTCATAGCTTTGAAGTGGGAATTTTGAGTCGATACAAAGAATTTTTTCTTTTGCGATATGCAGCGCGCAGTCTGCGATCCTGCCGTTTGGTAGATGCTTTTGCAGCTCGTAAAATGCGGTGTTTTGCCCATAGATCATCGATAAAATTCTCTCTAATCGGTACTCGCCGAAGTTGCCACGCAGCTTGACGTTGCCTAAAATCGAGTTTAGCCTTGCGATTTCGTCACGCACCTGAAGCGAAGTTTTATTTTGCTCGCTCATTCGCGCTAAATTTTCCGCTATATCCTTAAAGCCGCGATCCAGCGAGCTTAAATTCTCGCTAAGCGCGCTATTTTGGCGCTGCAAACCCTCGCCTAGGGATCTATTAAGATAATAGAGCTTACCGTTAAAGCCGTCGTTTAGGCTTTGATTTAGCTTAAAAAGCTCGGCACTTGCTCTCGCACTTTGAGCTGTGAGCCTTTCGTTTAAAAGCTCGCTAAGCGTGGAGTTTGCATCGCTTATGCGGCGGTTTTGTAGCACGAGCGCGATCAGCAGGGCAAGCACTAGCGCAGCAAAAAATGCAAACGCCGCGAGCGAAATCCCATCAGCGCCCATTTTCTTGCACGCTTTGCGGATCTAAAATTTCATTTTTATAGCGTAGATATTCGATGTCGTTGTTAAGCGCGCGATTTTCCTCAAGCAAAACCTCGTGTTTAGTGCGAAGCGCGGCGATGTCGCGGCTGATGTAATAAATTTCGTTGCGGATATAAATCGCCGGCACCGTCAGCAAAAACGCAAATCCGATCAGCAGATAAACGACTAAAAGCTGATAAAGCGTGAGATTTTTCTCCTTTTTTTTCTCGGCATCGTAGTTGCGTAGTAGCTCGTCTTGTGCGCCAGCAAAACTGCCATAGCTGCGCCCTGCAGCAAGGCTTGCATAATCCTGCACGCCCATATCCGCGTAATTTTGATTTTGCGTGCCTGTAAAGCTTGCATCTGCAAACGCCGCATAATCCACCTTACCGGTAAAATTGGCACCTGCGAAATCGCCGTAGCTCGCTCCGCTGGAATTATCGCTGCCGCGAGCGGCTGAAAGATTTGCGTCGCCACGTCCTTTGAATTTTACTTTGTTGCTTTTATTAAATTTTGTTCCGCCGCTTTCGGAATTTAGATAGTTTTGGGTGTTTATAAAGCCTGAACTTTCGAATTCCAAGCCGGTAAAATCGTCGTAACCGCCCGCTGCGCCCGCGTAGTTTCGTTTTACGGAAAGATCCGCGGCAAGCTTATCCTCTAGCTCCTCATCCGTCAGATCCTCCATAGCTCGTCTTTTCGCAAGCTCTATACCCGCTAGATCAGATGTTTCTGCGAAGTCGTGCCCGTCATCGTCGTCGGCAAAATATTCATATTTATTCATCTAAAATCTCCATAAATTTAAAACCACGATCTTATCTTTACTCGCCGCCAAGGCGCCTGCGTCAAGATAAATTCAGCTCGAAGCCCGCAGCTCGCGTGTACCCAGCAATGAGCCGTTAAGGTGAAATTTAAAAGTCAAAGTTACGGGCAAAATTCTTCTTTGCAATTTTACCTCGGTAAATGGAATTTTATCTTAACTCGCAAAATTATATCTCGGCCAGCAAAAGCAAAATTTCACTTTAACGGGCTATTTCGTTTATTTGGCTGGCTCTTTGCATGATATTGTATAGCAGCAGAAGCTTCAAAAGAAGAATTGCGTTAATTTTGCTTGTTTTTTGCACCACCTGCTTGGGAAATTCATTTTGACAGGTAAAAATCAAGTTCGCTTTACTCGGCTTATCTTATAAAATTTTGTCAAATCGTCTGAAAAACCGCTTAAAATTTTTACTGCGTCTTCGATGCACCTTAAAACGCTAAGCGAAGGATATCGCTTGCAAGATAGGCTCTATCATCTAAAAGGTCAATGAAACTACCGCTCGCTTACAAAATTTCGTTAAAGCAAAGAACGAGATTTGGCATTACGCCGCTTGCTTTAGGCGCCAAATTTTAACTCTCACTCTGTTTTGTATCTATGCTGCCACTTAGTTTTTAAAATATGCAGCAGTCAATAAATCTCATAAAATTATACATTAAATTTAGCGTAAAATTAAACGTTAAATTTTATGATTTAGACATTGCGCATTCGAAATAATGCTGAAAATATCATAAATTCTAGAGCGAATCTTTGTAAGTTGGATTTTAAAATCCCATAAAATTTTAAAATTTAATACCTTCAAATCTGTAAATTTTACAAAATTTCGTCAAAATTTAAAATTCATAGCAAGCAAAGACGGTTATTTCAGTCGAAAAATTCTTAGCTTTGCGCTCGCTGCTCGCGAGTTTTGCGCAAGCTCTTGCGCGTCCGCTATTATAGGGCTTTTGGTTAGGATTTTACCTAACGAATGCCTGCCACCGCATTCGCAGCGCATAAACTCGCTAGGGCAGACGCAATCGCGCTCCCATGCTCTAAATCGCTCCTTTACTATGCGGTCTTCAAGCGAATGAAACGAGATTATAGCGACAGTTGCATTAGTTAGAATTGAATCACGCGATTTTTGTTCGATGAGATCAAGTAGACTTTTTAGCTCGCCAAGCTCGTTATTTACCTCGATGCGGATCGCCTGAAATGCTAGCGTAGCCGTGCTGATGCTGCGCCCTTTAACGGGCTTTATTCCGATTAAATTTGCTAAAGCTTTAGCGCTTGTTAGCGGCGCGTTAGCCCGCGCAGTAGCTATTTTGGAGGCGATTGCGTTAGCATTTGTTAGCTCGGCGTATTCGCGGAAAATGCGCGCTAGATCCGCTTGCGAGTAGCGGTTTACGACATACGCCGCATCCAGCGCCGCGCCCGCGTCCATTCGCATATCCAGCGCGTCGCTTTTAGTGGAAAAGCCGCGGCAGTTTTTATCCAGCTGAAGAGATGAAACGCCGATGTCGGCTAATATCCCGCGAACTGCGCGGAGCTTTTGCTCGGGCAGAATTTCTAAAATTTTGCTAAATTTTGCTTTGTGAATTTCTATGCGATCTTTAAATTTACTAAGCCGCTCGCGCGAAAATTCTATCGCTTCGGCATCTCTGTCGCAAGCGATGAGTTTAAGCTGCGGATTAGCGGTCAAAATGCCTTCGCTGTGCCCTCCGTAGCCTAGTGTGCAGTCGATAACGTAGCCGTCCTCAAGCTGCGAAAATGCGGCGATCGTTTGCGAAAAAAGTACCGGAATATGTGGAGCTTGCACTTAAATTTATCCTTTTGAAATTTCTAATCCTATATAATAGCGAAATTTTTTACAAAGGCGAGAGATGGACGAGTATTATTATGAAATTTTACGCAAAATTTCGCTTTCGATGTTTAGAGATAGGCTTTTTGGGATCTTTCACGGCTCGATTTCAGCAAAAATTAAAGAAAACCAATTTTTGATCAACAAAAAAGACGCGATTTTCGATAGCCTGGATAGGGATGATTTTATAACGCTGTTTTCAAAAAAAGACTACCGCTGGCAGGATGCTAGCATCGATAGCGATATACATATAAATATTTACAAAAATATAAAAGAGGCGAAATTCGTAACCTACGCGACACCACCATATCTCGTCGCATATACGCTGGAGCATGATTTTATTTTGCCGCGAGATTACTTTGGGGTGAGCAAATTTAAGCGCATTGAAATTTACGATCCTAAGAGCTACGACGACTGGCACGAGCGTGCGCCGTATGAAATTTGTAACTATATGATAAATGAAAATAGCGATATAATGGTGATTCGCGGCTATGGGGTTTTTGCCCATGCAAGGAGCGCGCAGCAAATGGCGAAAAAAATAGCGATTTTAGAAATGAGTTCAAAGCTGCTTTTGCTAAGCTAAGATTAATGTATACCAAATCGTTTACTAACGCGTTATAATTCGCCAAAAATGCCTATTTTTCAGCCTTACATAAGGTTTTATCTGTATAATTACTAACAAAAAATTTCTTTAGTTAGCTATTTAAGGATTTAGATGATAGAATGGATGCAAAAGCATAAGAAGTCGCTTATACCGACGATCTGGATAAGCACGATAGCCTTCGTGGGCGCAGGCTTCGTCGGCTGGGGCGCATATGATATGAACGCTAACCGCGCAGGCTCAATCGCTAGAGTAGGGCAGATTTCAATAACAAATCAAGAACTAAACACAAAATACTCCGAACTATACAACAGGCTGAGTGCTATGAGCGATGGACAATTTACTCAAGAACAAGCCAAAAATATGCATCTAGATCAGATCGCAGTAGATCAGTTAATCGGCGAAGCGTATTTTCTAAATTTTGCTAAAGATTTAGGCATTCAGGCTAGTGATAAAGATGTGGCGGAATTTGTGCTAAACTCGCCGAATTTCCAAGAAAATGGCGCATTTAGTAAGGAACTTTACGATAATGTCGTAAGGAATTCAGGACTTACTAAAAAGGAATTTGAGCGCAATCTACAAAAGGTCCTAACTTTAGAAAAGCTCGGCAAAGCGCTAAAAATAACGCCTAACCCTAAGATCGTAGAAGCATTTGCAGCATCGCAGCTGATGCAGGATAAGGTTTCTGCAGAGATAATCTACGCCGATGCTAACGTCACTTTTAACGACGACGAGCTAAAGAAATTTTGGGAAGGCGAGAAATCACATTTTATGACTGAGAAAAAATATACTCTCGGAGCATATTTTGTGGCGCCTAGTAAAGCCGACGTGAATGAGACCGAACTAAGTAAATTTTATGAAGAACACAGAGGCGAGTATAGAAGCCTAGATGATAAATTATTGGATTTTGCAGAGGCTAAACCTAACGTCTTAAAAGATTACCGAATGGATCAGGTTAAAAAAGACGCTACAAAGGATTATCTGGAGATCAAAAAAGGCAAGCTCGATACTAATGAAACTATAGTCGCTACGGCTAGCAATTTCCCAATATCTGAGATTGAGGTCGCAAAGCCAGGAGATGTCATCAAGCCTTTCGAGTACAAAGGCGGATATTTGATTGCTAAACTAAACGGTGTAGAGCAGCCTAGGCAGATGAGCTTTGAAGAGGCTAAGTCTTTGGCTTCTAAAGAATTTGAAACGAAAAAACGTAAAGAGCTACTTGAAAAAAGAGCTCAAGATGCGCTTAAAAATTTCAAAGGCGAAGATTTCGGCACGCTATCTCTTAATAGTAAAAATAATACCAAGCTAAGCGATGACGAATTTTATAAATTTCTTATTGATATGTTTAATAAGCCTGCTAAAGAAGGGATAGTGATGTTTGATAACAAAGCCGTAGTGTATAAAATTTCACAGCAGAGCCTAGGCAGCAGCGAAGAGATAGATAAAGAAAAAGCGATCGTCGCCGATAGAATAACCACGTTATTAAATTCTAATCTGCAAGATGATCTAACCAAAATGCTAGAAAAGCGCTATAAAACCGAAAGATATTTTAAAGGTAAAGACAGTGAGTGAGTATATTTTAGGTCTAGATATAGGCTCAACTAAAATTCGCGCGATAATCGCTAAAAATGATGGCATTTTTACGGTCTTAGGCGTTGGCGGAGCCGATACTTTAGGTATCAAAAAGGGCGTCATAACAAACATAGAACAGGCCGCGGGCTCAATAAAGCAGGCGGTGAAAGCAGCAGTAAAAGGCGCTGGTAGAAGCTATGATAAAGCCATTATATCTATCTCGGGCTCATACGCCAAAAGCGTTAAATCTCGCGGCGTCATAACTATGGAAAATGAGATTGGACTGGATGAAATCAAGCGCGCTATGCAGGTTGCCGAAGCGCAAGCAAATGTGCCTAGCGATAGTGTGATTTTACATGTACTTCCGTATGATTTTAGGGTTGATGAGCAGGAACACATCGAAGACCCCCTTGGTATGAGTGGCACGCGTCTAGAGGTATCCACGCATATCGTTATCGCTCCCGAAAGCTCGATTAAAAATTTGAAAAAATCCGTAGAGATGGCGGGAGTAAAGGTAGATAACATCGTCCTTTCAGGCTACGCATCATCCATATCTACGCTTAGCAAGGACGAAAAAGAGCTCGGCGTAGTGCTGATTGACATGGGCGGCGCTACATGTGATATAGTCATCCACCTGGGGAATTCCTTGCGTTATAACGATGTTGTGATGTTTGGCTCTAATAACGTTACTAACGATCTATCGCGCGCTCTGCACACGCCGCTTCCATATGCGGAAAATATTAAAATTACCTATAACGATCTAATTAATCAAGGCAATAGCGAAGTTGAATTGCCTGCTTTAGGAGATAGCGAGTCAGAAAACCACATCATAAGCCTTGAGATCATCTCTCAAGTCATCCTTGCTCGCGTTAAAGAGACCTTCGATATGATAGCCGATAAGATCGAAAGAAGCGGCTATAAAGACCGCATAGGCGCAGGTATCGTAATCACGGGCGGTATGGCGAAGCTAGACGATGTGCGCGATTTAGCGGCGATAGTTTTTGATAACACATCCGTTAGGGTTGCAAGAGCAAAAAGCGTAGGCGGTCTACACGAGATTGCTGATGATATTTCAAATTCTTGCGCACTAGGACTTTGCATGTATGGTTTCGGCGAATTCACCCCTTACGAGATGGACTCTAACGGCAAACTCCGCTACAAAGACGAAGTTATAAACAAGGCTCCGAAACGAAATGTGAACGAATATTATGAAAAAGAGGTCAGCAAGGCGATAGAAAAAGAGGGCGTCAGAGCGGATAGCGGTGCGGCTAAGAAGGAGGATCTAAATATCCAACTTCCCAAAAAAGACGGACAGAATTTTTTCAATAAAATTTGGTCATCTATGAAAAATTGGTTTTAAATTTTAAGCTAAGGAGATACTCGTGAAAGGATATAGTATGGAAGAAAGAAAGGGCATCTACGGTGCCAAGATGAAGGTTATCGGCGTCGGCGGCGGCGGATGCAATATGATCAATCATATGATTCGCGAGGGTTTTACCAAAACCGACGTTGAGCTTATGGTGGCTAACACCGACGCACAGGCGTTAGAAAAGTCGATCGCAAATACTAGAATTTTACTAGGCGAAAACACCACCAAAGGCCTTGGCTGCGGTATGGATCCAGCGCTTGCTAAGATGGCTGCGGAGGAGAACTATGACGATCTTAAAGACCGCTTGGATTACTCCGACATCGTTTTCGTGGGCTCCGGTCTAGGTGGCGGTACTGGTACGGGCGCTGCACCTATCGTTGCAAAAGCTGCGAAAGAGAAAAAAGCGCTAACTATCGGCGTCGTTACCACCCCTTTCGGTTTTGAGGGCAAAAAGCGTATGCGATTAGCACAAGAGGGTCTTGAAGAGCTTAAAAAAGAGTGCGATTCCATAATCGTTATCCCAAATCAAAATTTATTGAAGATCATCGATAAAAAAACCGGTCTAAAAGACGCCTTTAAGATCGTAGATAATGTCCTATTCCAAGCCGTAAACGGTATGATCTCCGTGATCTTAGAATCCGGCGATAGCGATATCAACGTCGATTATGCCGACGTTAAAAAGGTAATGACTCACCGCGGTTTGGCGCTTATGGGTATCGGCGTTAGCGAAGGTGATGGCGCAGCAGAGGAAGCGCTAAAAAGCGCGATCCAATCTCCACTTTTGGATAATACCTCCATCCACGGCGCTATGGGCGTGTTAGTGCATTTTAAGATGTCGCCTGATTGCTCCTTGCTTGAGATCGAATCCGCGATGAATATCATCGAAGATACCGTGGATAAGGACGCTGACGTTACATGGGGCACTACCACCGATCCTAAGATGGAAAATAACCGCGTCGAAGTTACTCTCATCGCCACCGGCTTTGAAAGGAGCATCGAGGAAAAAAAGCAGGTCGCCAGCGATAACGTAGCAGATCGCAGAAAGGCACTTTTAGAGAGCATGGGTCGAAATTCTATCTTTTTTAGACAAAAGGTAAGTAGCGGCGATTTTAACGGAGACGAAACCTACGACGAGCTCGACGAGCCCGCATTCCTACGCAACCAGATGGACTAAATGCGCAGACGAGATAGGCAGCTAAGCGAAGATGAGGCGTTAAAAATCATCGACGAGAGCGAATACGCTACGCTTAGCTGCATAGATGATAGCGGTGAAATTTTTAGCGTGCCTATCTCGCCGGTGCGCGATGCGGACGTTATTTATATCCACGGCGCGCCCGCTGGTATGAAGGCAAAACTCTTTCAAAGCGGACGCGCGGTAACGGCGGTTTTTGTTAGCTACAACCGCGTTCCTACCCCAAGCGATGAAGAATACCGATCTATCGCAAACGACGCTGCCGCTTTAGGCTCTAGAGTTTATACGACAGAGTACCGCAGCGCGATCGCCGTTTGCGAAGCAAGCGAAGTAGAAGATAACGAGCGTAAAATTTACGCCCTGCGGATACTATGCGAAAAATACACCCCAAACTACATGTCGCGCGTGGAATTTGCCTCCAGAGCATCATTAAAGCGCATGAAAATTTACGAACTCAAAATAAAATCCGTAACCGCAAAGGCTAAAATTTTATAGAATTAAATTTAAGAAATCTAAATTTAAATTGCTTGATTTCTTAAAATTTCAAGTTTGAATGTTAGGCAAATTTTAATCTGAAATTTCGTATCGCCAAATTAC
>CAURMQ010000001.1:0-35856 GCA_963525765.1 uncultured Campylobacter sp. | reverse complement strand
AAAAAACTAATTTAACATTAAGGGATTTAGGACAATTATGGTCATATTGTAAGTTAATCGATCCTGAAGAAGCTTTTTTAATGACTTCAGCAGGATTAGGTACATTAAATAAATTACTAAACATTTTTAAAAGAGAAGATTTACTAGATTATGGAAGTGGAAAATTTATAAAAAAGATGAAAATATCTACATGGAACTTAGTTTCTGAAACTCCAAACTTATCAACTATGATTCCTAAGGTTTAATTTGTACGTGCTTGCAATATGCTTGCAAAAAATCAGATAAACAGAAATAAAACGGATAATAGGGCTAAAACATATAAGAATAACCTTAATTTTATGCCGTTTATACAAAACGATATCAATGTATATATCGAGTGGGAGTAAAAAATTTTAAGAAAGGATTTGCAATGGAAAAATAAATTCGTATTTTGCCGATGTCTATGGACGAATTTGAAGATAAATCTATAGAAGAGCTTCAGGAGTGGTTTATAGAGGAGTTAAAAAATGTACGAAAGGGTTTATATAGATATAGAACTAGTGGGCTAAAAACTTCGACCGGCTCTTTGATCTTGTTTCAATATAGAAGCAAGATTATAGCTTCTGCTATATTTTTAAATTCAGAACGCTATGAGAAAGCTTATATTGAATCAAAAACTAAATATAATGGTTTCTTTGAATTTGATCCTAACAGCATAACTGTATTCAAGCCAATTTCCAATGACGAATTTAATCGAATACATGAAGTTAAATTTAATCACGTAAAATATAAAATACCATATAATAAACTACAAGACATACTAGCTCTTGTAGAAGCCAATAAAAAAGCCTAATACGACCATATTGAATGTGGCGGCGATATAAAGTTGTATTTTTGATTTTTGCGGCGTAAAAATATTTGAGTGGCTGATGTTTAGAGTGATCGCGGATAGCGACGAAACTGAGCGAAAGGTATGGCTAAAGCAGGTAGTTCAGACGCTGGATAGATACTTTCCGAAGCAATCGTAATTGCTCTAAATTTAAAAATGCGCTATCCGCAAAATCCGCGTGGCGCAAAATTTGACCGCCTATTTTAAACAGATGCGCGCCGAATTCGCTCGCTAGACACAAAAATTTATAAAATTTAGGATGCAATTATGCTTAGATTAATCGCAGCGATGGCGATTTTAGCGGCTCTCATATACTTCATCATGGGCGACGGCGGCAAAAAGACGATCAAAGATTACAAAAATTTCAGCCGCGAGGAGCTGGAGACTTTATGCCTCGAAAAGAACGATAAAATCGCCTGCCAGCGTATCGCCGTGGACTATATCAAAGAAAATAAACCGAAAAAATGATCTAAATTTGCGAGGCTAATTTTGCGGTTTCGCTCAAACAGCGCGCGGTTAAATTTCTTTCTAGCCCGGTCCAAACGCTGTGCGGATAAATTTGCCCGCAAAGCACGGCTGAAATGCCGATTTGATTAATACCGAGCGCCGCGCAAATAACGTAAATTTAAAAGCAATAATTCAAGTATTAGCATGCGCGCCGATAAAACCGTTAGCGCAAATTAAAAGCAATAAATCGCGCTGTGTTCTTTGCGCGCAGACAGAAGGAGCGGCCGATGAAAATTTTATGGCAAAGTAGGCTTCAAAACAGACTTCGAGATATCGGCGAAAATATCCTGATAAAGGGCGATCGCGCATTTTACGTAGGCGATAACGACGAACAAAAGCAGATGAAGCTTAGAAAATTCTCGCTCGCAAGCGGCGAGCAGCTAGCCGGCGCGCCTTTCCGCGATTTTACCCGCGCCGCGACCTTTGACGATGACGGCTGCACGCTCGTAGTTTTGGGTTTTATTGACAAGATTTATAAATTTAACGCCGCGGATCTCGCGCTCATCTCAAAGCACAAAAAGGGCGTGCTAAAATACGGCAATTTTATCGCGCTAAGTAGCAAGGGCGGCGATAAAAAGGCTATTACGGCGACCGACGACACGCTTTTTATTTACAATTTTGAGACGCAGACGGGCACGCGAAAGCGATTAAAGGGCTGCGCGGCGATTTTTAAGCAAGATAAGCTAAATTTCTTGATTTTTACGCGCTCGGGTCAAATTTATGGCTTAAATTTGAGCGGTTGCGAGCTTAAAATCATCGCCAAAACTTGCCCTATGACGCAGGCGCAGCGCGCGGAAGGCGGATATTGCATTCGCGTGGGCGAAGCGGGCGAAAACGAGGGTGCTAACGAGCTAGTTTTTATGGACGCGAATTTTAACGTTAAATTCCGCGTGAAGCTCGATTTTGATTTTGATAAATTCGAGCTTGTGGCAGGCGGATCAGACGGCTGGCGCGGGCACTTTATAAACGAGCCGAATGAGCTGAGGGTTCTTGATCTCATGCGTAGCGAGACGGGTGGCTTTGAGCGCGACAGCTCGGGCGAATTTATGCAGGGCGAGGCGAGTAAATCCGGATGCGAAGCGACGGATAAATTTGAGCAAAATGAGACCGTCCGATATCTCGCGACAAAGCCTATTTTGGCGCATAAATTTAAACAAAAGGGTGCGAGAATTTTAGGCGTCGTTACGGCTTGCTTCTTACCAGGCTGCGAGCGCAAAATCTGAAGCGGAGCGAAAGGGCGCATTTGCCGAGCAAAATTTAATGCCCGAAGGCGGCGTCGAAAAAGAGAAGCATACGCAGCCGCATACCCGCACGTGTCGAGTGCTGATAGATAACGCTTACGACGAGGACGCGGATCAAATTTTAACCTGCTATGAGATCTAAGCCATTGTCCAAGCACACCCATATTCCTGATTTAAAATTTGCAGCCGTGATTTCACGCCTTTAATTAAGGCAGGTTTGTTAAAAATTTTGCAAAAATTTTATATAGAATTCTACCAAGACGCGGAAATACCCGTTTAAAAATTCTACGACATGCAGGCGAGACCGTTGCAAAACGGCGCGGCTAGCGATGAGTACGGCGCGGCGGCGAGAATAAATCTTAACGCCCTAAGTGCGAGCAAATTTAAAGCGCAATCTCAAAGAGGTACGCGCGAAATTTTATCCCTAGCAGCGGGCTAAATTTCATGACTCGCGCGCCCGCACCCTATCAAATTTAAAATTTCAAATCCGCGGCGAAATTCCGTGATATGACGGCAAAGCGTCGCGGGTTGGCAATAAGTACGGCGCGACCGCGCCCTTTCGCCGCTATCAGCACTTGACATTTTTTGCCTTGCTATCTTGCATCGCACGGAAAAATTCCGCCCTGCTTAGCGGGATTTCGTCTGGATGAGCGCTTCTGAAATGGCTCAGATAGCCCTCGTAATCGCCGAGCCCGATGAGCGGCGCAAGTGCGGCATCCACGCGCGCCAAAAGCCTCGCCACGGCCTTCGGAGCCGCAAGTGGATTAAATTTAAACTTTTTCATAAACGCCTGCATCTACGTACTCGCTTTCTGCCAGCTTGAAATATCCCTCGCTCGCGCTGCCTTTTGAAATTTTAAGGCACATTCGTATCGTTTGAGCGATGACGATGATCGTAACGACGACGAAAAGAGCACATAGCACGGCGTCGATGACGTTATTTCTGATGATGGCCTGCGCCTTTTCGATCGCCGCGGGATCGCTTAGGCCGGCGAGCTTGGCGGCGGTGTTTTGCGCTATAGCCACGTGGCTTACCGCATCGTGCACGCGCTCGCCGTTAGCCGGCATCAGCTTCAAGATCGCCGCATAAAGCGTGGTTATAAGCACCCAAATCGCGGGAGCGATCGTGACGAAGGCGTATTTTTGCTTGCCCATTTTAAAAAGCACCACCGTAGCAAGCAGCAGCGCGATGCCCGCGAGCATCTGGTTGGACGCGCCGAAAAGCGGCCACAGCGTGTAAATTCCGCCCATAGGATCGGTAACGCCGCTATAGAGCAGATAGCCCCAGCCCGCCACGCAGATTAGCGTCGCGATGATGCCGTAGAGGGAATTTTTGGTATCGGAGAATGGCTTATAGACGTTGCCTAAAATTTCTTGCACCATAAAGCGCCCCGTGCGCGTGCCCGCATCGACCGCGGTCAGAATAAACAGCGCCTCAAACAGAATCGCGAAATGATACCAAAACGCCATCAGCTCCTTGCCGCCGATGATCTGATGCAGTAGCATCGTTAGCCCCATCGCAAAGGTAGGAGCGCCGCCCGTGCGGCTCATCATCGTGGTCTCGCCGACGTTTGAAGCCAAGGCGCCGATCTGCTCAGGCGTAATGCTAAATCCGATAGAATTTATATACGCCGCGGCGCTTACCGCGTCTTTGCCCAGCACTGCAGCGGGCGAGTTGATAGCGAAGTATTCGCCCGGGCTTAGGATGCACGCAGCCACAAGCGCCATTACGCCCACAAGGCTCTCCATAAGCATCGAGCCATAGCCGATGAAAAGAGTGTGGGTTTCGCGCTCGAGCATCTTCGGCGTCGTACCGCTGGAGATCAGCGCGTGAAAGCCCGAAATCGCGCCGCATGCGATAGTGATAAACAAAAACGGAAATATCGGGCCTGCAAAAACGGGACCCGTGCCGTCGATAAATTTCGTCGTAGCGGGCATTTTAAGCTCGGGCGCGACAAAGATTATCGCGACCGCCATGCCGATGATGACGCCGAGCTTAAGGAAGGTGCTTAGATAATCGCGCGGCGCGAGCAGCAGCCACACTGGCAAAATCGCCGCGATAAAGCCGTAGCCGATCGTAAGAAGCGCGAGCGTCTCGCCCTTTAGCGAAAAAACGTCGTGCCAGTACGGATCGATCGAGACGTAATGCCCGCCCCAAAGCGAAAGCATCAGCAAAATAAAGCCGATGATCGATGCCTCGCTGACCTTGCCCGGGCGCAAAAACCTCATGTAAATTCCCATAAATACGGCGATCGGTATCGTCATCGCGATCGTAAAAAGCCCCCACGGCGAGTTTGCGAGCGCCTTTACGACGACCATCGCCAAGATCGCCACGATGATCAGCATGATGAAAAAAATACCGATCATCGCAATGCCGCCCGTGAGCTTGCCCATCTCCTCTTTGATCATCTCGCCGAGGCTCTTGCCGCCGCGGCGCGTGGAGAGCACGAGCACGATAAAATCATGCACCGCGCCTGCGAGCACGACGCCTACCAAAAGCCAAATAGTGCCGGGCAGATAGCCCATCTGTGCGGCAACTACGGGGCCTACGAGCGGTCCTGCGCCAGCGATAGCGGCGAAATGGTGCCCGAAAAGGACGTATTTGTTCGTAGGGACGTAATCTCGTCCGTCGTTTCGGATCACTGCAGGAGTTGCGCGACGATCGTCCAGCTTAAAGACGCGATACGCGATAAAGCGCCCGTAGAAGGTGTATCCGATCAGATAGATGCACGCGCTGGCCACTACGAGCCAGACGGCGCTGATGCTCTCGCCTTTATTTAGCGCAAGTACGCCGAAACACCACGCCCCTATGACGGCGACCGCCGCCCAAAGAATCTTTTGCCAAAATTTCATGCTCACTCCTTAAAACTTAGCGAGCGGCTTTGGCGCAATTCGTCGTTTAACAAACGGCTTGCGCCTTTAAAGCTGGGCTCGTTAAATAAAATTTAGTGCGTATTTTATCGGCGTTTTTATAATTTAAAGCTGAATCGCGAAATTAAAAAGAGCTCTTTCGGCATTTAAATTTAACGCCTAAATTTTGAATTTCAAATTTAAATATACGGCTTGGCGGCGCGCGAAATTTTAATATCTAATCGCCCAAATTTAACTCCTCAGCTCTTAGCCGTTACGGAATTTATCGCGGTTTAAGAAATCAAGCGATAAAATCCCATGATAACGATTTTAATTTCTTAATAAAAATCGCGAATACTTTTAGGAGGAAATTTATGCCGGATCAGGTGTGCGGCTACGTACTTTTTCGCGCTGATATCAAAAGCTATGCAAGCTTCAAAAATAATTGCGCCAGCCGCGAGAATTTCATAAATTCCGCATGCATAAATTCTTGGCACCGCTTAAATTTTAAAAATATCCGCCGCGACGAAATCTGCGCGTATAGTTCGCCTGGTGGACTATGAGCTTTAAATTTTATCTCTTTCTAATCGCAGCTTTCGTCTTGCTTGCTTTAGTAGCCGTAAGTAGCGGCGGAGCGAGCATTTCGCTGGGCGACGTAGTGAAATTTTTCACCTTCGGCGAGATAGACGAGACCAAGCAGCTCATCTTGCTGCAAATGCGCCTGCCGCGCCTAGTAATGGGCATCTTGGTGGGCGCGCTACTGGCAACTTCCGGCGTAGTGGTGCAAAGCGTGTTTTTAAACCCGCTTGCGGATCCCTACATCATCGGCATCGCCTCGGCAGCGACTTTCGGCGCAGTCATAGCTTACCTGCTGGGGCTTAGCGACGTTTTTTACGGAATTTTCGCGTTTTTAAGCGCAAGCGCGCTGTCGATCGTGATCTTTAAGCTCGCCGCCCACACCCGCTCGATCTCGACGCTACTGATCGTAGGTATCGCCGTGTCGTCGTTTTTGGGCGCATTTACATCCTTTGCAGTCTATCTAATCGGAGAGGATAGTTTTAGGATTACGGCGTGGATGATGGGCTATCTAGGCGGTGCAAACTGGCAAAAGATCGCGCTTTTGCTGCCGCCGCTTCTGTTTTGCATGGCGTATTTTTACGCGAAGCGTCACGAGCTGAATATCATCTTAAACGGCGACGAGGAGGCGAAATCGCTGGGGCTCAATGTCGAGAGGTCCAAAAAGAGCCTACTCATCGTCTCCTCGCTCATCATCGGCTTTTCGGTCGCGTTTACGGGTATGATAGGCTTCGTGGGGCTCATCATTCCGCACACGCTTCGCATGGCGCTTCATACGGCGAGCAACGCCGTGCTGATCCCCGCTAGCGCGCTTACCGGCGGAGTTTTTTTGGTTTTTTGCGACGTAATCGCTAAAAACGCCCTCTCGCCGGTAGAAATTCCAATCGGCGTGGTGACCTCCTTTTTCGGCGCGCCCTTTTTTCTATACCTCGCGTTTAGGAAGCATGCATGAAAATTTCGGCGCTAAACTTCAGCTACGGCAAGCGAGCGATTTTGCGAGGCATCGAGTTAAATTTAAAACGGGGTAAATTTTACGGGATTTTGGGTCCCAACGGCTGCGGTAAAAGCACTTTGCTAAAAAACATCTTGCAAATTTTAAAGCCTGCAAGCGGGATCATCGAAATAAACGGCAAAAAGGCAAGCGAGTATAGCCTAAAAGAGCTTGCGGCGCTAATCGGCTTCGTGCCGCAAAAAACAGCCCTCGCAGCCGCGCTAAACGTGAATGAAATTTTACTTGCGGGCAGATTTTGCCGCCTAAAAAGCGCATTTAGCGGCTACGATGCGAGCGACCGCGACAAGGTAGAGCGAATCGCCGAGCTTTTGGATGTGAAAAAATTTTTAAATCGCAGCGCGTTTGAGCTAAGCGGCGGCGAGTTCGGGCGTGTGCTGCTTGCCAGAGCGCTCGTAAGCGAGCCTGAAATTTTACTGCTCGATGAGCCCACGGGCGCGCTTGATATGAACTACGCGATCGAGGCGATGAGGATCTGCGAAAATTTAACCAAAACGCTAAATTTAACGAGCGTCATCGTGCTGCACGATCTAAATTTAGCCTCGCTGTTTTGCGATGAAATTTTGATGCTAAAAGACGGCGCAGTGAGGTATCGCGGCAGTGCGAGCGAGCTTTTTACGCCGCAGATCATAAAAGAAATTTACGGCTTTGAAGCCTTAATAGTAGAAGAAAACGGGGTAAAGTTTATACTACCCAAAAAGGAGAAATTATGAAAAAAATTCTTATAGCTTTGCTTTCGACGAGTTTTGCACTCGCCAAAGGCCTGGTAGTGCTCGACCCCGCCGCAGTCGAGATCATCTATGCTTTGGGGGCGCAGGATCAGATCGCTGCGATCTCAACTACCTCGATGAGCAAGATCCGCCCGGAGGCAGAAACCGCGAAACTACCAAGCGTTGGCACCTACGTAAAGCCCAATCTAGAAAAAATCGTCGAGCTTAAGCCCGATCTGGTCATCACGAGCTTTCACTCTGCAGGCGTTAGCGAGAATCTACAAAAGCTGGGACTTAAGAGCCTTGCGATGGATGCGAACTCCACCGCAGAGATCTGCCAAAACGTAAAGAAGGTCGCCGCAATCGTAAAAAAACAGAGCGAGGCGGATAAAATTTGCGCGCAGATGGATGGAATTTTTGCAAACAAACCCGCGCTTCGCGGCAAAAAAGTGGCTATGTTTTTCGGCTCAAACGCCACTATGGCTTTTAACGACAAAACCCTCATCGGCGACATTTTCGCTCGCCTCGGCGCTAAAAACATCGCAGACGGCCTAAAAGGCAGTACACCTTCGGTATCTGCCGAATACATCCTCGAGCAAAACCCCGATATAATCGTCGTCGTGGGCGGCGAGACGGAGGATTTTTTAAAGGCAAATCCGATTCTTAGAAATACCAAAGCGGTAAAATCGGGCAAAATTTTAAAAGCTCCGACGCTCATCTTGCGGGGCAGCCCGCAGATCGGCGAGACGGTGGATGAAATTTACGCGGAGGCAACGAAATAGATGTTTAAAGAACGCATTAAATCCCACCACCGCTCCAAGCTTTTCGAGAGCGTTTCCGCAAGCGAAAACGAGCTGTTCGACGCGCTGGAGCAGCCCGCCAAAGACAGCGATTGCGTGATCTATCTGCATGTGCCCTTTTGCGACAACATCTGCTCGTTTTGTTCGATGATGCGCTCCAAACTCGGCGACGAGCTGGACGAATACGCTAAATTTTTGATCCGCCAGATCAAAGACTACGGCGAGATGCCCTACTTCGATACTAAAAGCGTCAAAAGCATCTACTTCGGCGGCGGCACGCCGAGTGTCTTTAGCGAAGCTCACTTCGAAAAGGTTCTGGGCGCGCTGCATAAAAATTTTAAGATCGCAGACGACTGCGAGATCAGCGTAGAGACCACCCTGCATAATCTAGATACGCAAAAAGCGCTCGCCCTGCAAAGCTTCGGCGTAAACCGCTTTAGCATCGGCGTGCAGACCTTCAGCAGACAGGGGCGCGCGCTTCTAAACCGCGTGCATAAGCCCGCTCGCGCAATCGAGCGACTGAAGGATCTTAGAGAAAAATTTGACGGCATGCTCTGCTGCGACATTATCTACAACTTCCCGAACGAAAGCGTGGAGGAAGCGCTAGAGGATGCGCGCTACGTAAATGAGCTAGGACTTGATAGCGCTAGCTTTTACTCGCTGATGTTTTTCGAAGGCTCGGAGCTATCCAAAAAGATCGACACCTCCTACTACGATCTGCCGACCGATAAAAAGCTGCACCACGCTTTCGCGGAGGCGCTGCTGCAAAGCGGGAATTTTGAGGTTTTGGAGCTTACCAAACTTGCTCGAAAAGGTCGCGATAACTACGGCTACATCAAGCTAAGCCACAAGGGCACGGATATCCTGCCTATCGGCAACGGTGCGGGCGGACACATAGCGGGCTTCGGAATTTACGGTGTGTCGGGACATAAGATGATCTCGCGAATCGATGAGCGCGAGGCAAAATACGGCGTGCTTTGCAGCCTCTTTCAGTATCCGATCGTAAATTTAAACGCGCTAAAAGACGGCCTAAGCGCGAGCGTTTATGACGAAGCGGTGCAAAAACTCAAAGAATTTGAGAGCTGGGGGCTTTTGGAGCTAAAAGATCAAAGATCGATCTTGAGCTTGGACGGAATTTTTTGGGGCAACAATATTAACGAAGAGATAGCAAACATTATTAGAAAGGATTTTGTATGAAAAAAATCGTGCTTTACACCTCACAAACGGGTAACACGAAAAAGGTGGGCGACGCGATCGCCGAGCAACTGGGCTGCGAGAGTCTAAATTTCCGCGACTTTGAAGGCGAGGTCGATGACTACGATTTCATAGCCTTGGGCTTTTACGTCGATAAGGGCGAAGTAGAGGCGAAATTTATGCGCTTTTTACGCAAGATTCACGGCAAGAAGCTTGGCGTTTTTATGACTCTGGGCGCAGAGCCGGACGGCGAGCACTCGCGCAAGTGCCTGGATACCTTTGAAGAGGGGCTTAAAGCAAACGGCAACGAGATCATAAGGGAGTTTGCCTGCCAGGGCGCGATTGATCCGAATCTGCTTGAAACGATGCGCAAAATGGCGGCCGGCGGCAACTCGCCCCATCCTATCACCCCCGAGCGACTTGCGCGCTGGGCGGAGGCTGCGAAACACCCGGACGAGAAGGATCTGGCGGACGCAAAAGCAGCATTTGCGGGGATAGAATAAAATTTAAAGCAGGCTGCGCAGACCACTGCGCGGCGAAGCAAAATCAAATAAAATTTCACACTACTTAATGCGCGATTTGGAATTTTATCTTTTACTAAATTTGGACGATAAATTTCATTACTACAAGCAAATTTACCGCTGCACGCGCAGGTCTTGCTCTAGAATTTAAACGATAAAATTTCATTTCGCGCGCAACGGATCGGATAATGCCGCCGACCTTGCGCCGCTAATGCGCGCCCTGAACGCGAAAAGCGCTTTTGTAAGTGACCGGCCCGCGAATACCGCGGCGGCGACCGTCGTCCAATACACCGCCCGCCATTTTGCGACGGCCTGAGCGCGAAAAATCTGCTTTTGCGAGCAAGTGGACTGCGAGCGCTGCGGTCGCGATCATCGGCTATCACCCGTCGTCACGTGCCGTAGGTACCGCCGTCGGGCGCCGCCCTCCTCCCGCCGCGCGATAACCCATCTGCCGCCGCTCATCACCCCGTCACGCGACACCTGCCGCCGCCAATCGCTCTGCCGCTTTGTCGCGGTACCGAGCCCAAACCGAACCGCTAAATTTTAAATTCTACAAAAGTCTCATCGCACATAAATTTTAATTCGGCAAATGCGTAAAATTTAGGTAAAATTCCACCCAAACGCTTTGACGACCAAAATTTAAAAGGGCGAAAATGACGAATTTCGAGTACGCGCGCCGCATTGACGAGGCTGCGGGGCTGGATCTTGATTTAGATTGCAAAGAGATCGATCTGCAGGATAAGCTTTACGGGCTTTTTCAGTGCTTTATGCCCGAGGGCACGGGCGTGCGGGCGGTGTTTGCGCCGCTGCAAAACGGCGAAGCGCTGCAAGCGCGCACAATGCCGGTCTACGCAGCCACGGAGCAGCAGACGCGAGAGGCGTTTGGTCGAGGCGTGGCGCCCGGGTATTTTTGCCCGCCGCAGGATCCGAAATTTGACGACGAAGCGCTTAAGAGCCTAGCTTTAGCGTACGTTCGAAATTTAAAAATTTTCGCAGAATTTCTAGGCAAGAGCGAGCTTTTAAAGATGCTTGAGCAGATAAAATCCGCTCGCGTGCAGGAAGGTTTTGATTTTGAGCATAATAAAGATGAGCTTGCGCACGCCGTCTATGAGGCGATCACGGAGTGGATGATAGATTCGCCTAAGCTCGATACGAAGCTATGGGTGCTCGGCGAGGCGTACTATTCGATCAACTGCGACTATCTGCTACCTGTGTACTTGCAGTATCCAAACTACGCGCAAAGGCCGCAGGAGGACTTTTTAAAGCCGTACTTCGAGCTGTATCTATCCGGGCGACAGATCACGTTTGAGCGCGGCGAGGTCGTGGTTTTTACGCGCTAAATTTACGCGGGCAAAGGAAGTGAATGAGCGCTCACAAACGACTAAAATTTGAGCCTTTCAAAAAAAAGGAAGCAAGCGACATCCACGAACGGCTAAAATTTAAGTTCAGGAAGTATGGGCGCAAACGCTTATCACATATCCAAAAAAATCTGCATCGTAATCGAGTAATCTAGCAGGTTGTCTACGTTGCGTCAAATCACTTAAAATGTTTCTGTCTTGCATAGCCACTGCTTTCAGCGCCTTACTGGAGCAAAATCTCCGCACATCGTTGACATTTGGATAATTGAATTCCTTCCATCACTCTGCTGCCCTCACTTTGTATGAGGTACCCAAATAATTTACTTGCGCTAATGCTTGCTAGTTAGAATTCATCTAAATTTTAAAGAGGAATTTTGACGCAGAATTTTATGGAATTTCGCTGCTGCAAATCTCGCAAGCGATAAAATTCTATCGATTTACGCTCTTAAATTTACTCAAATCGCCGCCTGTTTTATAAAATTCTTCAGCGTCGATCATAGTACCGTCAGGCAGCTTACAAACGGTGTAGTCCACGCCATTGCCGTCTTTGCGGACGATCAGCTCGCCGCCGTTTTTGATACAAAAATCCCCAGCAGCGCTAGCCTCTGCGCTCACCGAAGCGAAAGCGCCCACCGCAAGCGCTACTGCAAAAAATCTCTTAAAACTCATTTAAATCCTTTCGTTTAATTTTGCCTGTTTTTAGGGTTAAGCTTAAATTTAGGCGCTAGATACGCTAAACCTGCGCCTACATAAATAAACCGCCTCCCATCCTCGAACACCGATAATAGCGTTTTAAATATTAAATCCTACCTAATAAATCCCAGCAGCGCCAAGTCCGCTCACCGCTGCAAAATCAAAGCCATCAGACTTCATCCAATGCAAAATTTAACATCATAAAATTTTGCCTTCAATAAAATTCTAGCAGCGAAATTCAAGCCGCATCAAAGCTATTTCTGCCGTAAAATACCGGCTATAAAAGCGAGAGTTATCACAAATACCAGCTTAGCGGCAAGGCAAGCGCGGATCCTAAACAATCTCGTCTATAAGCGCGAGCCGCGTTCAAACCCCCTAAATTTAACCGCCGCTAGCCGTTTTTGCGCGCAAACTCGCTCATAAAGGAGACTAGTTTTTCAACGTCTTCGTAGTTTATCGCGTTGTAGATCGAGGCGCGGATGCCGCCTAAGACGCGGTGTCCTTTAAGCCCGATCATCCCCTCCGCCTCCGCTTGCGCGACGAAAACCGGCTCAAGCGCAGCATCTGCGATATTAAAGCTCACGTTCATCAGGCTACGGCTAGTTTTTTGCGCGTGGCCGCGGTAGAAGCCGCCGCTAGCATCGATCGCGCCATAAAGTAGCGCCGCTTTGCGCTTGTTGCGCTCGTGCATCGCCGCGAGCCCGCCGATTTCGTCCTTGATCCAGCCGAGCATTAAATTTAGCATGTAAATTCCGAAAGTATTCGGGGTGTTGCTCATCGAGTCCGCGTCCGCCTGCGTCTTGTAGCGCAGGATCATCGGCGTTTTAGGGTTCGCGCGGTCCAGCAGATCCTTGCGGATTGCAACCATCGTAACGCCCGCGGGACCGCCGTTTTTCTGAATGCCGCCGTAAAACATCCCCACGTTGCTAAGCTCCACCGGCCGCGAAAACAGATCGCTCGAGCTATCGACTACGAGCGGGCAGGCGCACTGCGGCAGCTGCGGATACTGCGTGCCGTAGATCGTGTTATTCGAGCAGATGTAGCCGTAATCGGCGTCGTCAGAAAATTTAACCTCGGGGATGCGGTCGAATTTACTATCCTCGCTACTTGCGACCACGCGGTAGTTTATGCCGAGCACGCCCGCTTCCTTGATCGCTTTGCTCGTCCAGTTACCCGTGTTAGCGTATTCTGCGACGCCGCCCGCGTATAGGTTCATCGGCACCTGCGCGAATTGCAGGCTCGCGCCGCCTTGCAAAAATAAAATCGTAAAATCGTCCGAAAAGCCGTAGAGATCGCGCACGCGGCTCATCGCGCTATGCAAAACCTCCTCGAAAATTTTGGTGCGGTGCGAGATCTCCATTATCGAAAATCCTTGCCCTGCGTAGTTTAGCAGCTCCTCTTGCGCCTGCTTTAGCACGCCCAGCGGGATGGTGCTAGGTCCTGCGCTAAAATTTAAAACCCTATCCATTTTGTCTCCTTTAGATGATTTTTGCATTTTTGCTAAGCTGCTGCGAGCAAAGGACGAACTCGTCGCCCGCGGCAAGCTCACCTAGGGCCACCGTTTTGCCGCCCTTTTGGATTTGAACGAGGTCTTTGGTGATCTCAAAAAATTTCGCCTTTTGCGCCAAAAGTTCATCCTTTGCGCTTAGCACGTGCTCCGCAGCGCTTAGTTTGGAGGCCACGAAGCTTTTAAATTTAAGCTCTAAATTTGAAAGCCCCGCGAGCGAGCCTGAAATTTTCGGCTCGATAGATTTTGATCTAAGCTCCAGAGCTGCGAGGCTCAGCGCGTTTTGTGCGGATAAAATTTTATCTTTTATCAGCCTATCAAATGCGTCGCTTATGCCGTCTAAGCTCTGAAAGATCGCGCAAATATCGGGCAGCAGATCTATCATCGCGGCGGTAGGCGTGAGGCTTCGGTGATCGGCTACGAAATCACTGATGCTAAAATCAATCTCGTGCCCGACCGCCGAGATGACGGGCGTTTTGGCTGCATAGATCGCGCGCGCCAGAGCCTCGTCGTTGAAGCACCACAGATCCTCGCGTGAGCCGCCGCCACGAGCGATTACGATCGCATCGTAGCCCTTCTCGTCGGCTGCGCGCAGCGCACTTATGATCGAAGCAGGCGCGCTCTCGCCTTGCACTAGCGCGTTATACAGATCGATCTTGCAAAGCGCGAAGCGGTCCTGCGCCGTGCGAAGCATATCTGCCTGCGCCGCGGAGCCCGCGCTTGTGATGATCGCGATGCTTTGGGCAAATTTCGGAAGCTGCTTTTTATGCGCGGCATCAAAAAGACCCTCTTTGCTAAGTTTATCTTTTAGCGCGGCAAACGCCGCTTCCAGCTCACCCTCGCCGCTTTTGCGGATGTTTGAGACCTGGATCTGATACGCGCCCGTGGGGGCGTATAGCGAGACTTTGCCGCTTACGATGAGCTTATCGCCGACGGCGGGGATAAAATTTATCCGCGCGGCATTAAATTTAAACATCGCGCAATCGATCGCCGAGCTCGCGTCTTTGATCGTGAAATACCAGTGTCCGCTCGTGCTTTGAATTCTAAGCTTAGATATTTCGCCCTCGACTTCGACGAAGCTAAAGCTCGTCTCCAAAAGCGCCTTGGCTTGGGCGTTTAGCTCGCTTACGCTAAGCATCGTCGCTCTTCCGCGCGATTTTCTCCGCGATGAAAAGCGTGCTGACGTCGAAGCTGAAGCCCTTTTGCACGCGCAGCTCAAAGCCCGCGTTTTTGAGCTTTTCGCTAAAGCTCGCGGCGTCTAGGAAGCTGCCGATGGAGCTTGGCAGATACTCGTAGGCTTCTTTGTTTTTTGAGATGAAGGCGCCGATTTTGGGCAAAATTTTGCTCACGTAAAAATCTCTGATTTTAAACGCGAGCCCGCCGCTAGCGGCTTTGGTAAATTCCAAAACCACGAGCGAGCCGCCCGGTTTGATGATCCGATTAAACTCCGCAAGCGCCGCGTCCAGCTCCACGACGTTTCTTATGCCATAGCTGATGCTTAAAATATCCACGCTTGCATCATCTAACGTCGTGGCGCCCGCGGTTGCTTTGATAAACTCGCAGCCAGGGAATTTTTGCCTCGCCACTTCGAGCATCCCTTCGCTAGGATCGATCCCTACGATCCGCTCGATCTGCACGCCGTGCTGAGCCGCGCCGTCGCGCCATGAGCTTATCATATCGCCCGTACCGCACGCGACGTCGGCGATACTCACGAGCCTTCCTTTAAGCTTTTCAAGCGTTAGTTTGACCGCTTTTTTGCGCCACGAAACGTCCACGCCGAAGCTGATGGCGCGGTTTGCCAGATCGTAGGTAGGCGCGATTTCGTCGAACATCTTTATGATTTTTTCCTGTTTTTGCACGGACTTTCCTTATTCGTATGCTTTGATTTTACGCAGCGATCTTTTCAGAGCGCGTAAAAGAGGCTCTTTTTCATTTAAAATTTTTTCCTCCAGCTCGGCGCGGCGGTCGTTTAAGCGGGCGTCCAGAGCCAGCAGATACGCAAACGCGACGCCGCTTTTATCGCTTGCTTTTTGATAGATCGCGATGAAATTTTGCCACACGCTGATATCTTGCAGCGCGCCGAAATCCTCGCAGGCAGCCTTGGTGCGCTTAAACAGCTCTCTGACGCAGCCTTCATCAAAGCTTCTTGCAAAAATTTCAAGCGCGTATCGCAGCCTCTTTAGCCCTATACGCACGTCGTGAAATGCCTGCAGCGATGAGCCTTGCTTTAAATTTTTTAGCTCCGCGCGCAAGCTTTTAATCAGCTTGCAGAGGCGGGCGGAGGCGAACTTTTTTGAAATTTTTTCATATTCGCTGCGTGCGTAGATGCCGTCCGCGCCGCTTAGAAAGCCGCTAATAGCGCCGCTTAAATTCGTAAATTCCGCGCTAGAAAGAAATTCCAAAATTTTATCCTCCGAGCGCTTCGCGATAAGATTTAGCTGCTGCAAAAAGCTCGCAGGCGCGTCGTCGGCTTTTAAAAACTCCGCAAAAACGTGAAGGTCTCGCAGCTGATTGCTGCGGCTCATAAATTCTGCGAGGAGTTTTAAAATTTCATCCTTTTTTTCAGCTTCGAAAAGCGGCGCGGATAGCTTCAAAACGGCTCTAAATTTACGAATCTGCACGCGCAGCTCGTGAAGCGCTTCGGGGGCTAGGCTTTTTTGATATTCGCTCTTTGCGCCGCACGCCCTCGTCCACGCTAGCTCAAGCGCCAAACGCGCGAGCTTAACGCTGTCCGCATAGGGCGGCGCGAAAAATTTAACTCGGCTAAATTTTTTAAAAACACTGCGGGCGTGCGCGAAATCAAGCGAGCGCGGCGGGATACCGTAGCGCGCCAGATAGCGGCTTTTGTAGCGATAATCGTCGGTGATCTCGCAAAAATCGGTGCTGCCGAAGGTTTTTGCAAAATCAAAATTTGCGCTTGCCGCCTCGCTTTGAAATTTCGCTCGTAAAATCACGAGCGTGCTTAGCTCGCCGCCGTAAAGCTCTAGCCAAAACTCCGCTTCGTCACTGGCAAAGCCGTAACGGTTCTTTTGCACGACTCGGGCGATCCTGCTTTTTAAAGCCTCTTTGAAATCATCTTTTGAAATTTTAAAATTTAGAGTTTGTCTGTCAAGATCCTCTTTTTTATGGTGCAAAGAGCATTCGTCGTTTTGGCGGATGTAGTAAATTTCGGGATAGAACGAAGTATAAAACCAAGCGATCTTTACCTTGCGACATTTCAGCCCCGCACGCTCTAGCGTCCGCAGAATCGAATCGTCGCTCAATAAAAATTTACGCTTAGTTTGCATACCCGCTCCAAAAATAAAGTGGGTAATAATAGCAGAAAATTCTTTAAACTATCTACACTTTTCGCAGTCTTCGACCGTAGCCGTGATATTTAGCTTGCGGATGAAATTGCCCGCTTTGCGCTCGATGTTTTTCAAAACGTCCTTATTAAAGGCATCATCCATGAAAAGATCCGTGACGTTACCGCATTTTTCGCAGACGACGTGGATATGCGGCATCTGATAGATGTCGTAGCGGCTCTTTTTATTCGGCGCATTGACCTCGACTACGACGCCTTCGTCGAGTAGGGTGTTTAAATTTTTATAAACCGTCGCTAGTGAAATGGATGGATAGTCCTCTTTGATCCCCTCGTATAGGTCATCTATGCTTGGATGTTCGTGGCGATCGAGCACCTTTAGGATGCACAATCTTTGAGGAGTTGCTTTCAAACCGCAAGTTTTGAGTAGTTCTACGTGGCTCATTTTTGTCCTTCAAAAAATTTTAAAGTGATATTATCAAATTTTACTTTAAACAAAGTTGATATTAACTAATACTTTTTATCACTTAATATTCGCTCGGTTAGAGTTTGGATATCTAAGCCCAAGCTGCGCTCCACGTCAGCAGTCTTGCCGTGCGGTAAAAAGATATCAGCAAACTCGAAGCTTACGATCTTTACGTCCGAAATTTCATTTTCTTGCAAAAATGCGCTTAAAATTTCACCGACGCCGCCCTTTTTGGCATTGTCGCTAAAGACGTACCAAATTTTATCTTTGCTAGCCAAGCTTCGCAAAAACTCGGCGTCTAAAGGCTTTACAAAGACTAGATCCACGACGTCTGCTTCGATCTGCCCCTCCAGCGCCTCGGCCGTTTTATACGCTCTGCCTGCGCCGTTTCCGTAGCCGATGAACGCTACTCGCGCGCTATCGCTGCGCTTTAAAAACACCGATTTTGCAAGCTCTACCGCAGATGCACTAGTCTCGTCGCAGCCCAAGATAAAGCTTCCGCGCGGATAGCGGATCGCCAAAATCCCCTCATGCGCGTAGGAGTACTCGATGATCCGTTTAAAGCTAGCCTCGTCTCGCGGCGCGCACATGCTGACGTTTGGGATCGCGTTTAAAAAACTCACGTCAAAGACCCCCTCGTGCGTCTCGCCGTCCTCGCCCACGATGCCCGCGCGATCCATCGCAAGGACTAAGCTTAGATTCATAATCGCCGCATCATGGACGATCTGATCGAACGCGCGCTGCATGAAGGTCGAATATATCGTAACGTACGGCTTAAAACCCTCGCGCGCCATCGCAGCCATCGAGCTTAGCGCGTGAGGCTCGGCGATCGCTACATCCCAGAAGCGGTGCGGAAATTTCTCGATCAGCTTATCCATACCCGTGCCGCTTGGCATCGCGGCGGTCACGCCCACGACGTTTTCATGCTTAGCGGCCAAATTTAAAAGCGCTTCGGCATAAATTTGCGTGGCGCTTTTGGCGGCGGATTTTTTCTTAAATTCTCCGCTTTTAATATCGAAAGGCCCTACGCCGTGCCAGCTCTCTAAATATCCCTCGGCCTTGTCGTAACCCTTACCCTTGATCGTTTGAGCGTGCACGACGACGGGCTTGCGCGCGCTTTTTGCCGTCTTTAGCGCCGATATTAGATCCTCTAAATTATGCCCGTCCACGGGACCGATATAATCAAGCCCCAGCTCCTCAAAATACATCCCAGGGATAATGAGCTTTAAGGAATTTTCAAAGCGCTTTGCCATATATGTCGCGCTTTGCGGAGCGTGAGAGAGCAGCTCTCTTACGTGGGATTTAAATTTTTGATATGTCTCGCCCGCCATCGCTTGGCTTAGGTATTTGCTAAAGGCGCCGATCGGCTTGCTGATACTCATTTTGTTGTCGTTTAGGATGATGATGCAGGGCAGGCGCAGATCGCCGAGCTCGTTCATCGCTTCATAGGTCATGCCGCCGCTCATCGAGCCGTCGCCGATGAGCACAACCGGCACGCGATCCTCGTGCTTTAGGCTTATCGCTTTTGCCGCGCCCACGGCCAAAGAGATCGACGTCGAGGCGTGTCCTGCGACGAAGTAATCAAATTTACTCTCGCTAGGCTTCGTATAGCCGCTGATACCGCCGAACTGCCTAAGCGAGCCGAACTCCTCCCAGCGATCCGTTAGAAGCTTGTGTGCGTAGCTTTGATGGCTTACGTCGAAGATAAACGGATCGCTCGTGACGTTGAATACATAGTGCATCGCCACAATGAGCTCGACCGCGCCCATGTTTGAGCTTAGATGGCCGCCGTTTTTACTCACGACTTCGATGATGCGCGCCCTGATCTGCGTGCAAAGCTCCCGTAACTCCTCTAAGCTTTTATTTTTAATATCCACTCAAAATTTCTCCCATTGCGTCTAGAACGCGGCTACTTTGCTCCTGCGTGCCGATCGTAATGCGCACGGCGTTTAGCCCGTAGCTTTTTAAATTTCGAATGATGATGCCGCGGCGCAGAAGCTGCTCGCAAAGCTCGCTACTATCTAGCGGCGGGCTAAGTTTAAACGTGATGAAATTTGCGTAGCTAGGGATAAATTCTAAATTTCGCTCGCGCGCAAAATCTTCAAAGCGGCTCATCTGCGCGGCGTTGTTTTGCAAGCTCTTTTGCACAAAAGCCTCGTCTTTTAGCGCCGCAACCGCCGCTGCGAGGCTAAGCGTCGTGATGTTAAAGGGCGGGCGCAGCTTATAAAGTGCGCTTATGATCGCGTACGGCGCGATGCCGTAGCCTACGCGCATGCCGCCCAGGCCGTAGACCTTCGAGAAGGTGCCTAGATAGAGCACGTTTTTAAAATTTTGAATTAAAAATTTCGGATCGAGCTTTTTACGTTCATCTTTAAACGCTGCAAATTCGTTGTACGCGGCATCGATCACCAAAAGCGTGTCCTCATCCACGCTTCGAGCGAACTCATATACAGCCTCCGCATCCAAGCACTCGCCTAGCGGGTTGTTCGGCACGCACAAAAATATGACTGAAATTTCATCCCTGTGCTCGTTATAAATTTTTAAAAGCTCAGCCAGATCGTGCTCCTGCGTGCTCGTTTTGTAAACTTTAGCCTCGCAGTGGCTTGCGTAGATGCCGTACATCGCGAAAGTGACGCCCGCTTGCAGTATCGCGCGGCGCGAATTGAGCTTGGCGTGCAGCGCAAACTCGATGATCTGATCGCTGCCCGCGCCGATGATGATATTTTGCGGCTCTACGCCGAATTTCGAGGCGAGCGCGTCCTTTAGCTCATACATCGAATCATCGGGGTAAAGATGCGCACAGGCGGCGTTTTGTGCGATCGCCTCCTGCACCGCCTCGCTCGTGCCGAAAGGATTTTCGTTGCTGGCAAGCTTTAGTACGTCCTGCTTGCGGATACCAAACTCCCGCACCACAAGCTCGATCGGCTTGCCCGCTTCGTAATTGCTTAGATTTTCTACAAATTCGTTAAATTTCATCACTCCCCTCCGTTTATGTAACTTCCCAGCCAGGTAATTTCGTGGCCGTTTTTTTGCGCGTTTTGCAGCACGCGCGCCACGCGTTCGTCGTCGATGTGCCCCTCAAAATCGATATAAAAGACGCTTTTAAAATCCCTAAGCTTGACTGGGCGGCTTTCTAATTTGGTTAAATTTATCCCCTCGTTGCGAAACATCTGCAAAAAGTCCACGAGCCCGCCCGGGCGGTCGTCAGTTTTGGCTAGAATGCTCGTTTTGTTGCGGTCGCTCTTTTGGTTTTTAAAGTCGCTGAGCACGAAAAAGCGCGTGCGGTTGGCGGAGTTATCCTCGATCTTTTGAAACATCATCGGCACGCCGTAAAGATCGGCGGCGATCTTGGAGCAGATCGCGGCGGAGTGCGGCGTGGCGGCCGCCATCTGCGCCGCAAGCGCGGTCGATTTGGTCGCGGTAAATTTAACGCCGCTAAGGCCGTGATCGTCTAAAAATTTAAGGCACTGATTGTATCCTTGCGGATGCGAGAATATCTGCTCCACTGTGCTTACGTCGTCGCAGTGGCTCGCAAAGCAGTGGTGGATATCCATATAAATTTCGGCGACGATCTTGACGCCCTCGTATTTTCGCAAGCAATCAAGCGTCGCTCCCACCGCGCCTTCGGTGTTATTTTCGATCGGCACGACGCCGTATTTGGCCTCGCCGCTATCAAGCTCCTTAAAGACCGCCTCGATGTTTGAGAGCGGCAGATAGGAGCTTACCGCGCCGAAGCGGCTCTTGGCGGCTTGGTGCGAATAGGTGCCGAAAGGCCCTAAAAACGCGACGATCTGCGGCTTTTCTAAATTTCGCGAGACTGAAAAAATTTCAAAAAATATCGCCTCAATCGCCTCTTTGCTTAAATTTCGCGCCTTTCCGCCGTCCAGCCTGCTGATGATCGAGCGCTCGCGCTCCGGGCGGTAGATCGCGCTGCCCGCGGTCTGCTTTAGCTCGCCGATCTTTTTGACAAACCCCATGCGCTCGTCGATAAGGCGCAAAATTTCATCATCCAGCCTATCGATACAAACGCGCAGATCATCGATATTTTGCATCACAACCCTCCTTTTGCTCGCCCCTAAATTTCGGTTTTAGAAATTTCATGCCGCCGCTCTTGCTGCTTTGTGCTTTGAAATTCTTACCGCGCGAACTTAAAATTTCATCGCTTGCAATTACTGCGCCGTAGCTTCCGCGCGCTAAGAAGGCGCGATAAAATTCGTCGCAGCGGGATCTAAAATTTAAAGAGCCGCGATTAAAATTTAAAACGGGGCTTCGTTCTGGCGTTAAATTTAGAGGCGCATTTCGTTCGGATTTGAAATTTAAAGCGGCGGCGCGTTCAGGCTTAGAATTTAAATCGGCGGTGCGTTTAAAATTTAAGACCGTGCTTGCTACTGCGTTAAAATTTAAAGCCGCTGCGCGTTCGGATTTGAAATTTAAGATCGCGCCCCGTTTTGGACGGCTCGCCGCGCGGATCATACGAGATCCTTTTCGAGCGCGATTAGATCATCAAAGCTCTCGCGCTTTCTAATCAGGCGGTCCTGTCCGTCGTAAACCGCGACCTCGGCGGCGCGGCAGCGGGTGTTGTAGTTGCTCGACATCGAAAAGCCGTAAGCGCCGGCGCTTTTGATCGCGAGCAGATTGCCGCTTTGCAGGCTAGGCAGGCTAACGCCTTTGGCCAAAAAATCGCCACTTTCGCAGATCGGCCCCACGACGTCGCAGAGGCTCGCTGCGGCTAAATTTGCGCCGCTCAAATTTTTTTGATCTGCACACGAACCGTTTATTTGATCCGAGCCTCTGCCGCCTAAATTTACTTCGCTCGCATCGGGCTCGTTTAAATTTATACCCTCCGAAGCGCCAACGATCTCGATGGCGTGGTGCGCGCCGTAGAGACTCGGGCGTATGAGATCGTTCATCGCGCCGTCAACGATGACGAAGCGCTTGCCGCAGTTTTGTTTTTCATAAAGCACGCGAGTAAGGAAGACGCCCGCTGCTCCCGTGATGAAGCGCCCCGGCTCGCACACGATCGTGACATCTAGACCGCTTAGGCTCTTTAAAATCCCTTGCGCGTAGTCGTAGAGCACGATCTGTTTTTCATCCTCGTAGCGGATGCCGATGCCGCCGCCCACGTCGAAAAATTTTATATCGACCTCAAGGGCTCGCAGCTCGCGCAACAGATCGCTTACGATCTTTGCCGCGTCGCAGATCGGAGAAATGTCCGTAAGCTGGCTGCCGATGTGAAAGTGGATACCGACGGGATTTAAAAATTTGCTCTTTTTGGCGTAGATATACATCTTGCGCGCGGTCTCGATGCTGACGCCGAATTTATTCTCATTTAGCCCCGTAGAGATGTAGGGGTGGGTCTTAGCATCAACGTTCGGATTTACGCGGATGCTGATGCGAGCGGGCTTATTTAGATTTTGCGCGATTTGCTCGAGGCGCAGCATCTCGGCCTCGCTTTCTAAATTTATTAGCAAGATGTCCGACTTTAGCGCAAACTCGAGCTCGCCATCTTGCTTACCGACGCCAGAGAATATGATCTTATAGCTCTTTGCGCCGATATACAGAGCGCGGCGCAGCTCACCTATGCTGACGCAGTCAAAGCCGCTGCCCAGATCCGATAGAAATTTTAAAATGCTTAAATTAGAGCTTGCCTTAATCGCGAAGCAAACGAGCGACTTGCGCGCTACGAAGGCCTCTTTGAGCGCTATGAAATTCTTTTGTATCTCGTTAAAATCGTAAACGTATAAAGGGGTGCCGTATTTGCGGGCTAAGCTTGAATAATCCATAGAATTTCCACCGATAAATTTTGCGCCATTCTAACAAATCAAGGCTTAACGATGCTTAAAAACTAAAAATGCCGCGAAGCCTAATAACGCTGTTATGGGCACGATAATGCCAAGTTCTGGGATGATGACGCCGTTGAGAGAAAACCTAATTAACACGAAAAGCACGCCCCAAGCGCATAGCGTAGCGATAAAAAATCCAAAGCTTAGTAGCGCGAGATTAAAAAATCGCCCCGTAACGGGCAGATAATAATACAGAACCAATACCGCCAAAGGTGCAAACAACGGAAAAAATATCATATTATAAAGGCTTGCTTTTATAGTAGAGATATTTACGCCTTGATGCGAAAAGGTGCGGATCGAACGCAAAGCATCCCTGATCGAATATACATTACTCGTATCATAAACGCTTGCAATTGAGCTTGGATCAAAGCCCTTAAGCGCCTCGCCCTGCACGCTAAGCTTACTTTTTAATCCACTTCCTCCAAGTTTAAGCTGTGCTGGTAAAGTAGTAGTATTTACGTCGTGCAGATGCCAAATTTTACCTGCGTATTCGCCAGAGCTTGCATGCGAGCGTGAAGCAACGGAGTTATCACCCACATCAAAGATCGTTATATCATTTGCGTTTTTGCCGTTTAGAGCTTTGATGTAGATATATTTACCCTCAAATTTCAAAAACATATCTCCCCCCGTAGGCGATAAATCGGTTAAATTCTTTTGAAATTTTAGCGCGTATGCAAACGGGGTGGAATTTAAAGCTATAAAGCCTGCAGTAATCGCAAGTGCGATCAAAAATGGAGGGATTATCAGAGCGTTTTTGCTAACTCCAAGCGCATAAAAGCTCACCAGCTCGTTGCTTCTAATCATATTAAACATCATTAAAATCAGCGCGAAAATGAGGCTTAGCGGCAGCGTGTAGCTAAGCGCGACTGCGGCGGTTAGGGCGATATATAAAAGAGCGGTATTCGCGCTTGAAGGAAAATCTTTGAGATTAGTAAGCACATCGATGCCTACATAAAAGCACTCAAGGGCTATTAGCAGGATAAAAAAATACTTCAGATAAGAAAGAGCCGCGTATTTTACGTATAACTTCACACCCTAGCCTTTTTAATCGTAAATTTTTGCGCGACCTGCTCTATATCCGAGCAAATGAGCTCCTCTACTGCGCGCGCGACGTAGGGTAAAATTTCGCTCAGCTTCTCGCGCTCGCTTTCGTTAAAATTTCCGAGCACGAAATTTGCCGCATCCTGGTCCTGCCGTTTTTTGCCCACGCCGATACGCACGCGCTCGTAATCTGCACCGATTAGCGCATCGATCGACTTGATGCCGTTGTGCCCGCCGCTACTGCCGCCTTTTTTAAATTTAACGGCGCCCAGATCCAAATCTATATCGTCGTGCACTATGATGATGCGCTCGGGCTTGTAAAAATCATTCACCGCCTTTACGGAGTTGCCGCTTAAGTTCATAAAAGTTTGGGGTTTTAAAAGAAGCAGCGAGCCCTTTTTAAAAAGCTCGCCTTGGAATTTAGACGAGCCGAGCTCGCTAAAGCCGCCCGTCTTTAAAATTTCGTCGATTAGCATAAAACCGACGTTGTGTCTGGTGTCTGCGTATTTCTGAGCAGGATTCCCAAGTCCTGCGATCAGTATCATAGGCGCCCCTATTTAGCCGAAGTAACTCCGACTACCGCTACCGAGCCGTCTAGGATGATGCTGACGCCCTCTTTTACCGGAATGTCTCGGATCAAAAGTGAATCGCCTACGTCAAGATCGCTCACATCGAGCGTAAAATCGTTTGGTAGATCTTTGCCGGCGCATTTTACGGCGATACGGCGCTTGGATTGCACCAAAATACCTTTGTTTTTTAGCCCTTTAGCGACGCCAGTTACCTTAACCGGCACTAAATATTTGCTTACGACGTCATCCTGAACTACTCGCAAATCTACGTGAGTTAGAGTATTTGTGACGGGGTGCTTTTGGTATTCTTGCACTATAACGCGATATGTCTTACCGCCCACGCTAACCTCGAAAGGAAGATCTTCTTTTGTGCGCATAGCCTTGATAAAGTCGTTTACTTTAAACGCTGCGTTAATATTTTCAAATCCTTTCGCATAAATATTAGCGATTAGATAACCATCTCGTTTTAGGGATTTTGAAGCCCTTTTACCGATACTATCTCTAACGATACCTTCTAACATTAGGTTTCCTTTGTGAAAAAATGAAGCGTGATAATAGCTAAATGTTGCTTTAAATCTATTTAAGAAATATGGGACTTTATGCAGATCGATCAATAGTGGAATTTATTTATGCATGTTAGGATGTCTTTTGTGCACTGCAATATAAATTACGACGATAAGCCTCTATGCCGTAAAATCGTCATAATTAGCCGCTCTCCCATGATTTCATAAAAATCCTTTTTGTATTCGCTCGCATGCTTTCGCAGCGCGTCTTTGAATTCGTCGTAGAATTTCAAGCCGCATTCGCAAGCTTCAAAAAATCTCAAAAGCGCGCTGTATCTTATGACCGAATAGCGTCCATACTCATCAAATTTCGCTAACTCTTTATCTGCATAGCTATAATCAGGTAGAAGCAAAAAGCACTTTGCTCTGCCGCCTGAATCCTGCTGATCGGCAATCTTTGAGTATTTATCTAGCTGAGAGCGCACAGCATCGCTCTGTAAATCGTGTCTTATCCCGTTGATACCGGATTTGATCTTATTTTCGATGACGATTGCGTGGTTTTGATCTTTTATGAAAATATCTATATTTTTGTATTCTCTTAAAATTTGCGCGTCCTCGCTTATGTTTAGCCGTAAAATTTCGCTCGCAAATTTTAAAAATAGCTGCGCATCGTTTCGCAAATAATAGACTATCCAATTTGAAAAGCTTAACTCATCGTCCATCTTGCCGATTATCTCTAAGATATTTTGCTCTTTAGCTTTGAAATTTAAAATTTCATTTAGCCCGATCCGCTTCGTAGTATCGTTCTCTTGCCAAAGCTCGGGCGCGAAAATTTTATCCAGCGCGCTTTCGCCCTGGACATATTGCTTTAAAGATTGCGAGGAAAATTTAAATGGCACTAAAAAATGCGTTTCGTCTATCAGTTTCTCATCATCAACGATGTAAAATTTAAATTTTGGTTTTTTAAAATTCGACGTCTCAAATGTTATATACGCCGCATTGGGGCTATCGTTTTCGCTTTCAAATAGCTCGTTTAGAAGCACACCGCCGTAAGCGATATTTTGTGCTTCAATCATTTCAGATTGTCTTTTAAGCTCCTCTTTAGCGCCACGCTTTCTGCCGCTAGCAAAAAGTTCATCGCTCAAAAGCAGTTTTAACTCGCTAGCGCAAGCTAAAATTTCAAAACAATGTTTCGAGATGGCACGCACTAAAAGGACTTTGTGTGCGTCCTTCGCATCCTCGTTTATCGTGCCGTAAGGATTTACGTAGATGTAGTGCCTGCCGTTGTCTGCCTTAAAAAGATTGATGATTTCGTGCCCCAAGCTCTCGTTCAAATAGCCGCCCGAAAACATTCGATTTATAATTATCATCTCAGAATAAATTCCTATCTATATTTTTGGCGCTAAATTTAAGCACGCATTCTCGTATGGCGCTACGTACCTCGTCGCGCTTTTGCTTGTCATAAAAGTATAGTCCCGTCGAGCCGAAGCTTCCAAAGACGTAGAGATAATATCTTGTTTGGATATCATTAATGCGCCGCCCCAATCTAGCTGTTTTGGCATTTTTGGAGCTCATCCTAAAAAATTTAATCACCGCTAGGAAAATTTTAAAAATATTTGCGCTTTTTACCTCTTTTTTCTCTAAGCGCATATCCTCGATTTGATCTGCCGTGACGGTTCTGCTGCGCATTAAATTCCAATACGGCGCGCAGAGCAAAACGGCTACAATGCTATTTTCAACATCGCTTCTAGGGAAAGTGATTTTGCCCGTTTGCATATCGATCAGGTATCTTTTGTTTTTGTTGTAGATCAAAATGCTTTGAAACGGCAAAAGCACTAAAATCACGGCACCCACGCCTAACGGCAACAGCAAAATTCCAATAAGTAGCGCCCATTTAAAATTTTTAAAAACAATCTCTAGCGCGGTATGGACGTCGATTATCTCGTATTTCATAAAATTCTCTTGTGATTAAATTTTAAAATTTTATTCATTTGATCGCTTGCGCGATTTAAATTCTAAAAAGCGCTGAAGCATTAAGACCTCAGCGCTTTTTAGATAAATTTCGCGACTAATTTCGACGCGAGATTATTTCTTTTTGCGACGTTTTTTGTCGCCCGCTTTTTGGGCATGAGTCCTATTGCATCCTGCTCTTTTTGTTTTGTTAGAGCTCATTCGGTTCTTAGCCGGCATTTCCTACTCCTTATAGAAAAAATATGCATAATTATACCTCCCCTGAAATTTAGTTGAAATTTTGTTTATTAAAGATTAAATAAATAGAAATTTTATAAGATTAATCGGACGTGGAATTTTAATCGAAATTATAGATATTTTAAAACGAAATTTAAGGTAGTATCTGCCCGCATAGCAGCGGGCAAACGAATTAAATTCCGCCCGCCTAGCGGCAGGCAGAATTCTTTAAAATTTTAAATTGCAAAAATTTAGAATTTTAAAATTTGCGACTTAGCGGATCTCTTTTAGCTGTACGACTTCGCCTGCGAGCATCTCCTCGGCGCTCTCTCCGGATTCTGCTGCCAAATCCCTTTTTTTGGCAAGATCTACGTTTTTGATCTGCAGATCGAGGTCGTTTCGCTTAGAGGCCTTATCCAGCGCCTCTTCGCGGGTAATGACGCCATCTCTGTAAAGATCAAGCAGGTGCTGATCGAAGGTCTGCATGCCGTAGGTGTTGCGACCGTCGGCGATCGCGTCCGGAATTTCATCGTCGCGCGCATCAAGTATCATATCCTTAATACGAGTGTTTTTGCGCAAAATCTCTACGACGGCCACGCGCTTGCCTTCGACAGTACGGGCAAGGCGCTGAGAAATGACCGCCTCTAGGACGGATGCTAGCGTCATTCGGATACGCTCCTGCTCAGCCTGCTCAAACATCGCAATGATTCGGTTTACCGTCTCTTTTGCGTCGATGGTGTGCACCGTCGAAAACACGAGGTGACCCGTCTCTGCGGCGTGAAGTGCGGTCTCGATCGTCTCCAAATCACGCATCTCACCCACAAATATAACGTCGGGATCCTCTCGCAGCGCAGCGCGAAGCGAATCTGCGAAGTTATTGCAGTCCTCGCCGATAGCGCGCTGATTGATGATGCATTTATCGTCTTTAAATACGAACTCGACGGGGTCTTCGATCGTAACGACGTGGCTGGTTCTTTGCCTATTTATACGATTTATCATACTTGCGATCGTTGTCGTCTTTCCGCTTCCCGTAGGTCCGGTAAGCAGCACGACGCCGCGCATAGCCGTGTCACAAATATCTTTGATCGAGGGCGGCAGACCTAGATCGTCGATCTCTGGAATTTTAACCGGGATCGTTCGGAAAACCGCGCTGATACCGTCGATCTGAAAAAAAATATTAACGCGGAAGCGATAATCTTCGTTTAGCTTGTAGGTAAAATCTACGCTCTTTTTCTCGATAAGCTCCGGAAAGCGCGTGATGAGAAGCTCCTTAGCTAGCGTCATCGCGTCTTCTTTCAAAAATGGCGTTTTGCTAAATTTTACTAGCTCGCCGTGGATGCGCCCTCTGATAACCGCGCCTGATTTTATGTGAAGGTCGCTACCGCCGTTTTGGATTAGAAATTCCAAATATTTATTTAGCCTGTCTCGCTGCTTAAAATCCAGTGTAGAAGCGTCAACTTGATACTGCGAATAATCTATAGAACCCGCCATCATTTCTCCTTTTTAAGTGTTTTTATTATCTCTTTAAATGCCTCTTCAAAAGCCGCTAGCCCGTCATCCAGCAGCTTTTTATACGCCTTTTTCATATCGATCTTCGCATCCGCTACGCGCGCGAAAAATTCCTCTATCTGCGCATCGCTCGGCGGCGTTTTGGGTTTTTGATCGCCGCTTACAAAAGCCTCTATGGTCTCAAGCGGCGCGGTATTTACGCAGCCCGGATACATCAGCTCGCTTACGTAGTAATCCTTCGGTAGATCGTCTCCTTTTACCCCCGTGCTCGCAAACAGCGGCTTTACGTAGTTTAAATTTTCTTTAGCGATGATATTGTAGCACTTCGCGGCGTTCATTATGCCGATTTTACCGGTAGGAAGACCCGCCGCTGCCATTTTTTCATCCAGTAACCTATCGAAGCGGCTAACGAAGATGCTAATTACGGTTTTTGGTAAATTTGCCTTCGGGAAGTAGCGACGAAAGCCCGCGATTCCCTCTTTTATCGCCTCGATACATTTTACGGTCTGCTCAGGCGAAAAAACCAAGGTCGCGTTTACGCTGATCCCCTTTTTCAGTAGATCGCGCATCGCTTCGTAGCCCGCCTTTGTTGCAGGGATTTTGATCATTACGTTTGGCATGCCGATCGTGCCGTATAGGTGTTTGCCCTCGCGATACATCGCTTCAGCATCATCTGCGAAATATGGATCGACCTCGATACTCACAAAGCCGTCATCGCCGTTAATAAAATTTTTAAGCAGGCTCTCCGCCGCGCTTCTGATGTCCGCGGTGGCTAAAATTTCATATAGCTTTTTAGGCTCTTTTTTTCTAAATTCCTCTTTAGCCGCATCGTATGCTGAGGAGCTTAGGATCGCGTTTTTAAAGATTGCAGGATTGGAAGTCGCGCCGTTAATTATCCCTTTTTTGATCAGCTCGTCGAAATCTTTATCAATAAAATCGCGCTCCAAAAAGTCGCACCAAAGGCTGAAATTTAAGGCTTTATCATACATATTTCATAATCTCCTTCAAATCCTTTTTTTCAATGCAGACGCTCGCGTGCTCTTTTAAAATTTCATTCGCGCAAAAGGCGATTTTAAGTCCCGCCTCGCGAAACATCGAAACGTCGTTCGCGCCGTCCCCCACGCACATTACCTCGCTCGTTTCTAGACCCATCAGCGATTTAAGCTGCGCAAGCAGCGCGCCTTTTGAGTATCCAAACATCATCTCGCCGCCGAAAAGCCCGGTTAAAATTCCGTTTTTTTCATGCAGATAGTTCGCAAAGCTCGCGTCAAAACCCAGTTTTTTCTGCGCGGCGTCCGTGGCTAGATGAAATCCGCCGCTAAATACGATCACTTTTATGCCTTTATTTTTCAGATACGCGATGATCTCGCTAGCGCCGCAAACAAAAGGCAGGCTTTCCGCGATAGCTTTAGCATCGCTAAGCTTCATCCCCTTTATCAGCGCCACTCGCTCGCTAAGGCTCTCAAAAAAATCAAGCTCGCCCGCCATCGCCCGCTTCGTAATTTCGCTAACTTGTCGCTGCGTACCCATTTTAGCGGCGAAAAAACCTATCGTTTCGCCGTCCATCAGCGTAGAATCAAAGTCGAAAACACAAAGCTTTATCATAAATATCCTCGCAAAAATTTAGGAATTATAGCTAATTTAAGTTTAAGTTTTTTGGAATTAGCATAAATTTTTCGCTTTTTGCGACCTCGTAAATTTTGCTCCTAACCCCGAACGAGCATAAATTTATATATTTTTTCTCGCCGAAATATAAAATTTCATCTTGATGATAGTGTCCCTCGATGATTAAATTTGCCGCGTAAAAATCGATCTTCGGCGCGATTATATCCTTAAAATTTGGCATTTTTCTGTAGAGGTTTTTCCCCTCTTGCGATTTTAAGATCATCTTTGAAATTTTAAATTTTAAAGCACGATCGAGCAGATCCATGAATTTCAGAAAAGCCCTGTTTCGTAGCGAAAGCAGCGCAAACTGCGTCAGGCGCGGCAAAAATAGATCGCCGTGCGCGATCTGTACCGTCTCACCGCTCTCGCAGATAAATTTAGCAGGCTGCGCGGCGTTTGGATAAACTTTTGCGCGGGGGAAAATTTCGCACAGATTAAAATCGTGGTTGCCCTCGAAGTAAAAAATTTCGCATTTCCGCGATAGCTCGTTTATTAGCGCGATCTCCTCTTCGTAGAAGCGCTGTACGTAGGTCGTGTTTGCCAAAAAATCAAACATATCGCCCATCATAAAAATTTGAGGCGGCAGGCTTTGTGCAGAACACAGCGCGCGCATAAATTTCAAAAATTGCGGTCTGCTCGCGCCCGCGTGCGCATCGCCGATAAAGATCGCGCCGGGTTTTATCGTCTGAATTTGATCATTTTGCATCTAAGCTCCGGCGCGTGATAGTTTTTGCGAAAAGCTCATCGCTTAAATTCCGTGCGCTATGCGCGGCAGCGCCGTATCTTCGGCAAATCCGCACATTAAATTTGCGTTTGCGATCGCCTGCGACGAAGCTCCGCGCAAAAGATTATCGATCGCCGAGTTGATCCAAATTTTATCGCCCGCAGTTTTTACAAAAATATCGCAAAAGTGCGTCCCTACGACGTTTTTTATACTCACGGGCTCGCCTCGGACGCGCACGAAAGGCTCGTTTTCGTAAAACTCCCGCAGCACCGCCTCTGCATCCACGCTCTTTTGCAGTACGCCAAACGCGCTAATTAGCATTCCGCGCGTAATCGGCAGCAAATTCGGCACGAAAAGCGTGCTAAATTCGCCGCCTTTTAAAATTTCCAGCTGCTCTTTGATCTCGTCTGCGTGGCGATGCGAGATCGGCGAGTAAACATTTGCGTTTTCGTTCACGCTTACGAAATGGCTGCTTGTTTTGAGGGCCTTGCCTGCGCCGCTTACTCCGCTTTTTGCGTCGATAAATACGCCGATACCCGGATCGAGTAGCTGCACAAACGGCGCGAGCGCCAAAATAGAGCAGGTAGGATAGCAGCCCGGATTTGCCGTAAGCCGCGCCGTGCGGATCTTTTCGCGATTTAGCTCGGGCAGTCCGTAAACGGCGTGGGCTAAATTACGAGGGTCTAAATGTGCGGTGTAATTTTTCTCGTAAAGCTCGCGGCTTAGGCGGTAATCGGCGGATAGATCGACTACCCTGACGCTTTTAAATTTTAAAATTTCGCGGGCAAACTCCATCGCTTTTCCATGCGGCAGCGCCAAAAAAATAAGATCGCATCTTTGCGCCGCAACGCGAGCATCCGCGGCTTCTACGCGCATCTGCAAAACTCCGCGAAGTTGCGGGAAAATCTCGCTTATCTCGCCCTGCGTCGAAGCCCCCAAATATGAAATTTCAAAGCCCGGATGAGAAAGTAGAGCCTTAATCAGCTCAAGCCCCGTATAGCCGCTAACGCCGATGATCCCTGCTTTTTTCATCTTATTTTCCAAATTTGATCGGTCTGTATTCGACGCTTAAAATTTCCACATCGCGGGTGCCCGATGGCAGCTGAAGCACTACCTCATCGCCCTCTGCCTTGCCTAAAAGCTGACGCGCAAGCGGCGTATTGATATTGATGAGATGCCTTGAAATATCGGCCTCGCTAAGCCCTACAATCGTGTAAACCTCCTCCCGCTCGGTCTCCACGTCCATAAAGGTAACGGTAGAGCCGAATTTTACGCGGTCGTGCTCGTAGGTGGAGGGGTCGATGATCTTTGAGCGAGAGACGATGTCGCTAAGCTCGGCGATGCGCGAGAGCAAAAACGCCTGCTCCTCGCGCGCTGCGTGGTACTCAGCGTTTTCTTTCAGATCGCCGTGTCCGCGCGCGATGTCGATCTGCTGCACGATGTGAGGCAGCTTCACGCTCTGAAGCTCCTTGAGCTCGGAGGTGATCTTTTCATATCCGTAAAGCGTCATTGGTTCTGTCGTCATAATCTTCCTTTCTTTTTATCAAATTATATAAGCTTTAGCCTTAAAATTTTAGCTCGCAGGCTGCGTTAAAATTTTTGCCACGTTTTCGCTGGAACCGAATTTCAGATAATCTCGCAGCTTTTCGCTCGCAAGTTTAAATTTCGCAGCGTCGCAGCGATCGTATGCGGCGAGTAGGTTTTGCGCGCTTACCTCGGATTGCAAAAGCTCCTCGTGAAGCGGCTCCTCGCCCAAAAAATCAAAAATAATATTCGCAAGCCCCACGTGCTTTAGCTTTACGAGCTTTCGCGCGAGCCAAACGTCAAACGCACGAGCCTTGTAGCACAGCACGAATGGAGTGCCGATGAGCGCCGCTTCAAGCGTCGCCGTGCCCGAGCAGATGAAGGCAAAATCGCAATCCTTAAGCGTGGCAGGAGTATCGTTTGCGATGCTAAAGCCGTCCAGAGGCCCGTAAATTTCATCTCTTTGATCCATCAGATGCGGTGGGATTATTAAGACTCGCTCGCTATTTTCAAATTTAGGCGCAAGGACTCTAAAAATCGGCATCAATCTTGAAATTTCAGCCCTGCGCGAGCCCGGCATAAAGGCGATCTTGCCCTGTTTTTCGTAGCTTGATTTTTGGAATTTTATCTCATCAAGCAGCGGATGCCCCACGAAAAAATAGCGAGCACGGCTCTGAGCCTCTAAATTTAAAGCCGCAGAATTCTGCGCGGAGCACGGCTTGTCGGAGCTTTGCTGCGTGAAATTCTGCGAGGAGCTATGTTTATCAGAATTTTGCGATATGAAATTCTGCGAGAAGCCCTGTCCGGTGAGGTTTGGCTCATTAGAATTTTCGGTCTCGGAATTTCGCTCGCAAAAATTACCGGAATTTTGCGTTGCGGAGCTTTGCTGCGTAGAATTTCGCACCCTAGAATTTTGATTCGCGAAATTAGGCGCAGAATTTGGCGAGGTAAAATTTTGCTCGCTTTGTTCGGCATCTTCTTTCGGCGCAGCGTCTTTGCTCTTCGCTTCTTGCGGCACAGTGCCTTTATCTCCCTCGCAATCCGCGCCGAAAAATTTCGCCTCAAAAGGCCAGATGGAGAGCAGATTGTCGCAAAACGCCTTCAGTTTCTCCGCTCTGCGCGGCTTCCATGCCCAAACCTGCGGTAGGATATAATATGAAATTTCCGCGCGCGCGCCGCTTTCTTTGATCGCGCGAGCAAGCGGCAGATTAAACGCGGGCGAGTCGATGAGTAGCACGCGATCGCACTCCGCCGCAAGTCGCGTCATCTGCGCTATCGCACGCTTGGCTTTTAAAATTAGCGGCAGAATTTCTATAAAGCCCATCGCAGAAAATTCGCTGCTTTTGTATATCGGCGAGCCCAGCTTTTCATCGAAAATTCCGCAAATCTCGCAAGCAGGATCAAGCTTTTTAAGATGCGCTAGAACCTCTTTAAAATGCAGATTCGCCGAGGGTTCTAGGCAAGAGATTAAATGTTTCAAATTTAGCCTTTTAAATTTTTGTTAATTATAGCAAAATGTGCTAAAATTAAGCCGACAAAGGATTTAAGATGAGAAATTTTAAAATTTTAGCGCTATGTGGCGCGTTCGTGATGTTGCTAGGCGGTTGCGGCGCGGCTAAATATCAAAAGCGTCAAGTCACCGAGGATCCCGCAGTAACGGCGCGTTTTGAGGCGCTTAGTAAGCTAGGCTCGCCCGCACTCGTCGCTAAAGCCGCAGCTAGCGAGATCGCAGCAGACCTAGGCGGCGCCAAGCCCCACGTTAAGGTCGCGCAGTTTGCCTTCCTCGAAGAAATTAGCGCACAAGGAAGCGATCTGATCTATGCCTACTCGCTAAGCCCTGGCTGGGCGAGCCTGAAAAGCTCCGATCGGCAAAAATATCTCAAATTGCTAACCAAGGATATTACCGAAAATGACTGCAACGCACCTAGTACGCGAGCTTTATTGCGAAACGGAGTGCGTGAAGTGCACCGATTTTTCTACGATTATCCAAGCTCGCACCTACTTGATTCGCAGGTGAGCGAGGAGATATGCCGCAAAGCAGGGTTATAGATAAGTCTAGCGTAATTTTATGCCGCGGATTTGCATCGGCGCGAAAGCAAAATTTCGTGGTGTAAAATTTTACGATAATTTAAAAGACAAATTTTGCGGCGAGTTGCGGAGTGCGGTCGCAAAATTTAATTTAAGGAATTTCGAAAACGAAATTTAGGCGATGAAATTGCATAGCAGGCTATAAAATTTGTAGCAAAAAAAGATAAAATTTCGTAGCAAAAAGACGGAATTTTTCTATGAATTTTGCGATTTAAGTTCGCATGGAATTTTATTGAAAAATTTGGCGCGACGGAATTCTACGCCACGCAAGCTAAGTAGCAATTTTTGCATAGTAAAGAATTAAGCGCTAAAATTTTACAGACGAAATTCCGCCCCGATAGGTCTGTTGTGAAATTTTAGCTAAAGAGAGAATATGAAAGAAATTTTAATTACCAATGACGATGGATTCGAAGCGCGCGGGCTTCTAGAACTCGCAAGCGCGCTAAGAGGAATCGCAAACGTTACCATCGTAGCGCCAAGCTCGGAGAAATCGGCATGCTCGCACTCACTCACGCTCACGCGTCCGCTTAGATTTATCAAGCTCGACGACGGATTTTTCAAACTCGATGACGCTACGCCCGCAGACTGCGTGTATTTGGCGCT